>NZ_JBIVGI010000039.1:0-71528 GCF_044748625.1 Kitasatospora sp. NPDC089913 | reverse complement strand
GTACTGCAGGGGGGACCCTGTGGGAGAGTAGGACGCCGCCGAACAATCATTGTGAAGAACCCCCGTCGGGAAACCGGCGGGGGTTCTTTGCGTTGCGCCCGAATTGCTGTGCACAGCTTTCGCCGGCTCCCGGCCGATCCGGTCCCGCGGGGGCAGGGGCCCGCGCGGGGTGGACCTAGGACCACCCCGAATTCGGGTGGGACGGCCAGTGCCGACGGCACGGCCTCCGGGGACACTGGACGAGGAGGATCGGGGCCGGCCTGCGGCGTCGGCATCAGCAATCAGGAGTTGGCGTGGCAACAGAGAGTCGGATCAGCGGAGGCGGTGCCGTGCGAGCCCAGACCGAGGCAGCACTCGCCGCAGGCGGCCGCGGGCTGGCCCGGTTGTCCCTCCTGGTGCTCGGTGCGGTGCCGGTCGTGGTGGTGCCCGTGTTCGGGTGCTTCTTCGCCGGCGCGACGGCCGCCTGGCTGCTCGACGGCTACTACCCGGCGGTGTTCGTCGCACTGATCGCCGCCGTGGGCGCGGGTCTGGCGCTGGCCGGTCTGTTCGTGCGGCCGACCGCGACCCGGACGCGCGGGCAGCTCAACCGCTGGTACGGGACCAGGCTGCAGGCGGTGTACAGCCCCAGGCCGCCGCTGGAGGAGGACGCCCGCGGTCACTGGTGGACGGGCTGGTCCTACCACCGCTCCCACAACGTCGCCCGGCTCGCGCAGATACTCCACTGGGCCGTGAGGGACGCCGTGACGCGGCGCGAGATGCTCTGGCTGGTGGTGAGCCCCCTGCTGGCGACCGCGCTGGGACTGGTGGTGCTGGGCGTCCTGGGCGGTGGTGCGGCATTCCTGGTCGTCGCGGTGCGCGGCGACGGGCCGGTGGGTTCGCGCGGTGCCGCGACCGTGTTCCTCTCGGCCCTGCTCGGGCTCGGGATGCTCGCTCTGGGCACGCTGCTGGCCCCGTACGCGGTACGCGGGTACGCGGAGGTGGCCCGCCGGGTGCTGGACAAGGAGGGTCGGACCTCGCACGCCCAGCTGACCCGGCGGGTTGCGGAGCTGACCGAGACCCGGGCCGACGCGGTCGGCACCCAGGCGGCCGAGCTGCGACGGATCGAGCGGGACCTGCACGACGGCGCCCAGGCGCGGCTGGTCGCGATCGGGATGACGCTGGGCACGATCGAGCACCTGATGGAGACCGATCCGGCGGCGGCGCGCGAGCTGCTGTCCGAGGCCCGGCAGTCCTCGGCGCGGGCGCTCCAGGAGCTGCGCGACCTGGTCCGGGGCATCCACCCGCCGGTGCTGGCGGAGCGCGGGCTGGGTGACGCGGTCCGCGCGCTCGCGCTGGACTGCGCGCTGCCGACCGAGGTGTACGTGAGCCTGCCGGACCGGCCGCCGGCGCCGGTGGAGGCCACGGCGTACTTCAGCATCTGCGAGCTGCTGGCCAACGCGGCCAAGCACTCGGGCGCGGAGCAGGTGTGGGTGGACATCCTGTACCGGGCCGGCCGGCTGCGGGTCACGGTGACGGACGACGGGATGGGGGTCGCGGATCCCACCAGGGGGACCGGGCTTCGGGGGATCGAGCGGCGATTGGGTACCTTCGACGGTGTCCTCGCCATCGACAGTACGTCGGGCGGTCCGACCACCATCACCCTGGAGCTGCCGTGCGAGTTGTCCTCGCCGAGGACCTTTACCTCCTTCGAGAAGGTCTGATCCGACTGCTGGAGGCGCACGGTTTCACGATCGCCGCAGCGGTCGAGACCGGTCCGGAGCTGCAGGAGGCTCTGCTGACGCACCGTCCGGACGTCGCGGTGGTCGACGTCCGGCTGCCGCCGACCCTGACCGACGAGGGGCTCCAGGCGGCGCTCAGGGCCCGTCGGGAGATTCCCGGCCTGCCGGTGCTGGTGCTGTCCCAGCACGTCCAGCAGCTCTACGCGCGGGAGTTGCTGGCGGACGGCACGGGCGGGATCGGGTACCTGCTGAAGGACCGGGTCTTCAACGCCGACCAGTTCATCGACGCGGTCCGCCGGGTGGCGGCCGGCGGTACGGCGATGGACCCGGACGTCATCGCCAAGCTGATGCAGAGCACCTCGCGTCGTTCGGGGCCGTTGCAGCGGCTGTCGCCGCGCGAACGGGAGGTGCTGGAGCTGATGGCGGAGGGATGTTCGAACTCGGCGATCGCCGCCCGGCTGTCGGTGAGCGACGGCGCGGTGGCCAAGCACATCGCCAACATCTTCACCAAGCTCGAACTCGCCCCGGCCGAGGACGCGAACCGCCGGGTCATGGCGGTGCTGGCCTACCTCAACGGCACGGCGGCGCAGCCGTCCTGACCGGACGCCCGTTCCCCGGCTCCGCGGGGCGGGGAGCCGGGGAACGGCGGTGGCCGGTCGCGGTGACGGCGCGGGCTGCGGGAACGCTGGGACAGGTGTACGAGTAAACTCCGGTGGGCCGAGCCCGGAGGTCGCTCAGCCGTCCGGCGCCCCGACAAGCGGGAACCGGCAGCCGAGGCAGCGAACGGCCGCAGCCGACATCCAGGGGTTGATAGACGTAATGGCACGCCCATCGCTCACCAAGGCCCACCGCAGCCTGCTCGGCCTGGTGGCCGCCGGTGCCTGCATCATCTCCGGTATCGGCTTCGCCGGCTCGTACAACGCGGTGCGGGAGCTGGCCGAGCAGAAGGGCTTCGGCGCCTTCTCCTACGCGTTCCCGATCGGCGTGGACGCGGGCATCGTGGTCCTGCTCGCGCTGGACCTGGTGCTCACCTGGCTGCGCATACCCTTCCCGGCGCTGCGGCAGACCGCCTGGCTGCTGACCGTCGCGACGATCGCCTTCAACGCGGCCGCCTCCTGGGGCGACCCGCTCGGGATGGGCATGCACGCCGTCATCCCGCTGCTGTTCGTCGTCGTGGTCGAGGCCTCCCGGCACGCGGTCGGGCGGATCGCGGCGATCACCGCGGACCGGCACATGGAGTCGGTCCGGATGATGCGCTGGCTGCTTTCGCCGGTGCCGACCTTCCGGCTCTGGCGGCGGATGAAGCTCTGGGAGCTGCGCTCCTACGACGAGGTCGTACGGCTGGAGCAGAACCGGCTGGTCTACCGGGCCCAGCTGCGGTTCCGCTACGGCCGCGGCTGGCGCCGGTCGGCGCCGATCCAGGCGCTGCTGCCGCTCAAGCTGGCCAAGTACGGGGTGCCGCTGGACCCGTCGGTGTTCGACCGGATGGACGAGGACGCCCGGGTGGCCCGGGAGGAGAAGGAGGCCCGCGAGGTCGAGGCGGTGGCCAGGGCCGAGGCGGCCCTCGCCGCGCAGGAGGCCCGCGCGCTGCAGGAGAGCCGTGCGGCGGCGGCTCTGGTGCCGGCCGGGCAGTCCGCGCGGGCCGGGGTCGAGGGGCAGGATGCCGCACGGCAGCAGCAGCCGGTCCGGGTCGACCGTTCCGTCCAGGCCGTTCCGCGGGCGCAGGGCCCGGCGCAGAGCCGGCCGCAGCCGCTGCCGCAGTCCCAGGGGCCGGTCCGCCCGGAGCCGGAGGCGGAGCCGTTGGGCCAGCCCGAGCCCGCTCCCGCCGAGGTGCTCGCCAAGCTCGCCGCCGTGCGGCTGCGGGACGCCCAGGAGCCGGCCGGCGGGGCGCAGCAGGCCCCGGTGCCGCAGGAGGAGGAGCTGAACGTCTGGACCGAGCGGGCCGTGCGGACCACCGGTCACCCCAGCGACGCCGCGCCGGGCGGGCGGGTGCCCGGCCAGGTCTCGCCGTGGTTCAAGCCGCCGCGCCCGACCGACCCCGAGCAGCCGGAGGCCGCGGAGCAGCAGGCCGCCGTTGGCGGTGCCGGTGCCGGGTACGTGGCGCTTCCCTCGGCGGAGGAGGGCTTCGCCGAGCGGGGCGAGGCCGAGCAGGGCTTCGCCGAGCGGGCTCACGCGGATCAGGCTCACGCGGAGCAGGGCTACGCCGAGGCCGCGGAGCAGGCGCCGGAGTTCGTCGAGCGCGCGCAGCGCCCGATCGGTCCCGCGCCGCGCCCGGGCTCGTACCGGCTCGACCCCGAGCAGGCGTTCGAGGCGCTGGTGAGCTACATCGACACCTTCGAGCACGAGCCGGACCCGCAGCGGCTGGCCGCCTGGCTGACCAAGAAGTACGGCGTGGTCGGCAGCCGTCCCGACGGTTCGGTCCACCCCAAGGACGTCGAGGCGCTCTACCCGGAGCTGCGGGACCGCTACGCCACCTCCGGCCGGGACTGACCCGGGCCCGCGGCCGTGGCGCCCGCGGCGCCGGCCGGCCATTGACGCCCGTTCCCGGCCCGTCTACCTTCGCATCAACAAACTGTTGAAGCGCTGGCCTGGCACGGGCCCCGCGCGCATGCTTGCGTGAGGAGTGACGGATGTCGCAGGTCGAGACGGGCGCTACCGGGCCGACGGGCGGGGCGGGATTCTCCGCCGCCGCCAGGTCCGCCGTGGACGCGCTGCTGGCGCCGGTCGACGCCGAGCTGGCCCACCGCTTCCCGGGCGACCCGGGCACCCGCCAGCCGGTCCACACCGTCTACGTGCCGGCCGACGCCTTCGCCGCCGACACCGTGCGGACCTGGGGCCGGCAGGCCCTGGAGGCCTTCGACACCCACGCCGGCACCCCCGCGGAGCTCGCCCGCGCGCTCGGCGTGGCGGACGACGGGCTGCTCGCCGAGGTGCACCGCCGGGTCCGGGCCAAGCTGGAGCGCGAGCCGGTCGAGGACCTGCGGATCGACTTCGAGGACGGCTACGGCCCGAGGCCCGACGCGGAGGAGGACGCGGCGGCGGTCCGGGCCGCCGAACTGCTCGCCGCCGCGGTCGCCGACGGCAGCGCTCCGCCCTACCTCGGCATCCGGATCAAGTGCCTGGAGGCGGCCGTCCGGGACCGCGGCATCCGCACCCTGGAGCTGTTCCTCGGCACCCTGCTGGCGCACGGCGGACTGCCCGACGGGCTGGTGCTCACCCTGCCCAAGGTGACCTACGCCGAGCAGGTCACCGCACTGGCCGGGCTGCTGGCGGACTTCGAGCGCGGCGCCGGGCTGCCGGCGGGCCGGCTCCGTTTCGAGATCCAGATCGAGACCACCCAGGCGATCCTCGGCCCGGACGGCCGGGCCACCGTCGCCCGGATGATAGCGGCGGCCGAGGGGCGGGCCACCGGTCTGCACTACGGCACCTTCGACTACAGCGCTGCCTGCGGGGTCGCCGCCGCCCACCAGAGCATGGACCACCCGGCCGCCGACCACGCCAAGGCGGTGATGCAGGTCGCGGCCGCCGGGACCGGGGTGCGGCTCTCCGACGGTTCCACCAATGTGATCCCGACCGGTACCACCGCCCAGGTGCACGCGGCGTGGAAGCTCCACCACGATCTGGTCCGCCGTTCGCTCGCCCGTGCCTACTACCAGGGCTGGGACATGCACCCGGCGCACCTGCCGACCCGCTACGTCGCCGTCTACTCCTTCTACCGGGAGGGCCTGGCCCCCGCCGCCGCCCGGCTGGCCGCGTACGTGGCCAAGGCGGGCGGGGACGTCATGGACGAGCCGGCGACCGCCCGGGCGCTCAGCGGCTACCTGCTGCGCGGGCTCGACTGCGGTGCGGTCGACCTGGCCGAGGTGCAGGCGGCGACCGGTCTGGACCGGTCCCGGCTGGACGCGCTCGCGGGCCGCGGCTGAGCGCCGCCCGGCCGCCCGCCCCTCGGGGCCGGTCGGTGGGGCACGCCGTAGGCTGACGGGGCGGTCCGCGGGCGAGCTGTCGTCCCGCCCGGGCCGCACCGTCCGCCCCTCGTCGTCTCCGGGAGAACCGCCGCGCCATGCCCGCCACACCGGAGCCGACCCCCAGGCCGTACCTGACCGTCCGGAGCGCGGGCACCCACGAGATCGAGATCAAGAAGTCCCGGTTCATCTGCCACCTCGCCCGGGTCGCCGACGAGGACGAGGCCCAGGCGTTCATCGCCGGCATCCGCAAGCAGTACTGGGACGCCCGGCACAACTGCACCGCCTTCGTGGTCGGCGAGGAGCAGCGCCGCGAACGCTCCAGCGACGACGGCGAGCCGGGCGGGACGGCGGGCGTGCCGATGCTGGAGGTGCTGCGCCGGCGCGGGGTGACCGACACGGTGGCGGTGGTGACCCGCTACTTCGGTGGCATCAAGCTCGGTGCCGGCGGCCTGGTGCGCGCCTACGGGAGCGCGGTGTCGGAGGCGCTGGACGAGCTGGGGCTGCTGGAGCGGCGGCCGGTCGCGCTGCTCGCGGTGACGGTCGACCACGCCCGGGCCGGGCGGGTGGAGAACGACCTGCGGGCGGCCGGATTCACGGTCCGCGACCTGGCGTACGAGGCGTCCGGGGTGCGGATCGAGGTGGGGGTGCCGGAACCGGAGGTCGCGGCGTTCCACACCTGGCTGGCCGAGGCGACCGGCGGGACGGCGACCGGGGTGGCGGCGGGCCGGACCCACGTCGAGGTGCCGGTCTGATCGGACGGCGTCCGCGCAGCCGGTCCCGGGACGGGGCCGGGAGCCATGCAGATTCTCGCCCCGCGCGACAGCCGGCTCGAGCAGATTCACCCGAATGTAGTGACGTGGCCCGGAGTTGGAACTTCCGCTCCGGGCCATGGCGTTTCCTGGGCACAGGTCCGGCGAACCGGACCAAAGACCCATCGATGGAGGACACGGGACCCCACCGCCCCACGGAGGTATGCGCATGACCTCGGAACGTTCCTCGTCGCCGCCCGCCCGAGCCGGACTCCCCGGCCCCGGAGGCCCTGCGGCGCCCTACCGGATGACCGTCACCACCGCCCTCCCGTACGCCGACGCCCTCGCCCTGGCCGACCAGCACCTCGCCGCCTGGCTGAAACGCGAGGGGTGCGAGGAACCCCCGCCCGCGCTGCTCGGGCCGCCGCCCGCGCCGTCCACCGCGCTGTCGGCCGCGCCGCCCGCCCCGCGCGACCCGGCCGCGCCGCTCCGGGCCGGGGCCGCCTCCCCCTACGCCGAGCGGTTCCGGCTCGGCGACCGGGTCCTGCTGGACCGCGACGGGGGTCCGCTCCCGGCCGGTCCCGGTGGCCCGAGCAGCCCCGGGGAGCCGGCCGGTCCGAGCAGCCCCGGGGAGCCGGCCGGTCCGAGCGGTCCGAGCGGTCCCGGGGGCCGCTACGACCGCCGCCGGGTCCGCACCCCCGCCCCGCACGGCACCGACCACCTGACCCTCACCCTGGCGGCCGGTCCCACCGGCCCGACCTGGCTCCGGCTGGAGGCCGCCACCCGCACCACCGACAGCGCCGTACGGACACCCGGCCGGGTACCGGTCCCCGAACCGGTCCGCACCCTGCTGCCGCTGCTGGACGCCGCCGACGGCCCGGCCGCCGTGCTCGCCGCGCCCCGGATGCTCACCGCGGCCGAGGTCGACGGCCTGGTCGACGAGCTCTGCGACCCGGACCGCCGGATGCCCGCCGTGGTGGCCAGCGTCCCGGCCGGCCTCGACGCCGGAGCATGGCTCGTCGGAACGGTCGCCCCGCTCTGCGAGCACCTGCCGGGACTCGCCACCCTGTACGTCCTGGACGCCGAGGCGCGCACCAGGTTCAACGTCGCCCTGGAGTTCCACGCCGTCTACGGCGGGGCGGTCCGCACCTATCTGCCCGAGGTCGACCCGGCCTCCCGGCGGGACGGCCGCCGGCACCCGGTGCTGGCCCGCCACCGGATCGAGGAGGACCCGCGGCGCGCGGCCGTCCTGCTGTCCCGCGAACCGCGCCGGCTCGCCGCCGAACGGACGGCGCCGGCGACACTGGCGGCCGTGCCCCCGCCGCGGGTGCCGGCCGCGGTGCCCGTGCTCGCGGCTCCGGTGGCCGTCCCCGCCGACCGGACGGACCGGTCGGCCGAGCACGAGCGGGGCACCCGCCCGGGCCACGCCCCGTATCCCGCCCACCCCGCGCGTCACGAGGGCCGCCGGGAGCGCCGTCGCGAGCGGCCCCAGCCGAAGGCCCTCACGGCGGGCGGCCCGCTTCCCGGCCGGACGGCCGGCCCGGCGGCGGGGCGCGGATCCGCCGGCCGGCTCTGCACCGCATCCGGCGCCGGAGCGGTGCCGGCCCCGGCGACGCTGATGCTCCCGGCCCCACCGGCCCCGCCCCGGCCCGCGCTGCCCGTTCCCGCCCGTCGGGCCGGGCGGCGGCGCACCGGACCGGCCGGCGGCCACGGCGGGATCCCGCTCACCTTCACCGAGCTGATGGACCGGCTCGGCGAGTTCCCGCTGCTCACCTTCACCGGCGACCAGAAGGCCGCGCTCGCCCTCGACGAGCTGCGCTGTGCCGGAGGGGGCTGGGCCCGGCTCACCTGGGACGGTCTGACCGCGCTCCAGGAGTACGCCGAGGCGGCGGTCCGCGGCCGGGCGGGCGGCGACTTCAAGCAGTGGTGCGAACGGACCCCGGCCGGCTGCCACCGCTTCCCGCCCCGCAAGGCGGTGCGCGGCGAGTCGCGCACCGTGTACAGCCACGCCAAGTGGAAGCGCGAGCGGATGCTCCCGGTGCCGGAGTGCGTGGACGCGTCCAGACGCGCCTTCATGGGGGCGCACCTGCGGATCGGCGGCGGCCGCACCGCACCCCGGCTGCACTACCTGGACGACTGTTCGGGCAGTGGCCGGATCTATGTCGGCTACATCGGACTGCACCTGACCAACACCCGGACCAACTGAGAGGCTTGGCTGACCGGTGCGCCCGTTCGGTGGACAATGTCCGGAAGCGGGGCGGACCCCCGGTTCGCCGCCGAGGGCTGCCGACCGCCCCGGGCAGGCGCCGGACGAGCATGGGGGAACGACCACCGATGCAGTACTCAGCAGACGGCCAGTCCGACGGTGCTGTCACGGCCCCCCAACCGGGCTTCCTCGCCTCCGTGTTCCGCGACCTCGGGGTGGAGGAGCCGGTCGTGGACGACCCGTCCGGCCGCCCCCCGGACGCCGCGGGCGGGCCGTCGTCCCCGGGGCGGCCGGCCCCCGAACCGCTCGGCGCGGGCGGCGACGAGGAGGTCGCCGCCCACGCCAGGGCGGCCGCGCTCACCCACCACCGCACGCTCACCGTCCAGGCCGAGCACGAGCGGCTGGCCGACCTGCTCCGGCGCTCCGCCCTGCCGGTCTCGGCCATGGACTTCGAGAGCCAGCTGCGCCACTACGAACCGCGCCCCTATCCGGACGGCGCGCCGCCCGCGGCGGCCGGCCCGGACCCGGAGCCGCGCTGGGAGGACTACGCGCCCGCCGAACCGCCGGCGGCCGACCCCGACGGACCCCCGGTCCGCCGACTGCTCGACTCCGACTACCAGCGCGGACTGGCCAAGGCCCGGCTGACCCACCAGCGGGCCCTGCGCGAGTGGCGCACCCGGCAGGCCGAGGCCGACAGCCCCGCCGCCGACGAGTCCCGGCGCGCCCACGACGAGACCGAGCAGGCCCGGGCCCGGGCGGTGCGCGAGTACAACGACTCCCTGGAGGAGTGCCGCCGGGCCTACCGGCAGGCCGAGCCGGCCGCCGTCGAGTCCCTGCTGGAACGGGCCCTCGCCGCCGCCGAGACCAACACCCGGGACCTGCCCGCGCCCTGCCGCGCCGTCTACCGGCCGCTGACCCGCACCGCCGTGCTGGACCTCGACCTGCCGCCGCTGGACGTCGTGCCCTCGCTGACCGGTTACCGGCTCGCCCCGGACGGGGAGGCACTCCCGGTGCCGCGCCCGCCGGCCGACCGGGCCTCCGACTATCTGCGGCTGGTCGCTCGGCTGGCCCTGCGCGCACTGCAGGCCGCCGACGCCGTCGACACCGACGAGATCCTCGCCGGCGTCGTGCTCAACGGCTGGCTGCGCGAGTCCGGCGACGCCGGGCCGCTCTGCCTGGTGAGCGTCGACGCGGACCGCGACGCGCTGGCCCGCACCAGGCTGCTGCCGCCCACCGACCCCGAGGACGAGCCCGACGGGGAGGGTGTCTACGCGGACGCCGAGCAGGACGAGGCACTGGTCCGGCTGCGCCAGCTCGACGCCGCCGTCAGCCCCGACCCGTACGGCCGGGCGGGCGTCGAACCGGCCGCGCGGGCGGCGGCCACCGTCCCGGCGGCGCCGGACCTCTCGGCGAACGAGTTCGCCCAGCTGGTCCGCGAGCTGCTCACCCGGGGCGGGCTCGGGCAGTGGAGCGTACGGCTGCGCGGCCCGGTCGGGCTGGTGGCCACCGGTGAGGGGCCGGTCGGCAGCGCGCTGCCCGGCCGCTGGGTGGTGTGGGCGTCCCGGGGCGAGGGCGCGGTGGGGGAGGAGGAGATCCGGACCCTGGCGGAGGCGGTGCGCGAGGAGTCGGCCGAACGCGGGCTGCGGCTGACCACCGGCCGTTTCACCGACGGGGCGCTCGACCTCACCGCCGAGGACGGGCACCGGCACATCCACCTGGTCGACGGCGACGGCGTCCGCGAGCTGACGCACACCCATCTCGGACTGTCGCTCGCCGCCGGACACTGAGCCGCGCGGGCCCGGACACCGAGCCGCGCGGGCCCGGAGACGGGGCGACCGCGGAGGCGGCCGGGACCGGCCCGCGTCCCGACGGGTTCCGGGAGGCCGGGAATCCACTACGGTGGTCGGCCCGGAGCGGGTACCGTCGGCCGGCCCCGACGGCCTCACCCGTCGGCCTCACCCCGACGGCTTGTCCGGCGGGCGACGGCGCGCGGGGTGTCCGACGCTGGGGGACACGGCCGGCCGGCACCGGCCGAAGGCCGGCCCGGGGACGGGCGGGACACGGGGGAGACGAGTGAACGGACGGACCGTCACGGTGGAGCAGCGGTGACCGCGGTCCTGGTGGCCGCGGGGGCGTTCCTGATGACGCTGATCGGCGGCTGGGTCGCCCAGCGCACCGGCGACCGCCGGCACCTGGTGCTCGGCTTCGCCGCCGGGCTGATGCTCGGGGTGGTCGCCTTCGACCTCCTCCCGGAGGCGCTGCACCAGGCGCCCGAGGAGGTCCACGGGGTGCCGCAGGCGCTGCTGATGTTCGCCGCCGGCTTCCTCACCATCCACATCGTCGAGCGGGCGGTCGCGATCCACCGCGGCCACGAGGAGGAGTACGCCGAGCACAGTCACGGCCAGCACCACAGCCACGGCCGTCCGTCCGAGCAGGGGCGGTCGCCCGACCAGGACCGGGGCCACCACCACGGCCACGCCCACGGTCGCTCCCGGCAGGACGCCGAAAGGCACCAGGGAGTGGGACTGACGGCCGCGATGGCACTGGTCGGCCACAGCGTCATGGACGGCTTCGCGATCGGCGCGGCCTTCCAGGCGGGGACGACGGTCGGCACGGTGGTGGCGATCGCGGTGGTCGCGCACGACTTCGCCGACGGCTTCAACACGTACACGATCACCCGGCTCTACGGGAACAACAAGCGGCGGGCGCTGGCCCTGCTGGCGGCCGACGCGCTGGCGCCGGTCACCGGTGCCGCGATCACCCTGCTGTTCACCATCTCCGAGCACCTGCTCGGGCTGTACCTGGGGTTCTTCGCCGGATTCCTGCTCTATCTGGCGACCTCCGACATCCTCCCCGAGGCACACAGTCCGCACCCCTCGCGCACCACCCTGCTCTGCACGCTCGCCGGGGTCGGCTTCATGTGGCTGGTGATCGGCTTCGCCTCCTGACGGCGGGCCGCGACGGGGTGGGCCGCGACGGGGCGGCCGGACGGGGGCGTCCGCCGGGCGTCGGGCCGGGACGTCCGCCCGGGTCAGTCGCCCCGGGCGTCCCAGCGGGCCCGCATCGCGTCCAGCGCCTCGGTGATCGCCGGCCGCCGCGAGGCCTGGGAGCGCCAGAGCGCGAACACCCGCCGGGCCGGTTCCGGCGCCACCGTCCGGGCCACCACCTCCGGCGGCAGCGTGCCCCGGCCCAGCCTGGGCACCAGCCCGATGCCGAGACCGGCCCCGATCAGGGCGATCTGGGTCTCGAACTCGCCGACCCGGTAGTGCACGTCCGGCTCCTCGCCGGCCTCGCGCAGCGTCCGTACCAGCCAGTCGTGGCAGATGTTGCCCGGCGGCACGCTCGTCCAGCGCTGCCCCCGCAGCCGGCCCACCGGCACCACCGGGAGCTCCGCCAGCGGATGGCCGACCGGCAGCAGCAGATCCACCGGGTCCGGCCCGAGGTCCATCCGGTCGAGCCCCTCCTGCACCGGCAGCGGCACCGTCGGCCAGTCCTGGACGAGCGCCAGGTCGACCTCGCCGCGCGCCACCAGCTCGGCCGCCGGGTACGGGTCGCTCTCCAGCAGCCGCACGTCCAGCTCCGGGCAGCGCTCGCGCAGATCGGCCAGCACCCCCGGCAACAGTCCGCGCGCGCCGGTCGCGAAGGCGGCCACCAGCAGCCGTCCGACCGCCTGGCCGCGCTGCTCCTCCAGGCGCACCTCGGCCCGCTCCACCAGCCCCAGCACCGTCTGCGCCGTATCCGCCAGCTCGCGCGCCGCGTCGGTCAGCACCACGCCCCGGCCCTGCCGCTCCAGCAGCACCGTCCTGGTCTCCCGCTCCAGCTTGGCGATCTGCTGGGAGACGGCGGAGGGCGTGAAACCGAGGGCCGCGGCCGCCCCGCCGACCGAGCCGTGGACGGCCACCGCGTGCAGCGCCCGCAGGCGCCCCAGATCCATCATGCAGCAATGCTAAAGCGTTGCCTTCAGAACTCATCGCTGGTGCTGCACGGTCCCGGCGGCCATCCTCGTGCCATGAGCACCTCCCCGCAGGCCGCCCCGGGCGGCGGCAGCATGAGTCCGCGTCACATCGGCCTGGCCGTCCTGGTGGCCGCCGTCTGGGGCCTCAACTTCGTCCTCATCCACGTCGGGCTGCAGAACTTCCCGCCGCTGCTGTTCTGCGCCCTGCGGTTCGCGGTGGTCGCCGTCCCGGCGATCTTCTTCGTGGGACGGCCGAAGGTCGCCCTGCGCTGGGTGCTCGCGGTCGGGGTGGTGCTCGGTGTGGTCAAGTTCGGCCTGCTCTTCCTGGGCATGCACGCCGGGATGCCGGCCGGCCTCTCCTCGCTGGTGCTCCAGGGACAGGCGGTGTTCACCGCGCTGTTCGCCGGCGCGCTGCTGGGCGAGCGTCCCGGTGCCCAGCGGCTCACCGGACTGGGTGTCGCCTTCGCGGGCATCGGGCTGAGCGCGCTCGACCACGGCCTCGGCGGGCCGCTGGGCGCCTTCGCCCTGGTCGTCCTGGCCGCGGCCGCCTGGGGGCTGTCCAACGTGCTGACCCGCAAGGCCGCCCCGCCGGACGCGCTGCGCTGGATGGTCTGGGTCAGCGCGGTGCCGCCGCTGCCGCTGCTCGGCCTCTCGCTGCTGGTCGAGGGCCCGGCGGCGGACCTGCGCGCGCTGCGCGGGATCGACCTCGCCGGGCTCGGCGCGATCGGCTACGTCGGGCTGGTCTCCACCCTGTTCGGCTTCGTCGCCTGGAGCTACCTGCTGCGCAGCTACGACGCCACCGCGGTGGCGCCCTACTCGCTGCTGGTGCCGGTGTTCGGGATGTCCTCGGCCTGGCTGCTGCTCGGCGAGTCGGTCGGCCCGGTGGCCGCCGTCGCCGCGCTGCTGGTGATCGCCGGGATCGGGATCACCGCGCTGCGCCCGGGGGCGGTGTCCGGCGCGGCGCGGCGGTGGGCGCGACGGTCGCCGCGTAGGCGGCCTCCGCGCTCCGCAGCGCTCGCAGCAGCGCGTCCTGGTCGGCGGGGCTGACCGCGCCGAAGTACTCCTGGGAGACCTCGTAGCGGACCTGGCCGATCCGCTCCACCGCCGAGCGGCCGGCCGGGGTCAGCAGGATCCGCACGGCCCGGCGGTCGGCCGGGTCCGGGGTCCGTTCCACCAGACCGGCCTCCTCCAGCGCGTCGACCACCGTGGTGGCCGAGCGGGGGGCGATGTGCAGCCGGTCGGCCAGGTCGCTGAGGCGCATCGCGCGGTCGGGGAGCTCGCAGCCCGGGGCGTGCGCGAGGGTGCGCAGGGCGCGGCCCTGGCCGGGGGTGATGCCGTAGGGCTCCAGCCGCTCGCTGGTGAGCCGGCGGATCCGTTTGATCGCCCGGGTCATCGCGTCGGCCAGTTCGGCGGCGGTGTCCTGTTCGGTGCTGCCCGGTTCGGTGCCGCCGAGTTCGGTGCCGCCCGGTGCGGTGCCGCCGGGTTCGGTGCCGCCCGGTGCGGGGGTGGCCGGTGCCGCGCTGCCCTGTTCGGCGCTGCCGGGGGTGCCGGGCGTGCCGCTGCCGGGGGAGGAGCCCGCCGCGTCGTCGGTCGGCGTGGTGGTCATGGGCGGCTCTCCTCGGCAGGTGTTCGACCAAGGGTATCGGCCGCTCCGGGGGCGCCCGGAAAAATGTTGAGTAAGACTCAGTATCTGGGTTAGCGTAGGCGACGAGTGAGGGCACCCTAAGTTCCCTCCCCTGATCCTGGAGGGCCCGTGCCCCGCTCCGAAGCCCGCGTCGCCACCGACCGTTCCGCCCGCTACGCCAAGCAGCTCGCCGCCCACATGGGCCGCAAGATCAAGGCCGACTGGTCCGAGGAGACCGGCCACGGCACCCTCGTCTTCGGTGCCGGCACCGCCACGCTGGAGGCCACCCCCGACGCGCTGCTGCTCGCCGTCGAGGGCGAGACCGAGAACCTGCCCGGACTGGAGGACGTCGTCGGCCGCCACCTGGTCCGCTTCGGCGCCCGCGACGAACTGGTCGTCGAGTGGCGCCGCGACAACGGCGAGGCCGGCCACGTCCACCGCAACGACGAGGAGCCGGCCGAGGGCTGATCCCCGGGCGGCGCGGCCCGGCGTCCACGGCCCGGGGCCCGGGGCCCGGAGCCTCAGTGCTCCGGGCGCCTCTGCCGCGCCGACGGGCGGCCGGTGAGCGGCCACCGGGCCAGCGTCCACAGGACCAGGCCGCCCAGGCACCAGCTGGCCACCACGTCCAGCAGCCAGTGGTAGTCGCTCCACACCAGCCCCAGCCCGACGCCCACGGCCAGCAGCGTCGCCGCGGCGGCGAGCGCCCGCCGCCCGCGCGGCGCGGCCGTCCGCGTCAGCAGCAGGGCCGCCACCCCGTACCCGAGCGTGGCGGTCGCGGTGTGGCCGGACGGGTACCAGCCCCACTGGTCCGCCGCCAGCGGCAGCCCGAACGGGCCCGGCCGGGCGAACCAGGCCTTCGCCGGCACCACCAGCAGCGGAATCAGCCCGGCCGTCAGCACCGCCACCGGTACCGGCAGCCACCAGCGCGCGAATCCCGCCCGGAACTCCCGTCCGGCCGCGACCGCCCCGCCCAGCAGCAGCACCGGTACCGCCACCGAACCGCCGCCCAGGTCGGAGAACGCCTTGCCGAGGTGGTTGAGCAGAGTGCTGTGCAGTGCATGCCGGGTCTCCCGGACCGCGTGCCGGGCCCAGTGGTCCAGCTCCAGCAGCGGTCCGTCCACGGCGACCTGCCAGGACACCAGCAGGAGCACCAGGACCAGGAGCGCCGGCACCACCGGCCGGGCCAGGACGCGAGGCAGCCGCCCCGGAGCAGGGGGGAGAGCTCCGGGGCGGCTCTGATGATCGCCGTTCCGTGCGTCCCGGGGGGTGTGGGCCGGACGGTCGGTCGATCGGCTTTCGGTGTGTACCGCCCCCGGGGGGACGGCCTGGTTGTCCTCGCGGCCCTCGCGCGCGGCCGCCCCCTGGGGCGACCTCGCGGACGGCTCCGCCCATGGCTGGGGCTCGCTGTCCATCTGTGATGACACTACGTCAAGGTCCTTGCACGGCCGAGGAGCTTCAGCGATTCCGCACACCATCTTCACCGTCCGCGCCGGAGGTGTCACACCGGGTTCGAAACCCAACGGCCCGCGGGGACGGAGGTCCCCGCGGGCCGTTCGGCGCTGTCCGGACATCCCTCCGGCGGGTCTTCGGGCGCGGCCCCGGGGCCGCGGGCCGGATCAGACGGTGGCGAAGGCGCCCTCGATGATGTCCAGGCCCTCGTTCAGCAGGTGCTCCGGCATGACCAGCGGCGGCAGGAAGCGCAGCACGTTGCCGTAGGTGCCGGCGGTCAGCACGACCAGGCCCTCGGCGTGGCAGGCCTTGGCGATGGCCGCGGTGGCCTCCGGGTTCGGCTCCTTGCCGCCCGGCTTCACCAGCTCGACGGCGATCATCGCGCCGCGGCCGCGGACCTCGCCGACGCGGACCCGGTCGGAGTCGGCGAACTTCTCCTGGATCGCCCGCAGGCGGCCCAGCATGATCTCGCCGATCCGCTGCGCCTTGCCGTTGAGGTCCAGCTCCTTCATGGTCTCGATGGAACCCAGCGCGGCCGCGCAGGCCACCGGGTTGCCGCCGTAGGTACCGCCCAGGCCACCGGCGTGCGCGGCGTCCATGATCTCGGCGCGGCCGGTCACCGCGGCCAGCGGCAGACCGCCGGCGATGCCCTTGGCGGTGGTGATGAGGTCCGGGACGATGCCCTCGTCGTCACAGGCGAACCACTGGCCGGTGCGGCAGAAGCCGGTCTGGATCTCGTCCGCGACGAAGACGATGCCGTTGGCCTTCGCGTACTCGACGATGGCCGGCAGGAAGCCCTTGGCCGGCTCGATGAAGCCGCCCTCGCCCTGGATCGGCTCGATGACGATCGCGGCGACGTTCTCGGCGCCGATCTGCTTGTTGATGTTGTCGATCGCCTGCGCGGCGGCCTCGGCGGCGCAGTTCTCGGCACCGGTCAGCCAGCGGTAGGGGTAGGCCACCGGCACCCGGTGGACCTCGGGGGCGAACGGACCGAAGCCCTGCTTGTACGGCATGTTCTTCGCCGTCATGCCCATGGTGAGGTTGGTGCGGCCGTGGTAGCCGTGGTCGAACACCACGACGGCGGTGCGCTTGGTGTACGCGCGGGCGATCTTCACCGCGTTCTCGACCGCCTCGGCGCCCGAGTTGAACAGCGCGGTGCGCTTGTCGTGGTCGCCCGGGGTCAGCTCGTTGAGCTGCTCGGCGACGGCGACGTAGCCCTCGTACGGGGTCACCATGAAACAGGTGTGCGTGAAGGCGGCAAGCTGCTCGGAGGCCTTGGAGACCACGGCCTCGGCGCTGTTGCCGACGTTGGTCACGGCGATGCCGGAGCCGAAGTCGATCAGCGAGTTGCCGTCCACGTCCTCCAGCACGCCGCCGTTGGCGCGGGACACGTACACCGGCAGGGTGGTGCCGACGCCGGCCGCCACCGCACCCAGCTTGCGGGCCTGCAGCTCCTGCGACTTCGGACCGGGGATCGCGGTGACCAGGCGGCGCTCCTGCGGGAGCGGCGTTGCGGCGCTCATGGGTTTCTCCAGACTTCTCGGCTCGGTAGTTCGCAGGCTACGGGGGCGTTCCCCGGGCAGGCATGCGCCACTCGGTAGCACTGGGCCGTCCGACTTGTCCGGGGCGGCCAGCCCGGGCGGAGCCGTTACCGGGAGGCCCCGCTCCACTACATTGAGCGCGGGCGTGTCGCCGGGGCGGTGGCATGGGTATGGGCGGCACCGACGGCGGTCGGGCCGGCGGGCGAGGGAACGGGGCCGTAGATGGGACTGGACGGGGCACGCAGCCACGACGAGCGGACCACCGCCACCCCCCGCACTCCGATGCCGAACCCGCGCCCCCCGGCCCGGGTGCCCTTCGACCTCGCCGCCTGGGCCTCGGCCCCGCGTCCCGAGGCGGATCCGGGTGTGTTCCGCCAGGAGCACCGGCAGCTCGACCCCGACCGGGCCGAGGCCGCCAAGGTCCCCACCTGGCCGCTGCTGCTGCGGGCGGGGCTGAACGCGGTGGTGGGGTGGCTGGCGTACGTCTACGGCGTCGAGGTGGCCAAGTACGGGACGACGCTCATCGGCGTACTGCCCACACGTTCGGCGTTCGTCGCGATCTCGGTCGTCCTGACCCTCAATGTGCTGGTCGCCGGCATCGTCATCAAGGTCTTCGGCCGGATGGGCCGCTGGCCGGAGGTGTGGCGGAGGTACGCCCTGCCGCTGCTGTCGCGGACGGTCACGGAGGAGGCGCCGGCCACCGAGGAGGAGCAGTCGGAGGCGGCCCGGCAGCGGGATCCGTGGTCGGTGCTCCGGCAGGGCGGGGCCGCCGCCGCGGCCGGGCGGCTGGACGGCGAGGCGGTCGGGGACGTCGACTACGTGCGGATCCGGCGGGCCTGGGAGTCGGCCCAGGCCGATCCGGCCTTCCTGCCGGCCTTCGTCCAGCAGGTGTCGCTGCGCGGCGCCGCCGCGTTCGCGCACCCCTCGGAGGCGCGCGAGCTGCCGGGCCGGGCGGAGCGGCACGACCTGCTGCTGGGCCAGGTGCGGCTCGGCACCGCGCAGGACGTGCCCAAGAACCCGCTGTCCCACCGGGCGGCCGGCTTCGCGCTGGACCCGGTGGTGCTGGGCACCTCGCTGCTGGCGGTGGGCCCGGCCGGGACCGGCAAGACGGCGCGGCTGGCCCGCCCGGTGGCCGAGGCGCTGTGCCTGCAGGCGCTGGCCGGGACGGCGTGCGCGGTGGTGATCGGGGCGGCCGACGCAGACCTGGGGCCGGACGCCTGGTACGACGTGGTGATCGCCCCGGGCGACCCCGCGTCCCGCTACGGGCTCGACCTGTACGGCGCGGCCCAGGACCCGGACGAGGCGGCGGCCCGGCTGGCCGAGGCGCTCCTGCCGGACGAGCTGACGGCACGCGCCGAGACCGCCCGGACGGCCCTGCAGCAGATGGTCGGCCCGTTCCACGCCGCGTTCGGCCGCTACCCGGGCGTGCGCGAGCTGCGGGCGCTGCTCGCCGGTGAGCCGGAGTCGTTGGAGGCCCTGGTGAAGGGGCTGCGGGCGGCGGAGCGGCTGGGCTCCTTCGAGCGCGACCTCGCGCACCGGGAGCACCAGCGCGGCCGGGCGGACGACCCGGGGGCGCTGCTGGCGGACCGGCTGGCGCTGCTGGACCGGCCGGCCTTCGAGGGGGCGTTCACGACCGACGGCACCGGCCGGCCGCCGTTCGCGATGCGGGTGCTGGACCATCCGCTGCGGGTGCGGGTGAAGCTGCCGGAGCGCAGTCACCCGGAGGCGGCGCGGATGCTCTCGCGCCTGCTGGTGGGGCAGTTCGTGCAGGCCGCCGGGTCGCGCGGGGACCGCTCGCTGTTCGCGGGCCTGGTGGTGGACGACGCCTCGGCGGCGCTGGACGCCGGGATCGTGCGCGGTCTGCAGCGGCTGCGCGGGGCGAACGCCGGGGTGGTGCTGCTGCTGCGCACCCTGGTGGACCTGCCGGAGGCGCTGCGGGCGCCGCTGTTCGGGGCGGTGGGCTGCCGGGCGGCGTTCCCGGGCATCGCGCCGTGGGACGGGCGGCTGTTCTCGGAGGCCTGGGGCACCCACCTGGTCCGGGAGACGGCGGTCACGCTGGCCCCGGACACCTCGGGCGGGATCGTGCGGCGGGCCGGGCGGCTGGGGCGCAAGGCGCTGTCGGGGACGACGGCGCAGACGGAGTCGGTGACCACCCGGGAGGTGGAGCGGCTGCGCTGGTCGCCGTCGGACCTGGCGCACGCCCTGCCGGCGGGGCATGCGGTGGTCTCGCTGACGGCGGTGTCGGGGGAGCAGGTGCCGCCGCTGCTGGTGGACCTCCGGGGCTGAGACGGGCCGCCGAAGCTCGCCTTCGAGGTGGATTCGGCAGTGCCGGTTGTCCGGAGCGTCCATAATGAGAGGTAGGGGTTCCCCCTGGACTCCCGGCTCTCTCCCCGCCCGGCCGCAATGGCGCGGTCGCGTCGCTCCCCCGAAGGTGCCATGCCCCCCACACTTGCCTCCGTCGTCCGCAACACCTCGCTCCATCTGACGGTCCTCGCCGGTGCGGACCATTTGGAGCGGCCGGTCCGCTGGGTGCACACCAGTGAGCTGGACGACCCGACGCCCTTCCTCGAAGGTGGCGAGCTGCTGCTCACCACCGGTATCAAGCTGGGCCGCACGGCCGCCCGGCTGCAGGCCTACGTGCACCGGTTGGCCGACGCGGGGGTGGTCGGGCTGGGGCTCGGGGTGGGGCTGTCGCACACGGAGGTGCCGCAGCCGCTGGTGGACGCGGCGGCGCAGCGCGGGCTGCCGTTGCTGCGGGTGCCGGAGCCCACACCGTTCATCGCGATCAGCAAGGTGGTGTCGGCGGCGCTGGCGGCCGAACAGTACGAGGCGGTGACGACCAGCTTCGAGGCGCAGGAGGAGCTGACCCGGGCCGCGCTGGGCAAGGACGGCACGACGGCGGTGGTGCGCCGGCTGGCGGCCCGGCTGGGTGGTTGGGCGGCGCTGTACGACGGTTCGGGCGCGCTCTCGGTGGTGGCGCCGGACTGGGCGGCGCGGCGGGCGGGGCGGCTGGCGGCGGAGGTGGACCGGCTGCGGCGGCGTCCGGCGCCGTCGAGTGCCGCGCTGCAGGGCCGGGCGCCGGGGATAGACACGGCGGACGAGGACTACGTGGTGGTCCAGTCGCTGGGGGCGGACCGGCGGGCGCGCGGGTTCCTGGCGGTGGGCACCGAGGACCGGATCACGCCGACCGAGCGCTATGTGCTGAACGCGGCGGTGGCGCTGCTGACGCTGACCCTGGAGCGGTCGCGGGAGCTGCGGCAGGCCGAGGAGCGGATGGGCGCGGCGCTGCTGCGGATGGTGCTGGCCGGTGAGGTGGCGACGGCGCGGCAGGTGGCGGCGGGCCTGTTCGGCGGGCTGCCGGAGGGCACGGTCCGGGTGCTGGTGGCCGGGGCGGGCCAGGGGGTGGACGCCGGGGAGTCGCTGGGCGAGCTGGGCGACCGGGCCGAGCAGGCGGGTTCCCGGGTCGGCGAGAAGCTGCTGGTGGCGCGGGAGGAAGGCACGCACGGGCCGCGGCTGATGGTGCTGGCGCTGGACAACGGCGCGGTGCACCGGGCGTGCCTGGGCGTGGTGGAGGAGCACGAGGGCCTCTCGCTGGGCATCTCGGCGCCGGCCGCGCTGGAGGACGCCGGGACGGCGCACGCGCAGGCGGAGCGGGCGCTGGCGGTGGCGCTGCGCGGTGGGCGCCGCTCGGTGGACCACGAGGAGGTCGGTGCGGGCTCGTTGCTGCCGCTGCTCGGGGAGGACGCCGTGACGGCCTTCGCCGAGGGGCTGCTGCGACCGTTGCGGGAGCACGACCGGACGGCGCGCGGGGATCTGGTGGCCTCGCTGCGGGCGTGGCTGTCGCGGCACGGGCAGTGGGACGCGGCGGCGGCCGATCTCGGGGTGCACCGGCATACCCTGCGGTACCGGATGCGGCGGGTCGAGGAGCTGCTGGGGCGGTCGCTGGACGACACGGACGTCCGGATGGAGCTCTGGCTCGCGCTGCGCTCGGGCGAGGAGTAGGCCCGGCCCTGCCGCCCTGCCGCCCTGCCGCCCTGCCGTCCTGCGGCTCTCCCGTCCTGCCGCCCTCGGCCCAACTGCTCTGCCGCTCTCCCTCCGTCCCGCCCTTTCGCCCCTTCGTCCGGCTGGACGCGGTGGAGTGGCCGCGCGGGCGAACGCTACTCCGTGTCCAACCCGGTCGGTGCGCCGCCCGCCCTACCCTCGATTGCGGCTCCACCTCCGTGGGGTCCTGACGACGACGAGGAGAGGCCGGTACCACGGTGACCACCACGTACGATTTCTGGCTGGCCGGCCGCCGGGCGAGCGGCGATGCCGACTTCGAGGTGCACAACAGCTGGGACGGCCGCCTGGTCGGCAAGGTGAGCATCCCCACCGAGGCGCAGGTCGAGGAGGCCCTGGAGGCCGCCGTCGCCGCGCTGCCGGTGTTCGCCGCGACCCCGGCGCACGTGCGTTCCGCCGCCCTGGACCACGTGGCCCGGCGGCTGGCCGAGCGCACCGAGGAGATCGCCCGACTGATCACCGCGGAGAACGGCAAGCCGATCAAGTGGGCCCGCGGCGAGGTCGGCCGTGCCGTCTCGGTGTTCCGCTGGGCCGCCGAGGAGGCCCGCCGGACCAACGGCGAGACCATGCGGCTGGACACCGACCCGGGCGGCGTGGGCCGTTTCGCGCTGGTGCGCCGCTTCCCGCGCGGCGTGGTGCTGGGCATCGCCCCGTTCAACTTCCCGCTGAACCTGGTCGCCCACAAGGTCGCCCCGGCGATCGCGGTCGGCGCGCCGATCATCCTCAAGCCGGCTCCGGCGACCCCGCTGTCGGCCATGGTGCTGGGCGAGATCCTGGCCGAGACCGACCTGCCTGCCGGTTCCTGGAGCGTCCTGCCGGTCCCGAACGACCGGATGCCGGCCCTGGTGCAGGACCCGCGGCTGCCGGTGATCTCCTTCACCGGTTCGGACAAGGTCGGCTACCAGATCATGGACTCGGTGCCGCGCAAGCACACCACCCTGGAGTTGGGCGGCAACGCCGCGGCCGTGGTGCTCGCCGACTGGTCCTCCGAGGCGGACCTGGACTGGGCGGCCACCCGGATCGCGATGTTCGCCAACTACCAGGGCGGCCAGTCCTGCATCTCGGTGCAGCGGGTGATCGCCGACGCCTCGGTCTACGACGCGCTGCTGGAGAAGGTCGTCGCCAAGGTGGGCGACCAGGTCACCGGTGACCCGAACGACGACGCCACGGACGTCGGCCCGCTGGTCGACGAGAACGCGGCGAAGCGGGTCGAGGCCTGGGTGGACGACGCGGTCGCCAAGGGCGCGAAGCTGCTCGCCGGCGGCACCCGCGAGGGCGCGACCTACGCCCCGACCGTGCTGGCCGAGCTGCCGGCGGACGCGATCCTGGCCACCTGCGAGGTGTTCGGCCCGGTGCTGTCGCTGCACCGGGTGGACGGTGTGGACGAGGCCTTCGCCGCCGTCAACGACTCGCCGTTCGGCCTGCAGGCGGGCGTGTTCACGCACGACCTGCAGACTGCCTTCCGGGCCCACCGGGAGCTGGAGGTCGGCGGCGTGATCATCGGCGACGCGCCGTCCTACCGCGCCGACCAGATGCCGTACGGCGGCGTCAAGGACTCCGGCGTCGGCCGTGAGGGCGTCAAGTACGCGATGGACGACTACACCGTCGAGAAGGTCATGGTCCTCAGCGGCCTGGACCTCTGAGACACCTGCTGACGAAGGGCCCGGCCGCCGCGCGGTCGGGCCCTTCGGCGTACCCGGGGTGCCGGGGGGCGCTCAGTCGCGCCCGGCGACGGCCGCGACGGCCTCGGCGACGGTGGCGTCGCCGGTGACCAGGTCCAGGGTCTTCCCGGCGGTGCCGGGTTCGTGCAGCAGCGCGGCCAGCACGGCGGCGACGTCCTGCCGGTCCACGGCGCCGCGCGGGAGGCCGGGTGCGAGCCGGACCAGCCCGGTGCCGGGTCCGTCGGTGAGGCGGCCGGGGCGCAGCACCGTCCAGTCCAGGCCGGGGCGGGCCCGGACGGCGTCGTCGGCGGCGCCCTTGGCCCGCAGATAGGTCTGGAAGCCCTCGTCGGCGGGGTACTCGGCCCGGGCGTCGGCGCCCATCGAGGAGACGATCAGGTAGCGGCGGACACCGGCGAGTTCGGCGGCGTCGGCGAGCAGGACGGCGGCGTCCCGGTCGACGGTGAGCTTGCGGGCGGCGCCGCTGCCCGGTCCGGCGCCGGCGGCGAACACCACGGCGTCGGCGCCGGCGAGCAGCCGGGCGAGTTCCGGCGCGGTGGCGGCCTCCAGGTCGAGCAGCAGCGGTTCGGCGCCGGCGGCGACGAGGTCCTCGGCGTGTTCGGGGCGGCGGACGATTCCGGCGGGCCGGTCGCCCCGGTCGGCGAGCAGCCGTTCCAGTCGGAGGGCGATCTGTCCGTGGCCCCCGGCGATGACGATGCGCATGGCTCCGACGGTAGCCCGGGGCGGGGGCGCCGTCCTGGGGAAGCGGTGCGGTGGGTCCGGGGAAGCGGCGCGGTGGATCGGGGGAACCCGTGGTGCGGGGGAGGGGGCCGGGCAGGCCACAATGGGCGCATGACTTCGCTCGCCCACCCGCAGCTGCGGTTCACCCCCGAGGTGACCGACCCCTCCGGCCCCCGGGAGCTGGTGATCCTCGGCTCCACCGGTTCGATCGGCACCCAGGCCGTCGACGTGGTGCTCCGCAATCCCGACCGGTTCCGGGTGGTGGCCCTGTCGGCCGCCGGCGGCCGGGTCGAGCTGCTCGCCGAGCAGGCGGTCCGGCTGGGCGTGCGCGCCGTGGCGGTGGCCGATCCGGCGGCCGAGCCGGCGCTGCGCGAGGCGCTGGCGGCGAAGGCCGCGGGCGGTCCGCTGCCGACCGTGCTGGCGGGTCCGGACGCGGCGACCGAGCTGGCGGCGACGGAGTGCCACTCGGTGCTGAACGGCATCACCGGGTCGATCGGGCTGGGCCCGACGCTGGCGGCGCTGCGGGCGGGCCGGGTGCTGGTGCTGGCCAACAAGGAGTCGCTGATCGTCGGCGGCCCGCTGGTGAAGGCGGTGGCGCGGCCGGGGCAGATCGTCCCGGTGGACTCCGAGCACGCCGCGCTGTTCCAGGCGCTGGCCGGTGGCACCCGGGCCGAGGTCCGCAAGCTGGTGGTGACCGCCAGCGGCGGCCCGTTCCGCGGCCGCGGCCGGGCGGAGCTGGCCGGGGTGACCCCCGCCGACGCGCTGGCGCACCCGACCTGGGCGATGGGACCGGTCGTCACGATCAACTCGGCCACCCTGGTGAACAAGGGCCTGGAGGTGATCGAGGCGCACCTGCTCTACGACGTGCCGTTCGACCGGATCGAGGTCGTGGTCCATCCGCAGTCGGTCGTGCACTCGATGGTGGAGTTCACGGACGGTTCGACGCTGGCGCAGGCGAGTCCGCCGGACATGCGGATGCCGATCGCGCTCGGCCTGGGCTGGCCGGACCGGGTCCCGGACGCGGCTCCGGGCTGCGACTGGACGAAGGCCGCGACCTGGGAGTTCTTCCCGCTGGACGACGAGGCCTTCCCGGCAGTCGAGCTGGCCCGCGAGGTCGGCACCCTGGGCGGAACCTGCCCGGCCGTGTTCAACGCCGCGAACGAGGAGTGCGTGGAGGCCTTCCTGAAGGGCCGCCTCGCCTTCACCGGGATCGTGGACACTGTGGCGAAGGTCGTCGCCGAGCACGGTGCGCCGGCCGGGGGAACTTCGCTGACGGTGGAGGACGTCCTGCACGCGGAGGACTGGGCGCGCGCCCGGGCCCGCGAGCTGGCGGCGGGCTGACGGTCCGCCCGCACGGGCGGTACCACCGGGGCGGGGCCGTCCGGACGGCCCCGCCCGGAGGACCGGTACGACGACAGGACGATCGGAGCGGAATGACGGAGGCGCAGCGGTGGCAACGGTGATGACGGTGGTCGGCATCCTGGTCTTCGTACTGGGACTGCTCTTCTCGATCGCCTGGCACGAGCTCGGCCACCTCTCCACGGCCAAGCTGTTCGGCATTCGGGTGCCGCAGTACATGGTCGGCTTCGGGCCGACGGTCTGGTCGCGGAAGAAGGGCGAGACCGAGTACGGCCTCAAGGCGGTCCCCCTGGGCGGGTACATCCGGATGATCGGGATGTTCCCGCCCGGTGCGGACGGGCGGATCACCCAGCGCTCGACCTCGCCCTGGCGGTCCATGATCGAGGACGCCCGGGAGGCCTCCTACGAGGAGGTGAAGGAGGGCGACGAGTCCCGGCTGTTCTACACGCGCAAGCCGTGGAAGCGCGTGATCGTCATGTTCGCCGGGCCGTTCATGAACCTGCTGCTCTCGTTCGGGCTCTTCCTGACCGTGATGATGGGCTTCGGCGTCTCGATGGCGGTGCCGACCATCGGCACCGTCTCGGAGTGCGTGGTCAAGGCCGGACAGGCGACCGACACCTGCCCGGCGGACGCCCCGGCGGCGCCCGCCTTCCAGGCCGGGCTGAAGCCGGGCGACCGGGTGGTGTCCTTCGACGGCGACCGGATCGGCAGCTACGAGCAGCTCCAGGGCGACATCCGGAAGTCGGCCGGCAAGCGGGTCGAGCTGGTGGTCGAGCGCGACGGGCAGCGGGTGACCCTCGAGCCGACGATCGCCGTCAACGACGTGCAGAAGTACGACGCCGAGGGCCTGCCGGTCAAGGGCGAGACGGTGCGGGCCGGCTTCCTCGGCTTCACCCCGACCACGGGCGTGGTCCGGCTCGGCCTCGGCCAGTCCGTCGACCGGATGTACGACATGGCGGAGAACGGCGTGGAGTCGCTGGCCGCGTTGCCCGGCAAGATCCCCGGACTGTGGCACTCGGTGGTCGACGGCACCCCGCGCGAGATGGACTCCCCGATCGGCATGGTCGGCGCGGCCAGGGTGAGCGGCGAGGTGTTCTCGCTGGACATCCCCGGCAGCCAGCGGGTCGCCTACTTCGTGAACCTGCTCGCCGGGATCAACCTCTCGCTGTTCCTGTTCAACATGCTGCCGCTGCTGCCGCTGGACGGCGGCCACATCGCGGGCGCGGTCTGGGAGTCGGTCCGCCGCCGGTTCGCACGCCTGTTCCGCCGCCCCGACCCCGGTCCGTTCGACGTGGCCCGGCTGATGCCGCTCGCGTACGTGGTGGCCAGCGTCTTCATCGGCTTCACCCTGCTGGTGCTGGTCGCCGACCTGGTCAACCCGGTCAAGATCAGTTAGAGCGACCGGCCGGTGGGTGCGCGGGCGCCCGTTCCCGTGCCGTACCGTTGGAACCCGGGCGCGCGATCGTCGGCGCGCCCGGGTTCGGTCGTCCCAGCGGCCGGGCCGACCACACATCGACCCCGGGGAACCCTGCGCACATGACCGCGATCTCGCTCGGTATTCCGTCCCTGCCGCTCAAGCCGCTCGCCAAGCGCCGGGTCTCCCGTCAGATCATGGTCGGCAACGTGCCGGTCGGCGGCGACGCCCCCGTCTCGGTGCAGTCCATGACCACCACGCTGACCTCGGACATCAACGCCACCCTGCAGCAGATCGCGGAACTCACCGCCTCCGGCTGCCAGATCGTGCGGGTCGCCGTCCCCTCCCAGGACGACGCGGACGCGCTGCCGATCATCGCGAAGAAGTCGCAGATCCCGGTGATCGCCGACATCCACTTCCAGCCGAAGTACGTCTTCGCCGCGATCGACGCCGGCTGCGCCGCGGTCCGGGTCAACCCGGGCAACATCAAGGCGTTCGACGACAAGGTCGGCGAGATCGCCAAGGCCGCCAAGGGCGCCGGGGTGCCGATCCGGATCGGCGTCAACGCCGGTTCGCTCGACAAGCGACTGCTGGAGAAGTACGGCCGGGCCACCCCCGAGGCGCTGGTGGAGTCCGCGCTGTGGGAGTGCTCGCTGTTCGAGGAGCACGACTTCCGCGACATCAAGATCTCGGTCAAGCACAACGACCCGGTCGTGATGATCAACGCCTACCGCCAGCTCGCCGCCGCCTGCGACTACCCGCTGCACCTCGGCGTCACCGAGGCCGGCCCCGCCTTCCAGGGCACCATCAAGTCCGCGGTCGCCTTCGGCGCGCTGCTGGCCGAGGGCATCGGCGACACCATCCGGGTCTCGCTGAGCGCCCCGCCGGCCGAGGAGATCAAGGTCGGCAACCAGATCCTGGAGTCGCTCGGCCTGCGCCAGCGCGGTCTGGAGATCGTCTCCTGCCCGTCCTGCGGCCGCGCCCAGGTGGACGTCTACAAGCTCGCCGAGGAGGTCACGGCCGGCCTGGAGGGCATGAACGTGCCGCTGCGCGTCGCGGTCATGGGCTGCGTCGTCAACGGCCCGGGCGAGGCCCGCGAGGCCGACCTCGGGGTCGCCTCCGGCAACGGCAAGGGTCAGATCTTCGTCAAGGGCGAGGTCATCAAGACCGTCCCCGAGTCCAAGATCGTGGAGACCCTGATCGAGGAGGCGTTCAAGATCGCCGAGCAGATGGAGTCGGAGGGCGTCGAGTCCGGCGCGCCGACCGTCACCGCCGGCGAGTGACCCACCCCGGTGTCGGGTAGGTCCGCGCTGTTCTTCCGGAAGCGGGGCCGTCCGTGCGCGGACGGCCCCGCGGCCGTGCCCGGGTGGGGGCAGGGAGTAGGGTGCGGCCACCGTCGTCTCAGTAAGGTGCTGTCTCGATGCTCGATCGAGGTGTGATGCTCCCCAGCTCGTTCCAGGCCGCCCGTGCCCTGGCGACCACCCGCGTGCTGGAACCGCCGGACCTCGCCGACGCCCTCGCCGTGCTCCACCGCGACCCCGTCGCGAACGCCTTCGTGGCCACCCGGGTGGAGGCCGTCGGCCTCGACCCCTGGCGGCTCGGCGGCGAGATGTGGGGCTGGTACGACGAGCACGGCGAACTCGACGCGCTCTGCTACGCCGGCGCCAACCTCGTCCTGGTGGACGCCGGTCCGCAGGCCGTCCAGGCCTTCGCCGAACGCGCCCGCCGACAGGGGCGCCGCTGCTCCTCCATCGTGGGCCCGGCCGGGCCCACGTCGGCCCTGTGGGCGCTGCTGGAGCGCAGCTGGGGGCCCGCCCGCGAGGTCAGGGCGCACCAGCCGCTGCTCGCCACCACGGTGCCGTCCGCCGAGATCGCCCCGGACCCCGGGGTGCGGCGGGTGCGGCGGGACGAGGTCGACATCCTGATGCCGGCCTGCGTGGCGATGTTCACCGAGGAGGTCGGGGTCTCCCCGCTGGCCGGTGACGGCGGGCTGCTGTACCAGGCCCGGGTCGCCGAACTCGTCACCACCGGAAGGTCGTTCGCCCGCTTCGGCGAGGACGGCGAGGTCGTGTTCAAGGCCGAGATCGGGGCCGTCACCGAGGGCGCCTGCCAGATCCAGGGGGTCTGGGTCGCGCCCGGGCACCGGGGGCAGGGCATCTCCGAGACCGGGATGGCCGCGGTGCTGGAGGTCGCGCTGCGCGAGGTCGCGCCGGTGGTCTCGCTGTACGTCAACGACTACAACCTGCGGGCGCGGGCCTCCTACCGGCGGGTGGGGTTCCGGGAGGTCGGGGCGTTCATGAGCGTGCTGTTCTGACGCCGGACCGGCAGCCGGGCGCCGGGTTGCCGGTGCGGGCCGCGTGGCGGGTGGGCGGGGGGTAACGTCCGGGGCATGGAACGGGTGACTGGGGTGATGGCGGGGTGACCGGGCTGACTGGGCCGGCCGGAGTGACCGGGCCGGCCGGGGTGCGGATCGAGGCGATCGACCTCGCGGCATGGGCCCCGCAGGCGCTCGACGTCCAGGCGGTGGCCTTCGGGCTCACCCCCGAGGAGGTCATGGTCCGGCTCCACATCGTCGGACGGCACGCCCAGCAGCCCGGGGTGATCGCGCTCGGGGCGGTGAGCGGCGGCCGGCTGGTCGGCTTCGGGTACGGGATGCCGAACCGGCGCGACCACTGGTGGAGCACGGTGATCGAGCCCTACCTCGTCGCCCGCGGGCACGGGGCCTGGCTGGACGGCGTCTTCGCCGTCACCGAACTGCACGTGCTGCCGGAGTTCCAGGGGCGCGGCGTCGGCTCGGCGCTGATCCGCACGCTGACCGCGCGCTCGGGGGCGGACCGCAGCATCCTCTCCGCGATCGACGCCGAGACACCGGCCCGGCGGCTCTACCGCTCGCTGGGCTACCGGGACCTCGCGCGGGCCGTGCACTTCCCGAACACCGAGCGGCGCTACGCGGTGATGGGGGCTCCGCTGCCGTTGCGCGGCACGGGCGGCGCGGACGCGGTTCAGAGCGCGCCGGCGAACTCCAGGTAGAGCTCGGCGTCGGGGCGGCGGCCCTCGGCGAGGGCGGCGCCGGCGAGGTCGACGGCGCGGACCAGGGTCCAGCCGCGGAGCCGGTCCCGGTCCACCTCCAGGGCCTCGGCGAGCTGGTGCAGCCGACGCCGGACGGCGGCCGGCAGGCCGGGGGAGCCGACCAGGGTGTCGGCGCGGTCCAGGGCGAGGCGGGCCAGGTCGTAGGCGCGTTCGCCGACCAGCGGCCGGGGGTCGATCGCGAGCCAGGGCGCGCGGTCGGCGGCGAGCACGTTGCCGTGGTGGAAGTCGCCGTGCAGCAGGAACTCCTCGGCGGCGGAGACGGCGAGGTCGGCGGCCGTCTCCTGCGCCTCGGCGAGCAGCGGTCCGGCCTCGGCCGGGAGCTCCGGGACGGTGCCGGCGGGCGCCGGGGCGGGGAGGCCGGGGAAGGCGTGCTCCGGGGGGACGGGGGTCCAGAGCCGGTGGAGCAGGCTGGTGGCCTCCAGCATGGCCTTGGGCTCGGCGAGGGAGCGCAGCGGGATCCCGCCGTGCAGGCGCTCCAGGAGGAGGACGGTCGTCCCGGGGTCGGGGGCCGCCGTGCCGAGGAGCAGGACGGCGCCGCGGCCGGCCCAGACGGTGAGGGCCTCGGCCTCGTGGGCGGTGGCGGGGGTGCGGAGGGAGACCTTGAGGACGGCCGGAGCGAGGTCGTCGTCGCGGTGCACAAGGGCGACCAGGGCGAGCGAGCCGCCGGGGTCCAGGACGCGGTCCAGGGTCAGGCGCAGCCGGGCGAGTTCGGCGGTGACCAGGGCCGGGAGGGCGGCCAGCCAGCGGTCCGCCTCCCCGGGGCGGACGGCGGCCACGCCCCGCGCGAGCCGGTCGGGGACGGTGATCTGCCCTGGTGCTGCCGACATGCCGGCCTTTCGGTAGCGGTTCCCCCGTGGTGGTACGCCTCCATTGTCGGTGATGGGAGGGCCGGGGGCCGCTGGGGCGGAGCGCGGGCCGGGCCCCGGCTACGGGGTGGGGGTACCCGTTCCGGCGGCGGTGGGGGTACTCGTTCCGGCGGGGGTGTCGGTGATGCCGGGGAAGGCGGTGGCGGCGGCGCCCCACTGGTGGGCGCGGAGCGCGGATTCGCGCAGGGCGTCGGCGGCCAGCGGCCGCTGGGGGGTGGGAACGGCGGCGACCAGATCGGCGTAGACCGTGGTCAGGCGGGTTTCCAGATGGGCTGCGAGGCGGCCGGCGGAGGCCGCGTCGGCGACCGGGAAGGGCAGCTGGTAGCCGGCGGCCGCCGGGTCGGGAGCGGCACCGGCGCCGGTGAGCAGGCGCTGCCAGGCGTCACGGCGGGCCTGGTGGGCGGCCAGGGAGGTGCGGGCCGCGGTGCGCTGCCCGTCGTCGGTGAGGCGGGCGCCGACCACGCCGTAGCCGTAGACGGCGGCGTGCTCGGCGCCGAGGGCGGCCTGGAAGGGGGCGGCCGTGGCGTCGGCCGACGCGGAGGCGGTGGTGGACGCGGACGGCGGGACGGAGGCGGACGGCGCCGGGGCGGCGGCCGGGGCGGCGTCGCCGAGGGCCACGGCGTGCAGGACCCCGGCCGCGGAGACCGAGGCCAGCAGGCGGGCGAGCGCCGGGGAGGCGGCGCCCAGGTCGGCCAGCCGGGCCTGGGCGGTCTGGCGTTCGAGCGAGGCCAGCGCGGCGGTGGTGGGCACGGTGGCGGCCGTCGTGGCCGGGGTGGCACCGGGCGCGGCGGTGCCCGACGTCCCGGTGCCCGACGTCCCGGTGCCCGACGTCCCGGCACCGGGGGTGCCGGTGCCGGTGGAGGACGTCGGCGTCGTGGTGGCGGTGTCCAGGGCCGCGCGGTGGCGGGCGACGTCCTCGCGCAGCGGCTGGAGCTGGGGGGCCTGCGGGAGCAGGGCGTCGTAGGCCGCCAGCAGGGTGTCGGTGGCGTCCAGGGCGCGTCGGCGGACCGGCTCGTCGGGGTCGGGGCGGCTGTGGTCGCCCGCCGGGCGGCCGGGGTCCCGGTGGGGTGCGTCGGTGCACGCGGTCAGCGCTGCGCCGGTGAGGAGCAGCCCGAGGGCCAGGAAGGTCCGTCGGCCGGTCGGCTGCATGGGTGTCACTCCGGGGGCGGGTACGGGAGGACGGCCTGCCCTCGCTGGCGTGAATGATTACAGAATCCTCACCTGCGTGGGTCCGGATTGCCCTCCCGGCGGGCGCGGGCGGCCCGTGTGAGCTTGCTCGCACCGGGCCGGGCGCCCCCGGCGCCGCCGGGGGCGGAATCGGTGGTTGGGCGGTTCACCGGCTAGGCTTTGGGCCGAGCTGCCGCGACCCGGCCGCGCGCCGGAACGGCGCCGGTGGGTGCGGTGCGACCTTCCGACAACAGCAGACGCGGCCGAGGAGTCCACCCGGATGAGCACCACCCACATCGACCGGCTGCGTGCGTTGCTGGAGCCGCTGGCCGCGCAGTCGGGCCTGGACCTGGAGGACGTCAAGGTCACCCAGGCGGGCAGCCGCCGCCAGGTGCAGATCGACGTGGACGCCGACGGCGGCGTGGACCTGGACACCGTCGCCGAGTTCAGCCGGGTGGTCGGCGAGGCCCTGGACGCGTCGGACGTGATGGGTTCCGGCGCCTACGTGCTGGAGGTCGGTTCGCCGGGCGCGGAGCGTCCGCTGGAGCTGCCCCGGCACTGGATCCGGGCCGAGGGCCGGCTGGCCGCCGTCCACCTGGTCGACGGCGGGGAGATCGTCGCCCGGGTGCTCGCGGCCGACGAGGACGGCGCACTGGTCGAGGTGCAGCCGGTCAAGGGCCGCGGCCGGGCCAAGGAGCGCCGGCTGGAGTACGCCGAGGTCGCCCGGGCCCGGGTCCAGGTCGAATTCAACCGCAAGGACGACGAGCAGCTCGACGAGCTGCTCGAAGACGGTGACGACGGTGCGGAGTGACGACCTGCGCACCGACCGCACCGTGAAGAACGTGACGAAAGACGAGGAGGCGTAGCCGTGGACATCGACATGAGTGCCCTGCGCACGCTGGTCAGCGAGAAGAACATCCCCTTCGGCCTCGTGGTCGAGTCGATCGAGTCGGCCCTCCTCACCGCGTACCACCGCACCGAGGGCTCGCGCCGCCGCGCCCGGGTCGAGCTGGACCGCAAGTCCGGCCATGTGACGGTCTGGGCCACCGAGGACGCGTCGGAGCTGGACGAGGGCGTCGAGCCGAAGGAGTTCGACGACACCCCGAGCGGCTTCGGCCGGATCGCCTCCAGCATCGGCATGCAGGTCATGATGCAGCGGCTGCGCGACGCCGCCGACGACCAGACCTTCGGCGAGTACGCGGGCAAGGAGGGCGACATCGTCACCGGTGTCGTCCAGCAGGGCAACGACCCGAAGAACGTGCTGGTCGACATCGGCAAGCTCGAGGCCATCCTGCCGCCGCAGGAGCAGGTCCCGGGCGAGGACTACCGGCACGGCACCCGGCTGAAGTGCTACGTGGTGGCCGTGCGCCGGGGTGTCCGCGGGGCGTCGGTGACGCTGTCGCGCACCCACCCCAACCTGGTCCGCAAGCTGTTCGCGCTGGAGGTCCCGGAGATCGCGGACGGCAGCGTCGAGATCGCCGCGATCGCCCGTGAGGCCGGCCACCGGACGAAGATCGCGGTCTGGTCGCGCCGCCAGGGGCTGAACGCCAAGGGCGCCTGCATCGGCCCGATGGGCGCCCGGGTGCGCGCGGTGATGGGCGAGCTGCACGGCGAGAAGATCGACATCGTCGACTGGTCGGAGGACCCGCGTGAGATGGTCGCCGCCGCGCTGTCCCCCGCCCGGGTGACGAGTGTGGAGATCGTCGACCTGGCGCAGCGCTCCGCACGGGTGATCGTGCCGGACTACCAGCTGTCGCTGGCGATCGGCAAGGAGGGGCAGAACGCCCGTCTGGCCGCCCGCCTCACGGGCTGGCGGATCGACATCCGGCCGGACACCGAGGGCGCCGAGCCGCAGGCCCCGGCCGAGTAGTCGTTGTCGTCGGAGCCCCCCGCCGTTCCCCCCGGAATCGGCGGGGCGGCGCCATGTCCCTCCGGAGGGGTAGACTTGCCTTCGTCTGGCCGGACGCATGTCCGAGCACGCCCGGAACGCACCTGCGTGGGCTGCCGCAAGCGCGCGGCCAAGCACCAGCTGTTGCGTGTCACGGCGGTCGAGGGCGTCTGCGTCCCCGATCCACGTGGCGCACTGCCGGGCCGGGGAGCGCATCTGCACCCCGAACCGGCCTGTCTCGACCTCGCGGTCCGCCGACGGGCGTTCCCCCGGGCCTTCCGGCTCCAGGGCGCGCTCGACACCGAGCGGCTCCGCGGGTTCATCGAGGAGCGGGTGAGCGACAGCTCCCCGTGACAGCGCGCCGCTAGCGCGGCGGAGAACCACCGCAACAAGCACGGCGCACGGGCAGCCGTACGTCGTGCCACCAGTCAGGTACCTCGCGATGTGGAAGTAGGTCGAGATTGCGATGAGCACTCGATGAGTACGCGATGAGTACGCGATGGGTACGCCCATGAAGTAGCGACAGTCCGGCGGACGAGACCCCCGGACTCATAGACAGGAGTGAAGTGGCTAAGGTCCGGGTTTACGAGCTCGCCAAGGAGCTCGGTTTGGAGAGCAAGGCCGTGATGGCCAAGCTCACCGAGCTGGGTGAGTTCGTCCGTTCGGCGTCCTCGACGATCGAGGCGCCGGTCGTGCGCAAGTTGACTGACGCGCTTGGCGTTGCCCCCACCGGTGGTGGCTCTGCTGCCAAGCCGGGCCCGCGGAAGCCCGCGGCGCCCCAGCCCTCGGCCGGTCCGGCCGCGGGCGCACCCAAGCCGGGTGCTCCGACCCCGGGTCCGCGCCCCAGCGCGACCCCCGGTCCCCGTCCGACCCCTGCGGCCGCGGCCCCCGCGGCTCCGGCCGCGCCCGCCGCCGCTGCCGCGCCCCGGCCGGCCGGTGCTCCGGCACCGGGCCCGCGCCCGGCGCCGCGTCCCGCGGCTGCGGCCCCGGCCGCTCCGGCGGCCGAGTTCTCCTCCCCGGCCCCGGTCTCCGGTGACGCCGAGGCCGCGCGTCCGGCCGCCCAGGCCCCGCGTTCCGCCGGCCCCGCCGCCGGTGCTCCGGCCGCCGGCAGCGGGGCCCGTCCGGGCCCGCGTCCGGCCGGTCCGCGTCCGGGCAACAACCCGTTCACCTCGGGCAGCGCCACCGGCATGGCCCGCCCCGGCGACCGTCGTCCCGGCGCGCCGGGCGCGCGTCCGGGTGCTCCGGCCGGCCAGGGTGGCGACCGTCCCCGTCCGGGCGGCGACCGTCCGCGTCCGGGTGGCCAGGGTGCTCCGGGTGCCGGTGCTCCCCGTCCGGGTGGCGACCGTCCCCGTCCCGGTGGCGACCGTCCGCGTCCGGGTGGCCAGGGTGCTCCGGGTGCCGGTGCTCCCCGTCCGGGTGGCGACCGTCCCCGTCCCGGCGGCCAGGGCGCCCCGGGCGCCGGTGGCCCCGGTGCCGGTGCTCCGCGTCCCGACGGCATGCCCCGTCCGGCCGGCCCGCGTCCGACCCCGTCGGGCATGCCGCGTCCGAACCCGGGCATGATGCCGCAGCGTCCGGCCGGTCCGGGCCCGCGTCCCGGCCCGGGTGGCCGTGGTCCGGGTGGCCCCGGTGGCCGTCCGGGTGGTCCGGGTGCCGGTGGCGCCCGTCCGGGCTTCCAGGGCCGTCCGGCCGGTCCGGGCTCGCGTCCGGCCGGTGGCGGCTTCGGCGGCCCCCGTCCCGGTGGCGGTGCCCCCGGCGGCGGCGGTGGCTTCGGTCCGCGTCCGGGTGGCTTCGGCGGCCGTCCCGGTGGCCCGGGTGCCCGTGGTGGCACGCAGGGTGCCTTCGGCCGCGGCCCCGGTGGCCGTCCGGCCCGTGGTCGCAAGTCGAAGCGGGCGAAGCGCCAGGAGTACGAGGCCATGCAGGCCCCGTCCGTCGGCGGTGTGATGCTGCCTCGCGGCAACGGCCAGACCGTTCGCCTGTCGAGCGGCGCCTCGCTGATGGACTTCGCGGAGAAGATCAACGCCAACCCGGCCGCGCTCGTCTCCGTGATGTTCAACCTCGGTGAGATGGTCACCGCGACGCAGTCGGTCTCCGACGCGACGCTGCAGCTGCTGGCCGACGAGATGGGCTTCCAGCTCGAGATCGTCAGCCGGGACGACGAGGACCGCGAGCTGCTGGAGTCGTTCGACATCGACTTCGGTGCCAACGAGGGCGACGAGGACCAGCTGGCCCCGCGCCCGCCGGTCGTCACCGTCATGGGTCACGTCGACCACGGTAAGACCCGCCTGCTGGACGCCATCCGCAAGTCCAACGTGGTGGCCGGCGAGGCCGGTGGCATCACCCAGCACATCGGTGCGTACCAGGTGGTCACCGAGGTGAACGGCGAGTCCCGCCCGATCACCTTCCTCGACACCCCGGGTCACGAGGCGTTCTCCGCCATGCGTGCCCGTGGTGCCAAGTCCACCGACATCGCGATCCTGGTGGTCGCGGCCAACGACGGTGTCATGCCGCAGACGGTCGAGGCGCTCAACCACGCCAAGGCCGCGGGTGTGCCGATCGTGGTCGCCGTCAACAAGATCGACGTCGAGGGCGCCGACCCGACGAAGGTCCGCGGTCAGCTGACCGAGTTCGGTCTGGTGGCCGAGGAGTACGGCGGCGACACCATGTTCGTCGACATCTCCGCGCGCCAGGGCCTCAACATCGAGCAGCTGCTGGAGGCCGTGGTCCTGACCGCGGACGCCTCGCTCGACCTGCGGGCCAACCCCGAGCAGGACGCGCAGGGTATCGCCATCGAGGCCCACCTCGACAAGGGCCGCGGTGCCATGGCGACCGTCCTCGTGCAGCGCGGTACCCTCCGCGTCGGCGACTCGATCGTGGTCGGCGACGCCTACGGCCGCGTCCGCGCGATGCTGGACGAGAACGGCAACAGCCTCGCCGAGGCCGGCCCGTCCCGCCCGGTGCTGCTGCTCGGTCTGACCTCGGTGCCCCGCGCCGGCGACAGCTTCATCGTCGTCGACGAGGACCGCACCGCCCGCCAGATCGCCGAGAAGCGCTCGGCCCGCGACCGCAACGCCGCCTTCGCGCAGCGTCGGGTCCGGGTGTCCCTGGAGGACCTGGACAAGGCCATCGCCGCCGGCTCCATCGAGCAGCTCAACCTCATCATCAAGGGTGACGTCTCCGGTTCGGTGGAAGCCCTCGAGGACGCCCTCGTCAAGCTGGACGTGGGCGAGGAGGTCGAGCTCCGGGTCCTGCACCGCGGTGTGGGTGCCATCACCGAGTCCGACGTGGACCTGGCGATGGGCTCGGACGCCATCATCATCGGCTTCAACGTGCGTGCCGAAGGCCGTGCGCGCGCTGCCGCCGACAAGGAAGGCGTGGACGTCCGGTACTACTCGGTCATCTACCAGGCGATCGAGGAGATCGAGAACGCCCTCAAGGGCAAGCTCAAGCCGGAGTACGAGGAGGTGCGCCTCGGCGCCGCGGAGATCCGCGAGGTCTTCCGCTCCTCCAAGTTCGGCAACATCGCCGGTGTCCTGGTCCGCGACGGCATCATCCGCCGCAACACCAAGGCCCGCCTGCTGCGCGACGGCAAGGTCGTGGCGGAGAGCCTCACCATCGAGGGTCTGCGTCGCTTCAAGGACGACGCGACCGAGGTCCGCGAGGGCTTCGAGGCCGGTGTGACCCTGGGGTCGTTCAACGACATCAAGGTCGACGACATCATCGAGACCTACGAGATGCGCGAGAAGCCGCGCGCGTAAGCGAGTGGCTGCCGGGGCCGGTCGACGGGTGGTATTTCCGTCGACCGGCCCCGGTCCTGCTGTGTAGGGTCCGGGGAGCGGTCCCGTTCGGGAACCGCTCCCCGAGGCCTTCCAGGTCGGCTCTGACCTGTCACACATGTTCGTGGGAACACTCACCTTCGACCTGCTGCTGGGCGACGTCCACTCGCTCAAGGAGAAGCGGTCGATCGTGCGGCCCATCGTGGCCGAACTGCAGCGCAAGTACAGCGTGTGCGCTGCCGAGACCGGGAACCAGGATCTGCACCGCCGGGCCGAGATCGGTCTCGCGGTGGTGTCCGGCGAAGCCGGGTACGTCACCGAGATCCTGGACAGCTGTGAGCGGTTGGTCGCCGGCCGCCCCGAGGTTCAGCTGCTCTCCGCCAGGAGGCGCTACCACAACGACGACGACGAATGAGAACTGTGGAAGCGGACGGCGCGAGTCGCCGTTCTCACACAGATCAGGACCGAGAGCGCCCACAAGGCTGGGCGCGGGCCGGTACTTTGGGGCAGGGGCCCCGATGGGCGAGCAGCAACGCCCGAGTACCCGGCCCACTGCACGAGGAGGCAACGTGACCGACACCGCAAGGGCGCGCAAGCTCGCCGACCGCATCCAGGTGGTCGTCGCCCAGACCCTGGAGCGCCGGATCAAGGACCCGCGACTCGGGTTCGTGACCATCACGGACGCCCGGGTGACCGGGGACCTGCGCGAGGCCACCGTCTTCTACACGGTCTTCGGCGACGACACCGAGCGCGAGGCCACGGCCGCCGCGCTGGAGAGCGCCAAGGGCGTGCTCCGCTCCGAGGTCGGCAAGCAGACCGGGGTTCGCTTCACCCCGACGCTGACCTTCGTCGCGGACGCCCTGCCGGAGAACGCCAGGAACATCGACGACCTGCTCGACCGGGCCCGGGCCATCGACGCCGCGGTGCGCACCAGCGCCGCGGGCGCGACCTTCGCCGGCGACGCGGACCCGTACAAGGTTCCGGCGTCCGAGCGTGACGACGAGGACGAGTAGTCATGGCGGGTGAGCCGGCGGCGGCCGGTTCGGCAGCCGGTACCGGTTCGACCACGGGGGCATCCTCCACCGACACGGTGGAGGGTGCCCTCGCGGTGCTTCCGGGGCCGCGCGCCGAGGAGAGCGGGTTCGAGCTGCTGTGGCAGCAGGTGGTCGCCGAGATCGGCCGGGCCCGCTCGATCGACCTGATCTGCCACATCTGCCCGGACGGCGACGCGCTCGGCTCCGCGCTGGCGGCCGGGCTGGCCCTGAAGGGCCTCGGCAAGGAGGTCCGGGTCTCGTTCGGCGACGATCCGCAGATCGTCCCCGAGTCGCTGGCCTTCCTGCCCGGCCAGGAGCTGATCGTGCCGGCCTCGGCGGTGCCCGACGTCCCCGAGCTGGTGCTCTGCTTCGACGTCGCCGCGGAGAGCCGGCTGGGCCTCCTGCACGACAAGGCCTTCGCGGCCCCCGTGCTGGTCGTCCTCGACCACCACGCCTCCAATCCCGGGTTCGGTACCCACCAGCTGATCGACCCGGAGGCCCCGGCCACCGCCGTGCTGGTGGACGAGCTGCTGCGCCGGCTGGGCGTCGAGCTGGACCAGTCCCTGGCCACCTGCCTGTACACCGGTGTGGCGACCGACACCGGCTCGTTCCGGTACCGGGCGACCACGCCCGCGACCCACGAGCTGGCCGGGCGGCTGCTGGCCACCGGCATCCGGCACGACCTCATCTCGCGGCAGTTGTGGGACACCTCCTCCTTCGGCTACCTCAAGGTGCTGGCGGGCGCGCTCGACCGGGCCGTCTACGAGCCGGACGCGGCGGAGGGCCTCGGCCTGGTGTGGACCTGGGTGCCGTACCAGGAGCTGGTGCTGTTCAGCGTGACCGTCGAGGAGATCGAGGGTCTGATCGACATCCTGCGCCGCCCGGCCGAGGCCGAGGTGGCGCTGGTGCTCAAGCAGGACCCGGACGGCACCCTGCGCGGCTCCTCCCGTTCCAAGGGGGCGGTGGACGTCGCGGCCGCCTGCGCCGAACTGGGCGGCGGCGGTCACGTCTACGCGGCCGGGTTCTCCGCCCGGGAGGACGTGGACACGGTGGTGCGGCGGTTCCGCACCGCGCTGCGGGTCCGCCGGGACTGATCCGTCCGCGCCCCGCCGGCCGCCGTCGGCCGCCGGTCGTGCTGCGTGGTCGGCGGGGGCGTGCGGTCGGTAGGTTGGCAGCCTGTGGTTGATCGTTTTGTACAGGGCTTTGACAGAAAGAACTCGATGAAGCGCAAAGGCACCGGTCCGGACGGCCTGGTCATCGTCGACAAGCCGGAGGGCATCACCTCGCACGGGGTGGTCGCGAAGCTGCGGTGGCTGGCCGGGACGCGGAAGGTCGGCCACGCCGGCACCCTCGACCCGATGGCCACCGGCGTACTGGTGATCGGGGTCGAGCGGGCCACCCGGCTGCTCGGCCATCTGATGCTCACCGCCAAGACCTACGAGGCGACCGTCCGGCTCGGCCAGACCACCGTCACCGACGACCGGGAGGGCGAGGTCACCGCCTCGACCCCGGCCGACGGGGTGACCGAGGAGGCCGTCGCCGCCGGCGTCGCGGCGCTCACCGGCGAGATCATGCAGGTCCCGTCCAAGGTCAGTGCGATCAAGATCGACGGCAAGCGTTCCTACGCCCGGGTGCGCGAGGGCGAGGACTTCGAGCTGGCCGCCCGGCCGACCACCGTCCACTCCTTCACCGTGCACGAGCGGCGCGCCGCGGTCGCGGAGGACGGCACGCCGGTGGTCGACCTGGACGTCACCGTGGAGTGCTCCTCCGGTACCTACATCCGGGCGCTGGCCCGGGACCTCGGTGCCGGGCTCGGCGTCGGCGGGCACCTGACCGCGCTGCGGCGCACCAGGGTCGGGCCGTACGGGGTCGAGTCGGCGCACACCCTGGAACAGCTGGAGGCCTCGGTGACCGGCGACGAGGCCACCGGGCTGGACGTGCTGCCGATCGCCGCCGCGGCGGCGGCCGCCTTCCCGCGCTGGGACCTCGACGCCGACCAGGCGAAGCAGCTGTCCCACGGTGCCCGGCTGAAGGCCCCGGGCATGGGCGTGGACGGGCCGATCGCGGTGTTCGGGCCGGACGGCACCTTCCTGGCGCTGGTGGAGGAGCAGGCCGGCCAGGCCCGGCCGGTCGCCGTTTTCGTCGGCTGAACCGCGTGGTGCCCGCGCGGCACCGGGCCTGCACCGGGCCTGAACCGGGCCTGAATCAGGGTGGCCTGGGGCGGCACGGGGGCGTCGTCGGGGGGAAGTTCACCCGCGCGGGGGAGCGCGCGAGGTGAACCGCGGTCGTGAACGGCGTGGGCGCGGTCGGTCCGCGCCCACGGCGGGCAGGCTCCCCCGCGGCGCGCAGGTCGCCGCGACGCGTCCACTCCAGGGCCGGCCGGCCCTGCGGGGAGGGCTGCGGGCATGCCGGGACTACTGGGCTTCAGGGGCTTGCCGGGGGAGGACGACGGCACGGCGGCGGGTGACCCCGGCCGCCGGCTGCTGCGGATCCACGACCGGGACGGACGGCCGCGGGGGCTGGGCTTCGTGCTCGACCCGCTGGGCACCGTCCTCACCGCGCACGAGACGGTGGCCGGGCTCGACGGGATCGTCCTGCATCTCTTCGGGGGCCAGACCAGGGTCCTCGGCCCGGACCACGTCCGGCCGCTGCCCGGGCAGGGGCTGGCCCTGCTGCGCACCGACACGGTCGGTGGGCTGCCGGTGCCGCCGCTGCCCGTCGCCCCGCCGCCGGCGGCCGGGGACGGCACCGTGCTGCTGGTGCCCGTCCCGGTCCTGGGCGAGGGGCGCGCGGACGGGCGGACGGTACTGCTGCGCTGCGGCCTCGCGGCGGGGCACCCGCCGGCCGACCGCGTCCGTCCGGCCGGCGGTGTGCTGCTGCTGGACGTGCCCTCGGCGGCCGACGCGGCGGTCGTCCCGGCCGGGGCACCGGTGCTGGACGCCGCGAGCGGCACGGTGGTCGCCGTGGTCGCGCCCGGTCTGCGGCCCCCGGGGCGGCCGGGGCCTCCCACCGCCGTTCCGGTGACGGCCGACCGGGTGGACGTGCCGGAACTCGCCGAGGCGCTGGCGCGCAATGCGGCCCGGGTGCCCGCGTACGGGGGCGCGCTCAACCTGGCCGGGGTGCTGCGACTGTCCGCCGCCCAGCTGGCCGCGGCGGGGGCCGGACCGGACCGGGTCGCGGCGCTGGCGGCCGACCGGGTGGACCGGCCGGACGGGCTCGCGGAGTGGGCCGAGCTGCTGGTGGACGGCGCTCCCGCCGGCGACAGCCGTTCCGGGCCGGGGGGAGCACCGGGGGTCGGGGTGGTGGCGCTGGTGGGGGCGGCCGGTACCGGCCGCAGCACCGAGGCGGCGGCCGTCGCCGTGCGGCGCGGGGACGGCGACCGCCCCCGGCCCACGGTGTGGCTGCGCGGCGCGGACCTCCGGCCGGGGGACGCCTCGCTCGCCGGCGCGGTGGAGCGGGCGCTGGGGTCGGCCTCGGCGCGGCTGGGGGTGCCGGCGCCGGCCGGCCCCGGGGCGGTGGCCGCGCTCTGCGCGGCGGCCGGGCGGCCGCTGCTGGTGGTGCTGGACGGTCCGGAGGAGTCGCCGGTACCGCTGGACGCCGACTGGTTGCGGGCCTCGGCGTGCTGGCTGGCGGCGGGCGGGGCCCGGCTGCTGACCGCCTGCGGGGAGGAGGCCTGGGAGCGACTGGCACCGGGCGGGGCCGAGGGCGAGTTCCTGGTGCCGGTCGGAACGTCTGTCGGCCCGCTCGCCGGAACGTCTGTCGGCCCGCCGGCCGGAGCGCCGCTCGGCCCGCCGGCCGGAGCGCCGCTCGGCCCGCCGGCCGGAGCGCCGGCGGGTGGCCGGGGGGCCGGTGCGGGCGCCGTCCGGGTGGTGGTGCGGCGCCTGGGGCCGCTGCCCGCCGAGGCGGCGGAGCGGGTGCGGCGGCGGTACGGGGTGCCGCCCGGCTGGCCGGCGGCCGGGGACGCCGGGCACCCACTGGCGGTCCGGCTGGCCGGGGAGCTCTGGGCGGAGGGGCTGCGCGGGGAGCCGGTGGACCGCACCGGGCTGTTCGCCGCCCACCTCGACCTGCGCTGCCTGCGAGTGGCCCAGCGGCTCGCCGAGGACGGTCGCCCCCGGCGGCCGGGAGCCCACCGCCGGGGCGCCGTCCGGCCCGCCGGGGTCTCCGCCGGGCGGGTGCGCCGGACGGCGGCGGCGGTGGCCGGCCGGGTGCACGAGGCGGCGCGGCGGATGCTGGGCGCCGAGCAGGGCGGTCTGCCGAGGGCCGCGTTCGAGGAACTGTTCCCGGTGGCGGGCGGCTGGGCGACGGCGGTGCTGGCGGAGGGGCTGTTCGTACCGGCCGGCCCCGGCTACCGGTTCGCGCACGGGGAGTTCGCCGACTGGCTGCAGGGTCTGCACCTGGACCTGGACGCCGCGCTGCGGCTGCTGCTAGGCGAGGCCGAGGACACGCCCCCCGGTCCCGGTGGGGGCCCGCCCGCCGGGATCCGGACCGTGCCGCGGCACCGGATCGGCCCGGTGGTCGCCGCACTGCGGCGGATCGGCGCCACCTGGGGTGCCCCGGCGCTGGATCCGTGGCTGCACCGGATCTGGCGGGCCGTGGATCTGCGCCCGGCGGGCAGCGAACCCGGCTGGTGGGCCGGGCGGTTGCTGGTCGCCGGTCTGGCCGACGGTCCGGACCTCGCAGAACACCGGCCGCTGCTGGAGCAGTTGGCCGAACGGATCGTCGAACGGGCGGCCGCCGCGGGTGGGTTCGAACGGCTCCCGGCAGAGGGTCTGGGCCGGTTCGGGCCGTCCTTCTGGGCCGGTCTCGGGCTGCCCTCGGAGCTCGAACTCGGTCTGCTCCGGCGATTGGTGGCCGCCGACGGGCCGGAGCGGCCGTTCCTGGCCGCGGTGACCGGCCGGCTGCGGGGCGATCCGCAGGGGGTGCTGCCGCTGCTCTGCGGGTGGTTCGACGACTCGCGCGGTCTGCCGGCCCGCCCCGGGAGCACCGTCGCCGACCTCGTGCACGACCTGCTGTTCGCGCACCGGGCCCTGGCCCTGGACGAGTTGACCGAGGTACTGGCCGGAGCAGCCCACCCGAGGGCGGACGCGCTGCTCGCCGTCCTGGCCGTCGAGGAGCCCTCGGCGCTCTGCCGGGCGGTCGACCGCTGGAGCCACGACCCCCGGCCCGAACGGCATGTGGCCGCCGCGGTGCACGCGCTGCACACGGCCCCGTACGCCCGCGGTGCCGGGCCGGAGCTGCTGCGGTTCACCGCGCTGGCCCTGCTGGCCCGGGAGGAGGAGCCGGCCCTGCACGGTGCCGCGCTGGCCCTGCTGCTGCGGGAGCCGGGGAGCCGGGCCGTCCATCTCCCGGCGGCGCTCGCCGTGTACCGGGGCGGCGAGGACCGCTTCCTGGGCCCGCGGGCGCTGGCACCGGCGCTGGAGAGCGACCCGGAGCCGGTGCTGGCCGCGCTGGCCGACCGCCTGGGCGGGCCCGGGGCGGCGGCGCGGCCGGACGCGCCGGTGGCCGGAACGCTGCGGGTGCTCGCGGACGCCCGGGCGCCGCTGGCCGCCCGGCGGGGTGCCGAGTTCGCCGCCCGGCTGCTGCGGGAACGGCCGGAGCTGGCCGGGCCGGTCGCCGTCGACTACCTCGGCCGCCGGCTGGCGCGCGGCGCGGTCGGGGGTGCGGTCGCCCGGCTGGAACTGCGGGTGCTGCTGAGCGGGGCCCTGGCGGCCCGTGCGGCGGCGGTCCGCCGGCCGTTCGCCGAGGTGCTGTCCCGTCCGGTGCCCGACCCGGTGGCGGACGCGCTGCGCTGCGAGCTGCTGGACACCCTGCTGGCCACCGAGGGGGACCCGGAGGTGCTGGCCGCCGCCCTGGCGGGGCTGGCCGAGCACTGCGCGGCGGAGCGGCCGGCCCGGGCCCGGGCGGTGGTGGTCAGGGCGGCGGCGGCGCTGCCGGGCGCGGACGGGCTGCTGGTGCGGTGCGCCGGCCGGTCGGCGGCGTTCGCCGCGCTGCTGGCGCGCTGGCCGGAGGACGAACGGCCGGCCCGTCCGGTGGGGCCGAGGCTGGACCGGTTGCGCGCCCTGGTCGCGGCCGGCCGGGACCCGAGGGACGCGGCCGCGGAGGCCGAGCGGACCGGCGGGGCCGGGGCCGCCCGGCCGCCGGGCGGCGGAGTCCCGCACCAGGTGGTTCGGCCAACCTGCCTTCCGGTGCCGAACTCCGGACAGGCGCATGGCACGCTATAGGGGTTCGGGTTTTGAGCGTTTGAGCGTACAGAAGGTACGCGCCGTAGGGAACAAGGAGCGGTCAGGTGCAGCGCTGGCGTGGCCTGGAGGAGATCCCCGCCGACTGGGGACGCAGCGTCGTCACCATCGGCTCGTTCGACGGGGTGCACCGCGGACACCAGCTGATCATCAACCGGGTGGTCGAGCGCGCCCGCGAGCGGGGGGTGCGCTCGGTGGTGGTCACCTTCGACCCGCACCCCAGCGAGGTGGTCCGTCCCGGGACCCACCCGCCGCTGCTCGCCCCGCAGCCGCGCCGGGCGGAGCTGATCGAGGAGCTGGGCGTCGACGCCGTGCTGGTGCTGCCGTTCACCACCGAGTTCTCCAAGGAGTCGCCGGAGGAGTTCTTCCGGCAGGTGCTGGTGGACGCGCTGCACGCCTGCCTGGTGGTCGAGGGGCCGAACTTCCGCTTCGGCCACCGCGCGGCCGGGAACGTCGCCCTGCTGGCCGAACTGGGCCGGGCGGCGGACTGCGGCGTCGAGGTGGTCGACCTCCAGGTGCGCGGCACCGTCGGCGACGGCGAGCCGTTCTCGTCGACCCTGACCCGCCGGCTGGTGGCGTCCGGTGACGTGGCCGGGGCGGCGGAGGTGCTGGGCCGTCCGCACCGGGTGGAGGGCGAGGTGGTGCGGGGTGCGCAGCGCGGCCGTGAGATGGGCTACCCGACCGCCAATGTGGACACCGTCCCGCACAGCGCGATCCCGGCCGACGGCGTGTACGCGGGCTGGCTGATCGCGGGACAGGACGGGACCCTCCTGCCCGAGGGCGGGCAGGGCGGGCGGATGCCGGCCGCGATCTCGGTGGGCACCAACCCGACCTTCGACAACACCGCGCGCACCGTGGAGGCGTACGCCATCGACCGGGTCGGCCTGGACCTCTACGGGCTGCACGTGGCGGTGGAGTTCCTGGTGTACCTGCGGGGGATGGAGAAGTTCGACTCCGTCGAGGCGCTGCTGGAGCGGATGGCCGACGACGTGAAGCGGGCCCGGGAGTTGACCGAGGCCGGCTGACGGCCACGGGCCACGGGCCACGGGCCACCGGCCGACGGACTCGGGCCGGCGGACGTGTGACCGGTACCGCCGCGCCGGACGGCCTGCGGAGCGTACGCGAGAGCCCGCCGACCACGGAGGTCGGCGGGCTCTCGGCGTTCGTCGCCGCTGCTACTGCTACTGCTGCGGTGCGGGCGGCGGCGGGTAGCCGTAGCCGGGCGGCGGCGGGGGCGGCTGGTGGCCCTCCTCGGGCTGGGGGTGGCCGTAGCCGCCGCCGGCCGGCGGGGCGGGCGGCTGCTGCCACTCGGGCGCCGGCGGCTGCGGCTGGGCGCTCTGCTGCGGCGGGTAGCCGTAGCCGGGCGGGGGCGGCGGGACCTGCCCGGGCTGCGGCGCCCACGGCGTGCCGGGCGCGGGCTGGGGGGCGTGCTGGCCGGGCTGCGGCGGCTGGGCGTAGGGGTACGGCTGGCCGTACGGGGGCTGGCCCTGGGGTCCGGGCTGGGGCTGCGGGTAGCCCGGCGCCGGCGGCTGCGGCTGGACCTGCTGCTGCCAGCCGTTCTGCTGGGCGGCCTGCTGGGCGCGGACGATGTCCTCGCCGACCAGGGTGGCCAGCTCGAAGTAGGCCTCGCGGACCTTGGGCCGCATCATGTCGAGGTTGACCTCGGCGCCGGCCGCCAGGCTCTCGTCGAACGGCACCACGACCACGCCGCGGCAGCGGGTCTGGAAGTGCGCGACGATGTCCTCGACCTTGATCATCTTCGCGGTCTCGCGGACCCCGGAGACCACCGTGATCGACCGCTGCACCAGATCGGCGTAACCGTGCGCGGAGAGCCAGTCCAGGGTGGTGGAGGCGGACGAGGCGCCGTCCACGCTGGGCGTGGAGACGATGATCAGCTGATCGGCGAGGTCCAGCACCCCGCGCATCGCGCTGTACAGCAGACCGGTCCCGGAGTCGGTCAGGATGATCGGGTACTGGCGGCCCAGCACGTCGATGACCTGGCGGTAGTCCGAGTCGTTGAAGGTGGTCGACACGGCCGGGTCGACGTCGTTCGCCAGGATCTCCAGACCGGAGTGGAGGTCCTGCGAGGTGAACTGACGGATGTCCATGTAGCTGCGCAGGTGCGGGATGGCCGTCACCAGGTCGCGGATGGTCGCGCCGGTCTGCCGCTTGACCCGGCGGCCGAGCGTGCCGGCGTCCGGGTTGGCGTCGATCGCGATCACCTTGTCCTGGCGCTCGCTGGCCAGGGTGGCCCCCAGGGCGGTGGTGGTCGTGGTCTTGCCCACGCCGCCCTTGAGGCTGATCACCGCGATCCGGTAGCAGCTGAGCACCGGTGTGCGGATGATCTCCAGTCGGCGGGCCTTCTCGGCGGCCGCGGCCTTGCCGCCGAACTGGAACCGCGGCTGCTGCCGCTGCTGCTTCGGCTGGCTGCGCAGCAGCCGGTCCGAGGACAGCTCGACGGCGGCGGTGTAGCCGAGCGGCGCGCCGTGCGCGGTCTGCTGCGGGGCGCCGGCCTGCTGGAACGCGGCGGGCGCGGCCGGCGGCTGGCCCCACTGCGGGGCGTTCGGCTGGGGCTGCCCGGGCTGCTGGTAGGCGGCGGGCTGCGGCCAGCCGCCGGCGCGCGGGTCGGCCCCGGCGGGCGGCGCGGCCGGTCCGGGCTGCGGCTGCTCGGGCTGGCTCTGCTGGGGCTGGGCCTGCGGCGGGACGGCCTGCTGGGGCTGGCCGGGCTGGGACTGCTGGGCCTGTTGGGCGGCTGCCCAAGCGGCGGCCTGCGGGTCCGGTGCAAAGGCCTGCGGGTTCGGTGCGAAGGGCTGGGGGTCCTGGACGAACGGCTGGGGGGCCGACGGGAAGGCCTGCGGCTCCTGGGCGAACGGCTGGGGCGGTGCCGCGGCGAAGGGCTGCTGCGGTGCGGCCGGGTACGGCTGGGGTGCCGGGGCGGCCGGCGGCTGGGCGGGGCCGGACAGCGCGGCGGACGGGTCGGCCGGCGGCCAACCGGGCATGGGGGCCGGAGCCGGCGCCGGAGCCGGCGCGGCCGGGGCGGTCGGCGGCACCGCGAAGGGCTCGGCGGGGACACCCGCGACCGGTGCCGGCACCTGAGCCGCCACCGGTGCGGCAGCCTCGCCCGGCTGCGGCTGCGGGTACGTCGAAGGCTGCACCGGAGGCTGGGGCTGCGACGGCGCGAGCTGCTGCACCGGCGGCTGGGCCGCGACCGGCGGCGCCACGGCCTCCGGTGCGGGCACGCCGACGGGCGCGGGCGAAGGCGCAGGAGCGGGCACGGGTACGGCCGCGGGCGCGGCCGCAGGGACCGGCGCGGCCGCCGGAGCGCCCGCACCGCCCGGACCCGGCGTCACCCCGGCGCCCGGCGCGGCCGCCGGAGCGCCCGCGGTGTCCGTCTGCACGTACCAGGACGGGGGAGTGTAATCGGGCGCGTCGGACCAGTCGTCGTCGTCCTCCGCCGCGTTGTCGCCGACGTAGACGCCGTCCCGATCGCTGCTCACCTAGGGCTCCCTCGTGTTCGCCGCCGCAAGTTCGCGGTGCCGTTGCCGTCCCACAGCCTAGGCCGTGAGCCACCCCCGGCTGAAGGCGGTGTCTCATCTCCGACCGGGCCGCACACGGGCCGTACACAGGCTCCGACCGGGTCCGCGCGGATCAGTCGAGGCGGCGCGGGCCGCCCAGGACCTGCCGTTCCGCCGGCCCGGTGACCACGCGGACGTACTGACGGCTCATCCGGGTCGTCCACAGCGTCAGGTCGTCCGGGAGCGACGGCAGGGCGGCGGTCTCGGCCGGTCCGAGCGAGAGCACCCGGCCGATCAGCTCGGCCTCCTCCGGCATCACCCGCTGCACCCCGACCAGATCGGCCGCGTTGAGCACCCGGGAGGCGTTCGGCCCCAGGTGCGGCACCACCGTGAGGATCGTCTGCCAGGGCGTGGCGGAGAGCCGGCTGCGCGGCGGGCGGGCGCCGAGGTCGCGCACCACGAGCACCGGCGAGGTGACCGAGGCGCCCTGCGGGCCGAGCCGGCCGGGTTGGTGGACCGTCACGCACGGCTGCCCGCCGCCCGCGGCCTGCGCCATCGGCCCCCAGAGCTGGCCGCGGGCCGTCTCGACGGCGATCCGCGCGCCGGTGGCGGCCGCCCGCAGCGCGATGACCTGCGCCGTCCAGAGGCCGCCGACCAGCACCAGGTCGTAGGGGCTGGGCCGGAACAGGCCGAGTACGGCGGGCCGGGAGCGGTGCACGTCCTCGCCGATCAGCACGCCGTCGTCGCCGACCGGGAAGGACAGTGCGTCGAGCTCGGCGAGGGTGAGCACGTGCTTCTCCCGGCGCGGGCCGCGCAGCCCGAAGCCCGGCAGCAGCCGGCGCCCGGTCCGGGGTGCCGGCTCCGCGTCGGCCCTCGGCGCGGGGGCGGGATAGAACTGCTGCGCCATCAGGAAGCACCTCCCAGCGGCAGGGTGGCGAGCACGCCGGGTGCCTGCTCCAGGTCGAGCCGGACCAGGCCGAGCCCGGCGCTCTGGGCCCGGGCCTCCAGCTGCCGGCCGAGTTCGACGGCCTCGCTCTCGCTGCGTTCGGTGACCCGGACGTGGCCGCTGAGGGTGACCGAGCCGCCGGTGCCGTGACCGGCGGTCAGGCTGAAGGTGCTGGCCAGTGCGGGCGCGCCGGTGACCAGGTTCACCAGATCAGGGACGGCGATCCGGCCGGGGGCGCCGCCGGGGCGGCCCAGCTGCGGCCAGCGGGAGATCCAGTAGGTGCTGTGCCAGCGGTCGTCGACCCGCCAGAACCGGTTGGTCTCCTGGGTGCGCCGCCCGCTGCCGCCGCCGCTGCCGGTGCCCTGCCGGACCGTCGTGGCCAGCGGGTTGACGCAGGTGGAGATGGCGAGGGCGGCGATCAGCTCGCGCTCGTCGAGCACGGTGACGTCGAACCCGGCGCTGTTCAGCCGCCCGGCCAGCTGGTCGGTGACCCGCTGGAGCGCCTTGCGGGCGCCCGCCTCGCCGCCGCCCCGGGCGCGCACCGCGGTGGCGGCCCGCTCCGGGTCGAGCTTGAGCGCGACCCAGGTGAGCCGCAGCGCGGGGGTGGCGGTGCCGTCGGCGAGCTCCCGGTAGGCGCGGGCGGCCAGCGACTGCTCGGGCAGGTGCGGCGCGGGCGCCGGCTGGGTGTGCTGGACGAGCTGGACCGACTCCAGGGCGATGTCGTCGACCCGCAGCGCCGAGCAGACCACGTCCAGCGGCAGCGGCCGGGCGGTGCGGTCCGGACGCAGCGGCAGGTCCTTGGCCTGGACGAGCAGGACGGCGCTGAGGAAGGTGCCGTCGCCGACCATGCCGGTCTCCCGGCGCACCGGACGGCCGCCGAGGTCGGCCTCGGTCGCGTGGGTGCAGGTGCGCAGCGCGGGTTCGAGTTCCAGGGCGGGCGCGAGCGCCGGGTCGGTGCCGGGCGGCGGCAGGTGGGCGCGGGCCCGCTTGCGGCGGGCCTTGAGCGCGGCGCGCACCCGCAGCGCTTCGGGCAGGGTGCGGCCGCGCAGCGGTACCAGTGCCAGTGCGACCAGGGCGAGGGCGACCGCGCCGAAGCCGGCGGCGACCGGCCTGCTGATCGTCCAGCCGACCGCGACCAGGGCCACCGCGACCTCGACCAGCACGAGTTGCTGGAGCCTCAGCCGGCTGCCGAGCAGCCCGGGCCGGGGGTGGACGCGGACCGTGACCGGCCCCCGGGGTCCGTCGGCACGGCCCGGGGCGGGGGAGCCCGCGGTGTCGGTCCCGTCGCGCCGGGCGGAGCGGCGCGCACCACTGGCCCGTGATGTGCTCCGGCGCCCCGGTGCGGTCTGGTTCGGCATCCCCCGAGTGCCCCTCTCTGGTCGGTTGTCGCGGCCCGGCTGGCCGGTGCGTGAACCGTACCCGTACCGTACTCACCGTCTGCTGCCGCATCGTAGAGGGTTCGAGCCCGTTCTCGCCCGGTGGGTGGCAGGCCACGGGGAGCAGGGTCCGACAGGGGAGACGACGAGCATGGCATCGCGCCGGGACGAGCTGAACGCCTACACCTTCGCCCGCAAGCGCACGGTCGGAGCCTTCCTGCTGCCCGGCGGCGGGGGGAGCGACGAGGACGCGCCGCGCCCGGTGAAGGCGATCCTGCCGAGCGTCCTGGTGGGGGCACTGGTGATCGGCGGTTTCGGTCTGTGGGGGGTGTTCAAGCCGAGCGCGCCGGTCGGCTGGGACGAGGGCAAGTACATCGTCCAGGGCAAGCAGAGCACCACCCGCTACGTGGTGCTGGTCGACCCGGACGGGAAGACCAAGCGGCTGCACCAGGTGCTGAACATGGCCTCGGCGCGGCTGGTGCTGCCGGTGGACAGCAAGGTGGTGGTGGTCGACGACGGCGTGCTGGACCGCTATCCCAACCACGGCCCGACGATCGGCATCCCGTACGCGCCGGACAAGCTGCCCAGCAAGGAGAACGCGAGCCGGCCGATGAAGTGGTCGGTCTGCGACCGGCCGGGCGACGACCAGGGGAGCACGGTCGACCAGGCGGTGTTCGTGGCGGGCGGCGCCGACGCGGACGTGCTCGGGGCGAAGGACCGGATGCTGGACGTCGGCCAGGCGCTGCTGGTGCAGCAGGCGGACGACCCGCAGGTGACCGCCTCCGGTCCGGCCGCGGGCCAGGGGAAGCTGAAGGTCTTCCTGGTGGACAGCAAGGGCCGCCGGCACGCGATCGGCGGACCGGAGGACTCCGACACCACCCGCTCGCAGCTGATGTGGGCCGTCTTCGGGTCCATGGCCGTCCCTCAGAAGGTGAAGAAGGACTGGCTGGACACCCTGGCGCCGGGCAGCGACATCGTCTTCCCCCGGATCGACGGGCTGGTCCCGGACACCAGGACGGCCAACTCCTCGGTGCCGCTGCAGAACCCGGAGGACCGCAAGATCGGCCGGCTGGTGCGGTTCGGCGAGAAGCACTACGTGGTGGGGAAGAGCCAGCTGCTGCTGGTCAGCCAGTTCCAGGCGGAGCTGATCCGGCAGAACCCGCTGCTGCAGCCGCTGTACAACCAGGACGCCAACAAGAGCCCGCGGATCGACGACCTCACCCCGGCCGAGCACGCCACCGTCAACAGCAGTGTGCCGCTGATGGCCGAGGGCGCCGCGGACTGGCCCACCCGGACGGGTGCGCCGGCCAACTCCTGGCAGGCGCCGAAGGACGCCCGGGCGGTGGTCTGCAGCACCTTCGACGGGGTCGCGGAGGACGGCCGGACGCCGCGGCGCAGCGTCTGGGCCGGGACCGAGTACCCGGTGCGGTACGGCAACGGCACGTCGACCGCGCACGTGACGCCGGGTCACGGCCTTTTCTACCGCGCGCTGGACAACGCCGCGGACGGCTCCGGCACGGACTTCCTGATCACCGAGACCGGTCTGCGGTACGCGGTGCCGGCGAGCAGCGAGGGTGGCAAGGGCGGCCAGAGCGCGCCGCCGGCCCAGCCCGGCCAGCCGTCCGGGCCGGCGCCCGCGCAGCCCGGTGCGCCGAAGGCGCCGTCCGGCCAGTCGGCCACCCCGTCCGGCCCGCCGCAGCCCGAGGAGCTGGGCGGCAACCAGGCCCGGCTGGGCTACCAGGGGCTGCAGCCGGCGCCGGTGCCGCAGCAGTGGTCGAACCTGGTGCCGGTCGGTCCCGCGCTCAACGCCAGGAGCGCGGCCCAGCAGCAGAACGCCTAGCACCGGGGCGCGGCCCGGTCGGGCCTCGCCCCGCTGCCCGCAAAGGAATTGGCCACGATGTCATGGCTTGGTAACCGACCGTCGCCCGGTGTTGGGCGAGCTGCGTGTGCCGACTACAGTGCTGCAGGACATCACACCGGTGGTGCCCGGGGGGCCGGGAACGACCCCTTCGGACTCAAGGTCTGTCTCATGGGGGACGGTAGAGCATGGGTCAGTTCAAGACGACCGCTCAGGAGATGCTGGCTTTCGCCAAGCACATGGACGAGGTCATCAACCAGATCAACACCGAGATCAACGGTCTCAACAACCTGGTGGGTTCGATCACCGGTGGTTGGCAGGGCCAGGCCGCGCAGGCGTACACCAACCTCCAGGGTCAGTTCAACACGGACGCCCAGGAGCTGAACAAGTCGCTGCGCGCCATCAAGGACGCGATCGAGCTCACGACCCAGAAGTACTCGCAGGCGGACGCCGACCAGCAGGCGGTCTTCGGCGCCGCGGCCACGTCCTGATCCTCAGCTCTGTCCGTTCACCCGGCGGCGCACCCCTCGGCTGACGGGGTGCCTCGCAGCCTCGACTAGGAGACATCGTGGCCGAACACATTCTGGTCAACTTCGAGACCATCAAGAACGCCAGCTCCGAGGTCCGTCGGACCGCGGGGACCATCAAGGCCCAGCTCGAGGAGCTGAAGGCCGGGGTCACCAAGATCTCCGGCAGCTGGGAGGGCGCCGCCCAGCAGGGCTACCGGGCCCACCAGACCAAGTGGGACCAGCGCGCCGAGCACCTCCAGGAGGTCCTGGAGAAGATCGCCAAGTCCCTGGACAGCGCGGCCCAGAGCTACCAGAACACCGAGAACCGCAACGCCACCCTCTGGACCGGCTGACGGTCCACGGCCCCGTTTCACGCGCCGAAGGGCGGGTGCCCCGCGCGGGCACCCGCCTTTGGCACGACCGCACGACCAGGTGGACGAGATGAGGGGTGGCAGGGTGCCGGTGGCCAGGTACCGGACGGCGGCCGCGGCGGCGGCCGCGCTCGCACTGCTCGGCGGCCCGCTGGCGGTGCCGGCGGCGGCCGAGGGGCCGGGCGTCTCGGCGTCGGGGGAGTGCGGCAAGAACGCCCAGAACGTGCAGGCCGTGCCCTGGTCGCTCCAGCGGATGGTGCTGGACGAGCTCTGGCAGGGCGGCGCGACCACCGGCGCGGGCGTCCTGGTCGCGGTCATCGACACCGGGGTGGACGACCAGAACCCGCAGCTGGCCGACAAGGTCCTCGACGGCGGTTCGCTGCTGAAGGACAAGGAGGGCAAGCGGGTCGAGGGCGGTGGCAAGGACGACCTGGTCGGCCACGGCACCAAGGTGGCCGGCATCATCGCGGCCTCCCGCAGCGACCGGACCGGTTTCGTCGGCATCGCCCCGGGCGCCACCGTGCTGTCCATCCGGCAGAACGACGCCGAGGGCAACGGCGACGTGCACTCGCTGGTGGACGCCGTCAACTCGGCCGTCGCCCAGGGGGCCAAGGTCATCAACATCTCGCAGGACGTGCGCGGCGCGGCCGACACCCGCTTCGTCGGCTACGAGGAGCTGAAGGCGGCGGTCGACAACGCGGAGAACCGGGGCGTGGTGGTGGTCGCCTCCTCCGGCAACGACGGCAAGAAGGGCGACACCTTCCCGGCGGCCTTCCGTACGGTGCTCGCCGTCGGCGCCTCCGACCGCAACAACGAGCGCACCTACTTCTCCCAGTACGGCGATTTCGTGGACGTCGCGGCCCCGGGCGTCGACATGCTCTCCACCGTCCCGCGCGGCGGGCAGTGCGTGGACAACGGCACCAGCTTCGCCGCGCCGTACGTGGCCGGGCTGGCGGCGCTGCTGGTCGGCGCGCACAAGGACTGGCGGCCGAGCCAGGTGCGCGCCTGGATCGAGCAGACCGCGCAGCGCACCGACCACAAGGCGAACGAGTACATCGGCTGGGGCGTGGTCGACCCGGTGAAGGCCGTCACCACCGCGCCCGCGGCGCCGCCGGACAAGCCGGCCGAGGACCCGCCGGTGCAGCTGGCATCGGCCCCGATCGTGCCCCGCCCGCTCGGCCTCGGCGAGACCCAGGCCGACCGCGACGGCCGGACCGCGACCTATGTCCTGGGTGCGGGGGCGCTGCTGGTCGCCCTGCTGATCGGCGGCGGCATCGTGCTGCGCGACCACCGCCGGCGCCCCTGACCCGTGCCCGGACCGCCGGGCGGCGAGCGGACGCGGCAGTGCCCCGGGCCAGGGGGAGCCCGGGGCACTGCCGTGTGGGGGAGGGGTGGGGGTCCGGTGGGTCAGGCCTGCTGGTCCTCGGGGACGGTGATCACCCAGCGGGTGTCCTGCCGCGGGCGCAGGTAGAGCAGCCAGTAGAGGGTGGCGACGGCGGTGATGCCGCCGGTCCACAGCAGCGGCACGGTGTCCAGCTGGGTGATCACGTAGACCAGCACCGCGATCAGCGCCACCGGGACGGCCGGCCACAGCGGCATCCGCCAGGCGGCGGCGTGCTTGTGCCGGTCGCGGCGGGAGAGCAGGGCGGCGATCGCGACCAGCAGGTACATCCCGGTGACGGCGACGCCGGTGATCTCGCTCAGCAGCTCGCCCTTGACGAAGCAGAGCGCGGCGCCCGGGAGGCCGACGGCCAGGGTGGCGACCCACGGGGAGCCGAACCGGCCCAGGGTGCCGAAGGCCTTGTTGACCGGGCCGGGCCACGCCTTGTCGCGGGCCGAGGCGAACAGCACCCGGGAGTTCTGGATGACCATGACGATGCCGGCGTTGATGATGGCCAGCGCGACGCAGAGGCTGATGAAGGTGCCGACGGCCGAGTTGCTCCAGGCGGTGACCATGCCGGAGATGTCGCCGGAGCTCAGGGTGGCGAGGTCGGGGGCGCCCATGGTGATGGCGGCGACCGGGACCAGGATGACGGCGGCGGAGATCGCCAGCGTCCACAGCACGGTGCGGGAGACGTTGCGGCGCGGGTTCTCCAGCTCCTCGGAGAGGTAGACGGCGGTGGAGAAGCCCTGGGTGATGAAGAGCGCGATGCCGAGGGCGCCGATGATCGCGCCGATGCTCACCGTGGTGGTGACGCCGTCCTCGCCGGTGACCACGCCGTGCAGCATGCTGGGGGCGCCGCTGTTGGCGTGGGCGAAGCCGAGCACGGAGACGACGCCGGCCGCGATGACCTCCAGCACCAGGAAGACGCCGGTGATCCAGGCGTTGGCGCGCAGGTCCAGCAGGCCGGCCAGGGTGGCGGCGAGCATCACCGCGGCACCGGCCAGCGGCTTGTCGACGTGCAGGACGGGCGCCAGGTAGTCGGCGGTGCCGAGGGCGATGACCGAGGGGACGATCATCACCACGATCAGCGAGAGCACGAACACCAGCCAGCCGGCCAGCCGTCCGGCCAGGGTGCCGACCATGGCGTACTCGCCGCCGGCGCTGGGGATCAGGGTGCCGAGCTCGGAGTAGCAGAAGGCGACCGCGATGCAGAGCACCGAGCCGATCGCGATGGCCAGCGCGGTGGCGCTGCCGATGCTGGAGAACAGCTCCGGGACGATCACGAAGAGGGTGGAGGCCGGGGTGACGCAGGACAGCGTGAGCAGTGTGCCGCCCACGACGCCGATCGAACGCTTGAGCGTCTGCGGGGCGGCGGGGGTGCCCGTGCCGGCCGGGGCGGTGGCCGCGGCGGTCGGTGGGCGAAGCGTGTCGGTCATCGGGGCATCCGATCGGCTCTGTGCGGTCCTGGGGAGGGAGCGGTATCGCCTCCGCTGGCTGGTCTGCTCGGTTCTGGTCCTGTCGCTCCCGGGCCGCCATGGAACCTTGGCCGTATCGATCGCGTCAATGCCGGAATCGCTTCGGAATCCGTTGTCACTGTGCGCATAAACATGCGATCTGATGATCACTTATCGTCATCACTATGCATGTCCGACTTGTTACTTTCGCCACAACACACTTGAATCCAAGGTGAACGTGGTGTTGCGCGCCCCAATCAAAGGTCTTGACCAGATGCGGAGGCAGGTCGACCGGAAGCCGCCGGGTCGCCGGGCCCACCGCCGGCCGGGTACGGGAACCGCAGCCCTCCGGCGGAAAGATCTAGGTAACGTTTCGGAACCTGGACGTCGGAAGGGGTCGGACCCCCGAGGATCCGACCCCTTCCGACACGCTCCGTGACCACCGTCCCCAGCCGCTACGGCGCCGGCAGCCAGCCCGTCTGCACCATCTGCCCGCTGGTCACCCGGCGCGAGACGAACACGCCCCGGCCCGGCGGCAGCGCCTGCGGCTTGACGTTGCCCAGCAGCGGGCCCTCGTCCCGGTTGCCGGACAGCAGCACGCCCTGCCCGCCCAGCTCCCGCATCCGCTGCATGAACGGCTCGTACAGCGAGCGCCCGGCACCGCCGGCGCTGCGCGCGACGACCACCCGCAGCCCGATGTCGCGCGCGAACGGCAGGAACTCGGCCAGCGCGGCCAGCGGATTGCCCGAGGAGGTCGCCACCAGCTCGTAGTCGTCCACCACCACGAACATGTCCTTGCCGCTGTACCAGCTGCGGTTGCGCAGCTGCTCCGCGGTCACGTCGGGACCGGGCAGCCGGCGCGCGCAGGCCCCGCGCAGCATCTCCACCACGGAACTCATGGCCGGCTGCGCGGCGGCGTACTCGACCAGGTACTCCGGCGGGACCACGCCGAGCAGCGCGCGCCGGTAGTCGCCGACCACGATCCCCGCCTGGTCCGGGGTGTACCGCTCGGTGATCTGCTTGACCAGCATCCGCAGCAGCGCGGACTTCCCGGACTCGGTGTCGCCGAACACGATGAACAGCGGGTCGGTCTCGAAGTTGACGAAGGCCGGTGCCAGTTCCGCCTCGTCGACGCCGAAGGCGACACCCCGCTCCGGGTGCTCGAAGCCCTTCGGCAGCGACTGCCCGTCCAGCACCGTCGGCAGCATCCGCACCTGCGGCGCGCGCGGACCGGTCCAGGCCCCGGCGACCGCCCGGACCAGCCCGGCCACACCGTCCTGCAGGTCCTCCACCGAACCGGAGCCGTCCAGCCGGGGCAGACCGGTGAGGAAGTGCAGCCGGTCCGCGGTGACGCCCCGGCCCGGTACGGCCGGTACGGCCTGGGCCACCCGGCGGTCCACCTCGGACTCCATCGCGTCGCCGAGCTTCAGCTCGCTCCGGTTCTGCAGCAGGTCCTTGAGTGCCGGGCGGACCTCGGCGTACCGGGTCGCGGTGACGATCAGGTGGACGCCGTAGCCGAGGCCCCGCTGGGCGATGTCGCCGATGACCGGCTCCAGCGCCTCGAACTCCTGCTTGAAGGTGTTCCAGCCGTCGACCACCAGGAAGACGTCGCCGAACCGCTCGTCGGGCAGCGCGCCGGCGGCCCGACGGGCCCGGTAGGTGCCGATGGAGTCGATCCCGGTGCTGCGGAAGAGCTCCTCGCGCCGGTTGAGCACCCCGTGCACCTCGGAGACCGTGCGGCGGACCTTCTCCGCGTCCAGCCGCCCGGCCACCCCGCCGACGTGCGGCAGGTCCTGGAGCGACTGGAAGCCGCCACCGCCGAAGTCCAGCAGGTAGAACTGCACCTCCAGCGGCGTGTGGGTGAGCGCGAACGAGGCCACCGTGGTGCGGATCATGGTCGACTTGCCGGAGCGCGGGCCGCCGACCACCAGTCCGTGGCCGGCCGCGCCCGCGTAGTCCTGGTCGAGGATGTCGCGCTTCTGGTCGCGCGGCTTGTCGACGATCCCGACCGGCACCCGCAGCCGGCCCAGCGTGCCCGACTGCGGTGCGGTCAGCCCGCGCTCGCCGGTCGCCTGCAGCGGCGGCAGCAGCTGGTCCACGCTCGGCGGCGCGTCCAGCGGCGGCAGCCACACCTGGTGCGCGGCCGGGCCCTGGCCCGCCATCCGCTGCACGAACACGTCCAGCACGGTGTCCGCCAGGGCGTCGTCCTGCTCCTCGACCAGCGGCTCGACCTCCTCCTGCACCAGCGGCTCGGTCACCGGCACCTCGGCCGCGGTGAACCGCACCGGCCGCGCGGACACCAGCCGGCCGCCGGTCGACCGCTGCTGCCCCGGTGCCCGGTAGGCGCCGGAGACGTAGGCGGCCTTGAACCGCTCCATCACGTCGGTGCCGAACTTCAGGTAGCCGACACCCGGTACCGGCGGCAGGTGGTAGGCGTCCGGGACACCGATCGCCGCCCGCGACTCGGCCGCCGAGAAGGTGCGCAGACCGATCCGGTAGGAGAGATAGGTGTCCAGGCCGCGCAGCTTGCCCTCCTCGAGACGCTGCGAGGCCAGCAGCAGATGCACCCCGAGGGACCGGCCGATCCGGCCGATCTGGATGAACATGTCGATGAAGTCGGGCTTGGCGGTGAGGAGTTCGGAGAACTCGTCGATGATCAGCACCAGCGAGGGCAGCGGGTCCAGCGCCGCGCCGGCCGCCCGGGCCCGCTCGTACTCGTGGATGTTCGCGTAGTTGCCCGCCCGGTGCAGCAGCTCCTGGCGCCGGTTGAGCTCGCCCTCGATGGCGTCCCGCATCCGGTCGACCAGGGTGAGCTGGCCCTCCAGGTTGGTGATCACCGCCGAGGTGTGCGGCATGTCCGCCATGCCCGCGAAGGTGGCGCCGCCCTTGAAGTCGGCGAGCACGAAGTTCAGCGTCTCCGAGGAGTGCGTCATCGCCAGCGCCAGGACCAGGGTGCGCAGCAGCTCGGACTTGCCGGAGCCGGTCGCGCCGACGCACAGGCCGTGCGGGCCCATGCCCTCCAGTGCGGCCTCCTTGAGGTCCAGGTACACGTGCTCGCCGCCGGCTCCGACGCCGATCGGCACCCGCAGCCGCTCGTGCTGCGCCCGCTGCCGCCAGCTGCGGGTCACGTCGAAGGAGCCCGGGTCGCCGGAGTTCATCAGATCGGTGAAGTCCAGGTTGGACAGCAGGGGCTCGTCGTCGCCGCCGGCCGAGGCCCGGTACGGCGCCAGCTGCCGGGCCAGCGCCTCGGACTGCCAGGCGCCGAGGCTGTCCGGCTTGCCGGTGTACGTGGCACCCGAGGCGGAGCGCAGCACCAGCGCGTCCGGCGAGACGGTGACGATCAGGTGCCCGCTCGGCTCGTCCAGGTCACCCGGGACCACCTCGACGATGGTCACCCCGTGCACGCCCTCGGCGCCGGCCAGCAGCGAGTCGTGCGGCACCGAGGCACCGTCCATGACGACCACGATGTGCGGCTGGTCGGCGGCCGGGGCGGCGTCCCGGACGAACCGCTGCCGGCCGGCCAGCTCGTCCTGGAGCAGCAGCTCCAGGTCGCCGAGCCCGGTGGCGATCAGCCGGCGGGAGCCGGCGCCGTCGTTCTCCTTGCGGTGCTGGTTGTGCGGGAGCCACTTGGTCCACTCCCACTCGTCCACCGCGCCGGGCGCCGCGGCGACCGTGATCAGCAGGTCGTCCGGCGAGTGCAGGGTGGTCAGCTGGGCGATCATCGCCCGGACGTTCCCGTACACGGTGTCCGGGTCGCCGCAGACCGTGATGTGGTAGAAGGCGCGCAGCGAGATCGCCAGCGGCAGGTCCTGCAGGGTGCCGTGGGCGTTCAGGAAGGTCCGCATCGCGGCCGCCGAGAGCGGCTCCAGCTCGTCCATCGGCGCGGTCTGCGGTGCGACCAGCGGGGTGGACAGCTGCACCGGCCCGCGGCCGACCCTGATCTGCGCGAAGTCGGCGTCACCGGCCCGCCGCTCCCACAGGCGCCGGCCGTCGGCGACGATCGACCAGAGCTGGTCCGGCTCGGGATTCAGGAACAGCTGCGCGCCGCGCTGGCGCTCGGCGGTCCGGCGGACCTGGCGGCGCATCTGCTGGAGGTACTTGAGGTAGTCGCGCCGCTCGTCCGCGGTGGCCGTGGAGCCGCCCTTGCGGGCCCGGACGATCTGGGCGAGCGCCATGCCGACCGTCGAGACGATCATCAGACCGCCCATGATCTTCATCGGGGCCTGGGCTCCGGGGGCGAAGAAGAACACCGCCGAACCGCCCATGCCGAGCATCGGCAGGATGCTCATCACCCAGTCCTCGCCGCCCGAGCGGGGCAGTTCGGGCGGGGGCACCAGCTCCACCGGCTCGTCCGGCACCGCGGGCGGATAGGCCCGGGGCGGCCGCTTGACCATGATCACGCCCATGCGCGTCCCACCCCCCGACCACGAACGCTTCGCAAGATCACTACGGCATCAGCCCTCACGCAACAGGATCCGTACGGGTGAGGACGCCCCGTATGACGCCGCCCCCGCTCCGCCGACCGCAGGCATCCGGGGAGGAGCGCGCCGCCCCCGCCGCCCTGCGCAGGGGCCGATCCTACTGGGGCCCGCTCCCACGGCCCCGCCCGCCCTCCGCGGGGCCGGGCACGAACCGAGCGGGTAGGGTAACGCCGCGCCAACTCGTGGCCGCGCCCGGCCGGTTCCGCCCGGCGGGCGCCCGCGCGAGGGCCGGACCGGCCGGCCGCCGGTGCCGCGCCGGCACCGTGGGACGGCGGCACCGCGCACCGGTGCCGAGCACCTGTCACCGAACACCGTCATCAAGGGGGAGCGCCCAGTGCGTCGAGCGAACGAGGTGCGGGCATGACGACGCCCGCGACCACCGGCTTCTGCCGGGTCACCGTCGTCGCGCCGGACAGCCGGATCGACGTCGCCCTGCCCGAGGACGTCCCGCTCGCGGACGTGTACCCCGAGGTGCTGCGACTGTCCGGCCAGACCCAGCCCGACGGCGTTCCCACCGGCTTCCACCTGGTCCGCCGCGACGGCACCGTGCTCGACGGCGGACGCTCGCTCGCCGCCCAGCAGGTGCGCGACGGCGACCTGCTCAACCTGCGCCCGTTCGCCGAATCACTGCCGCCCGCCGTCTACGACGACGTCGCCGACGCGATCGCCACCGCCGGCGAGACCGACCGCCGGTTCTGGGGCCCCGAGCTGATGCGCGCCTTCGGCCTCGTCGGCGCCGGTGTGCTGCTCACCCTGCTCGGCTTCGCGCTCTGGTTCGCCGACCTGCGCCACGACATGCACGGCCTGCCCGGCGTGCTCTCCGGCGTCGTCGCGGTGGTGCTCACCGCCCTCGCCGGCGTCCGCGCCCGGGTCTACCGGGACGCCTGGGCCGGCCTCGCGCTCGGCCTCGGCGCCCTGCCGCACGCCCTGATCGCCGGCAGCGGCATCCTCGCGCCGACCGGCGGCCCGCTGGACGGCCCCGGCCGGCTCCAGTTCCTGACCGGCTGCGTCACCGTCCTGGTCGTCGCCGTCCTGCTGGTCGGCCTGCTCCCGGAGAAGGACTCCCTCTTCGTGGCCGCCGCCTTCCTGGCCGCGGCCGGCGCGCTCGCCACCTTCGCCGCCGTCCTGCTGCCGGGCACCCCGGCCCACCACATCGCCGCCGTCACCGGCGTCGCAGCCGTCGCCGTGATCGGCTTCCTGCCCGGCCTGTCCGCCCGCTTCGCCCGGCTGCCGGTCGGCTACAGCGCCCCCGGCCAGACCCGCGCCCGGGGCCGCGACCACGACGAGGACGCCGCCCGCGCCGAGCTGGTCCAGTACGAGCGGATCGCCCACCAGGCCCGCCGCGGCCACGAGGTGCTGGTCGGCCTGGTCGGCGGCTGCGCCGCGGTGGTCGTCGGTTCCTGCGCGGTGCTCGGCTTCACCGACCGGACCTTCCCCGAGCTGCTGGCCCTCGTCCTCGGACTGGCCGCCATGCTCCGGGCCCGGCTGTTCCGTTACAGCGCCCAGGTCCTCGCCCTCACCGTCGCCGGCCTGCTCGGCCTGTCCCTGCTGATCGTCGGACTCTCCCTGCACACCCCGCAGTTCGTGCTGCGGGTCGGCCTCGGCTCCACCGACGCCGATCTGCGCACCGTCTGGCTGACCGCCTCGATCGCCTTCGGCGCCGCCGTGCTCACCGCGATCGCCCTGGTGGTGCCGCGGCTCGGCGTCTCCCCCTTCTGGGGGCGCGTCCTGGACCTGGTCGACAGCCTCACCCTGATGTCGCTGGTCCCGCTGGTGCTGGCCGTGCTCGACGTCTACCGGCTGGTCCGCGGCGCCACCGGCTGATCCGCGCACCGGGGCCGCCGGCCGTCGGCGTCGGCGGCACTGGTACGCTTGGCCTCCGAGCGCAGCCGTGTGTCCGTTCCCGGGTGGGACGACGCCCGTCGGCAGCGCCCGTACACGACACCGAGTTCTCGCAGAGTCCTGTGCCGTAGACCAGGAACGCTCGGTATCACCTCGAAGGAGTTGCAGTGGCTCTCGCCTCTGACATCAAGAAGCAGATCATCGCCGAGTTCGGCCAGAAGGAGGGCGACACCGGCTCCCCCGAGGTCCAGGTCGCCATGCTCTCCCGCCGCATCTCGGACCTGACCGAGCACCTCAAGGCCCACAAGCACGACCACCACTCGCGTCGTGGCCTGCTGATCCTGGTCGGCCAGCGTCGCCGTCTGCTGCAGTACCTGGCCAAGAAGGACATCGAGCGTTTCCGTACGCTCGTCGACCGCCTGGGCATCCGCCGCGGTGCCGCCGGCGGCGCCCGCTGAGAACGCCGCTCGGGGCGGCTCCCCACACCGGGGAGCCGCCCCTCGCGCGTATGCCGCGACCGGTGAGCCGGGCGTCCACCACGGCGCCCGCGCCCCCCGGCCGGGGATAACAACTCGCGCGCACCTCCCCAGGTGGCCGAGGATTGCACCGTAGGGTTGTGGGCATGCCGGTGATGGCGCCGAAAGCGCGCCACCGGGCAGCAGGACCCGAACCCCCCGCGGGACGAAGGCTTCAAACGGAAGCCGCCCGCATCCGAGAGAGCGTCCAGACGCGGACCGCCCGTCCGAATCCGGCCGGCCGAGAGGCGCCGGTCCTCGGTAGTGGCCGCCGGAGGCCCCGCAGACCGAAGCGGGGACCGCCGGAGGCTTCGATCGAAGACCGGCCCGGACCGTCCAGGGTCAGCACGCAGGCGAATACGCGGGGACGCTCTCCCGGAGACGTACGAAAGAGGAGATCTTCCAGGTGGAAGAGAACGTGTTCTACGCCGAGGCCGTGATCGACAACGGTTCCTTCGGCACCCGTACCATCCGCTTCGAGACCGGCCGTCTGGCCCGTCAGGCCGCCGGCTCCGCCGTGGCCTACCTGGACGACGACACCATGGTGCTGTCGGCCACCAGCGCGTCCAAGCAGCCGAAGGAGCACTTCGACTTCTTCCCGCTGACCGTGGACGTCGAGGAGCGGATGTACGCCGCGGGCCGGATCCCCGGCTCGTTCTTCCGTCGCGAGGGCCGGCCCTCCGAGGACGCGATCCTCACCTGCCGCCTGATCGACCGCCCGCTGCGCCCGTCCTTCGTCAAGGGCCTGCGCAACGAGATCCAGGTCGTCGTCACCGTGATGGCGCTCAACCCGGACCACCTGTACGACGTGGTGGCCATCAACGCCGCCTCCGCCTCCACCCAGCTGGCGGGCCTGCCGTTCTCCGGCCCGATCGGTGGCGTCCGCGTCGCGCTGATCAACGGCCAGTGGGTGGCCTTCCCGACCCACAGCGAGCTGGAGTCGGCCGTCTTCGACATGGTCGTCGCCGGTCGCGTCCTGCCGGACGGCGACGTCGCGATCATGATGGTCGAGGCCGAGGCCACTGACAAGACCATCAAGCTGGTCGAGGGCGGCGCCGACGCGCCGACCGAGGAGATCGTCGCCGCCGGTCTGGACGCCGCCAAGCCGTTCATCAAGGTCCTCTGCGCCGCCCAGGCCCAGCTGGCCGCCCAGGCCGCGAAGCCGACCGGCGAGTTCCCGGTCTTCCTGGACTACCAGGACGACGTGCTCGCCGCGCTGACCGCCGCCGTCAAGGACGAGCTGGCGCAGGCCCTCACCATCGCGGGCAAGCAGGAGCGCAACAACGAGCTGGACCGCGTCAAGGCGCTGGCCGCCGAGAAGCTGCTGCCCGAGTTCGAGGGCCGCGAGAAGGAGATCAGCGCCGCCTACAACGCGCTGACCAAGAAGACCGTCCGCGAGCGCGTCATCAAGGACAAGGTCCGCATCGACGGCCGCGGTGTCACCGACATCCGCACCCTGGCCGCCGAGGTCGAGGCCATCCCGCGGGTGCACGGTTCGGCCCTGTTCGAGCGCGGCGAGACCCAGATCCTGGGTGTCACCACGCTGAACATGCTCCGCATGGAGCAGCAGCTCGACACGCTCTCCCCGGAGACGCGTCGCCGCTACATGCACAACTACAACTTCCCGCCGTACTCGGTCGGCGAGACCGGCCGCGTCGGTTCGCCGAAGCGCCGCGAGATCGGCCACGGCGCGCTCGCCGAGCGGGCGATCCTGCCGGTGCTGCCCTCCCGCGAGGACTTCCCGTACGCCATCCGCCAGGTCTCCGAGGCGCTCGGCTCCAACGGCTCCACCTCGATGGGCTCGGTCTGCGCCTCGACCATGTCGCTGCTGAACGCCGGTGTGCCGCTGAAGGCCGCCGTCGCCGGTATCGCCATGGGTCTGATCTCGCAGGAGATCGACGGCGAGACCCACTACGTGACCCTCACCGACATCCTCGGTGCCGAGGACGCGTACGGCGACATGGACTTCAAGGTCGCCGGTACCCGCAACTTCATCACCGCGCTGCAGCTGGACACCAAGCTCAACGGCATCCCGGCGTCGGTGCTGGCCGCCGCGCTGAAGCAGGCCCGCGACGCCCGCCTGCACATCCTCGACGTGATGAACGAGGCCATCGACTCCCCGGACGAGATGTCGCCGAACGCGCCGCGCATCATCACCATCAAGATCCCGGTGGACAAGATCGGTGAGGTCATCGGCCCCAAGGGCAAGATGATCAACCAGATCCAGGAGGACACCGGCGCCGAGATCACGATCGAGGACGACGGCACCATCTACATCGGTGCCGCCGACGGCCCGGCCGCCGAGGCCGCCCGCACCACGATCAACCAGATCGCCAACCCGACCATGCCGGAGGTCGGCGAGCGCTACCTGGGCACCGTGGTCAAGACCACGACCTTCGGTGCCTTCGTCTCGCTCATGCCGGGCAAGGACGGTCTGCTGCACATCTCGCAGATCCGCAAGCTCGCCGGTGGCAAGCGCGTGGAGAACGTCGAGGACATCCTCGGCGTCGGCGCCAAGGTGCAGGTCGAGATCGCCGAGATCGACCCGCGCGGCAAGCTCTCGCTGATCCCGGTCGTCGAGGGCGAGGAGAACGGCGAGGCCGCTTCCGAGTGAAGCGCCGCTAGCTGATCCCGCGGCCCGCACGCCCCCAGCGGCGTGCGGGCCGCACCCTGTTGTCCCCCCATGCTTCGACGGATTGCTTTCTACGGAGGTACCCCCGTGGCTCTGGCCTCGGCGGCGACGCAGCGCCCCGGCACGACCCGAACCCTGCTGAAGGGCGCGGACGGTGCCGGAACCGTGCGCCGCACCGTCCTTCCCGGCGGCCTGCGCGTCGTCACCGAGACCCTGCCGACGGTGCGCTCCGCGACCTTCGGCATCTGGGTCGGAGTCGGTTCCCGGGACGAGACCCCCCAGCTCAACGGCGCCACGCACTACCTGGAGCACCTGCTCTTCAAGGGCACCGAGCGGCGCAGCGCGCTGGACATCTCGGCCGCCCTGGACGCGGTCGGCGGTGAGATGAACGCCTTCACCGCCAAGGAGAACACCTGCTACTACGCGCGGGTGCTCGACACCGACCTGCCGCTGGCCATCGACGTGGTCTGCGACATGCTCACCGGCTCGCTGATCCGCCCCGAGGACGTCGAGGCCGAACGCGGCGTCATCCTCGAGGAGATGGCGATGGCCGAGGACGACCCGGGCGACGTCGTGCACGACCTCTTCGCCAAGGTGATCTTCGGCAGCGGCCCGCTCGGCCGCCCGATCCTCGGCACCCAGGAGACCGTCCGGGCGCTCACCCGCGACCAGATCGCGAACTTCTTCCACCGCCGCTACCGGCCCGAGCACCTCGTGATCGCGGCGGCCGGCAACCTGGACCACCGCAAGGTCGTCCGCCAGGTCGAGCGGGCCTTCGCACCGCTGCTCGCCAAGTCCGAGGCCGCCCCCGCCGAGGCCCGCCGCGGCGTCAAGGCGGTGCGCACCGCCGGCCGGGTCGAGGTGCTCAACCGCTCCACCGAGCAGGCCCACCTGGTGCTGGGCGTGCCCGGGGTGCCGCGGCACGACGAGCGCCGCTGGGCGATGGGCGTGCTCAACGCGGCCCTCGGCGGCGGGATGAGCTCGCGGCTGTTCCAGGAGGTGCGGGAGAAGCGCGGCCTGGCGTACTCGGTGTACTCCTACTCCTCCTCGTACGCCGACAGCGGCCTGTTCGGCATCTACGCCGGCTGCCAGCCCAAGCGGGTCGAGGAGGTGCTGCGGATCTGCCGCGAGGAGCTCGCCAAGGTGGTCGCCGAGGGCATCACCGAGGAGGAGCTGCGGCGGGCGATCGGCCAGATCTCCGGCTCCACCGTGCTCGGCATGGAGGACACCGGCTCGCTGATGAACCGGATCGGCAAGGCCGAGCTGAGCTACGGCCACCACCTCTCGGTGGACGACATGCTGGCGCGGATAGCCGCGGTGACCCTGGACGACGTGCACGAGGTCGCCCGTGATGTGCTGGGGGCGTACCGGCCCTCGCTCGCGCTGATCGGCCCGATCAGCGACAAGCGGGCCGCCAAGCTGGCCGACCTGCTGGCCTGAAGGGACTACTCACCATGACGCTGCGAGTCGCTGTGATCGGCGCCCGGGGCCGGATCGGCGCCGAGGCCGTCAAGGCCGTCGGGGCCGCGCCGGACCTGGAACTGGTGGCCACCCTCGGCCGGGGCTCGGAACTCTCCGAGCTGACCGACGCCGGGGTGCAGGTCGCGGTCGAACTGACCCACCCCGACTCGGTGATGGGCAACCTCGACTACTGCCTGTCGCACGGCATCCACGTGGTCACCGGCACCACCGGCTGGACCGAGGAGCGCCTCGCCACCGTCCGGGGGCAGCTCGCCGCCGCGCCGGAGCTGGGTCTGCTGATCGCGCCGAACTTCTCCATCGGCGCCGTGCTCGGCATGAAGTTCGCGCAGGCCGCGGCCAGGTACTTCGAGTCGGTCGAGGTCGTCGAGCTGCACCACGACCACAAGGCGGACGCCCCCAGCGGCACCGCCACCCGCACCGCCCAGCTGATCGCCGCCGCCCGGGCCGAGGCCGGCCGGGCGCCGCAGCAGGACCCGACCACGCACGGTCTGCCCGGCGCCCGGGGCGCCGACGTCGACGGGGTGCCGGTGCACTCGGTGCGGCTGCGCGGTCTGCTCGCCCACCAGCAGGTGATGTTCGGCGACGACGGCGAGACCCTCACCATCCGGCACGACTCGCTGCACCACAGCAGCTTCATGCCGGGCATCCTGCTCGGTGTGCGCAAGGTCGTGGAGACGCCCGGGCTCACCCTGGGCCTCGAGCACTTCCTGGACCTGTGAGCCCGGAATGACCTCCCGTACCGGCTTCTTCGTCCTCTCCGGAGTCCTGGCCCTGGTCGCGCTGATCTGCGTCGGCGAGGGTGTGCAACTGATCGCCACCGGCAAGCCGCTGGGCATCGGGCTGGGCCTGTGCGCCTTCGTCATCCCGGTCGTCGGCCTCTGGTTCCTGCGCCAGACGGTCCGCTTCGGACGGGACAGCGAGCGGCTCGCCCGCGAGCTGGAGGCCGAGGGCGGTCTGCCGGTCGACGAGCTGGAGCGCACCGACGGCGGGCGGATCGACCGCGGCTCGGCCGACGCGGTGTTCGCCCGCCGCAAGGCCGAGGCCGAGGCCGCCCCGGGCGACTGGCGGGTCTTCTTCCGACTCGCGGTGGCCTACGCCGACGCCGGCGACGTGCCGCGCGCCCGCAGGACCATGCAGCACGCGATCCGGCTGCACCGCGGTACCGGTGCCGCCGCCGACGAGCCCGCGAGCAGCAACGCTTGAGCGCCGCCGCGGCGGCCCCCGGGCGGTGGGCGGAGCTCGTGCCGCTCACCCGTGCGGCCTTCGGGAAGCACCGCCGTGTCGCACCCTGACCTGCGACGACGAGCATCCGGGGGGAGTGCCGGGCATGTCTGGATTGCGGCATTTCTGACCTCTCCCTAGGCTCGTGAACACGGATTCCGGTGCTGCTTGAACCCCCGAGCACGCAGCACCGGAATCCCATGTTTCCGCTGCTGGAACCGGTTCCGCGGGGGCCGTACCGGGACGATCCCGGACCGTTCCGCAGGCACGGCCGTCCGAACCGTGGACCGGCCTGGGTGTCGCCCCACCGCCTACGAGTAGTTTTGGACACATGGCTCCGACCTCCACCCCCCAGACGCCCTTCGGCCGGGTCCTGACCGCGATGGTGACACCGTTCACCGCCGACGGCGGCCTCGACCTCGACGGCGCCCAGCGCCTCGCCGCGCACCTCGTCGACTCCGGCAACGACGGCCTCGTCGTCAACGGCACCACCGGCGAGTCCCCGACCACCACTGACGCCGAGAAGGCCCAGCTCGTCCGCGCCGTGGTGGAGGCGGTCGGCGACCGGGCCCACGTGGTGGCCGGCGTCGGCACCAACGACACGCACCACAGCGTCGAGCTGGCCCGGCAGGCCGCGGCCGCCGGCGCGCACGGCCTGCTGTCGGTGACGCCGTACTACAGCAAGCCCCCGCAGGAGGGTCTGTACCGGCACACGGTGCGGATCGCCGACGCCACCGAACTCCCTGTCATGCTGTACGACATCCCGGGCCGCAGCGGCGTCGCGCTGAGCCACGAGACGCTGGTCCGGCTGGGCGAGCACCCGCGGATCGTGGCCAACAAGGACGCCAAGGGCGACCTGGGTGCCGCGTCCTGGGCGATCGCCCGCTCCGGCCTCGCCTGGTACTCCGGCGACGACATCCTCAACCTGCCGCTGCTGTCGGTCGGGGCGGTGGGTGTGGTGAGCGTGGTCGGGCACGTGGTCGCCGGAGAGCTGCGGACCATGGTCGAGGCCCACCTGGCCGGCGATGTGGCCAAGGCCACGGCGGTCCACCAGCGCCTGCTGCCGGTGTTCACCGGTATCTTCCGCACCCAGGGTGTCATTCTCACCAAGGCCGCGCTGGACCTCCGGGGTCTGCCGGCCGGGCCGCTGCGGCTGCCCCTGATCGGCGCGACTCCGGAGGAGATCGCGCAACTGAAGAAGGATCTCGCCGACGGCGGGGTAGACCTGTAACAGACGAAGACGTGCGCGCCCCGGCTCGCCGGACCCTCACGGGCCCGCCGCTGGACCGGACCGAAGGCGCGAGAGCACAGACCTGGTAGGAAAAACCGACACGGAGAACGCACGCCATATGTCTCACGGGGGAGGACCCCGGACATATGGCGTGCGTCGTGAGGAGAGTCTTTTGAGCCACCCGCATCCCGAACTCGGCACGCCGCCGGCCCTCAAGGCGGGCGCCCTGCGCATCACCCCGCTCGGCGGTCTCGGTGAGATCGGCCGCAACATGACGGTCTTCGAATACGGGGACCGCATTCTCATCGTCGACTGCGGTGTCCTCTTCCCCGAGGACGAGCAGCCCGGCGTCGACCTGATCCTCCCGGACTTCACCTACATCCGGGACCGCCTGGACAAGATCGACGGCATCGTCCTCACGCACGGCCACGAGGACCACATCGGCGCCGTCCCGTTCCTGCTCCGGGAGAACCCGGACATCCCGCTGATCGGGTCGAAGCTCACCCTGGCGCTCATCGAGGCCAAGCTCGCCGAGCACCGCATCCGTCCGTACGTGCTGGAGGTCGCCGAGGGCGACCGCGAGCGGATCGGCCCCTTCGACTGCCAGTTCATCGCGGTCAACCACTCCATCCCGGACGCGCTGGCCGTCGCCGTGCGCACGCCCGCCGGCATGGTCGTCGCCACCGGTGACTTCAAGATGGACCAGCTGCCGCTCGACGGCCGGCTGACCGACCTGCCGGCCTTCGCCAAGCTGGCGGAGGAGGGCATGGACCTGCTGCTGGTGGACTCCACCAACGCCGAGGTCCCCGGCTTCATCCCGTCCGAGCGGGACATCTCGGCCGCGCTGCGCAATGTCTTCGCGAGCGCCGAGAAGCGCATCATCGTGGCCTCCTTCGCGAGCCACGTGCACCGCATCCAGCAGGTGCTGGACGCCGCGCACGAGCACAAGCGCAAGGTCGCCTTCGTCGGCCGCTCGATGGTCCGCAACATGGGCATCGCGCGCGACCTCGGGTACCTGAAGGTCCCCGGCAACATGATCGTCGACGTCAAGCAGCTGGACGACCTGCCGGACAAGGACGTCGTGCTGATCTGTACCGGTTCGCAGGGCGAGCCGATGGCCGCGCTGTCCCGGATGGCCAACCGTGACCACCAGATCCGCATCGTCGAGGGCGACACCGTCGTCCTCGCCTCCTCGCTGATCCCCGGCAACGAGACCGCCATCTACCGGGTGATCAACGGCCTGACCCGCTGGGGCGCCAAGGTCGTCCACAAGGGCAACGCCAAGGTGCACGTCTCGGGCCACGCCTCGGCCGGCGAGCTGCTGTACTTCTTCAACATCTGCAGGCCGCGCAACCTCATGCCCGTCCACGGTGAGTGGCGCCACCTGCGGGCGGCGGCCGATCTCGGCATCGCCACCGGCGTTCCGCGCAACCGCGTGGTCATCGCCGAGGACGGCGTCTGCGTCGACCTGGAGAAGGGTGTCGCCCGCATCGTCGGCAAGGTGCAGGCCGGCTACGTCTACGTGGACGGCTCCTCGGTCGGCGACATCACCGAGGCCTCGCTCAAGGACCGCCGGATCCTCGGCGAGGAGGGCTTCATCTCCTGCTTCGTCGTGGTGGACTCCACCAACGGCAAGATCGTCGGTGGCCCGAGCATCCAGGCGCGGGGTTCCGGCATCGACGACGCCGCATTCGTGCCGGTGGCGGCCAAGCTCCAGGAGGCGCTCGACCGCTCGGCGGGCGACGGCGTGCTGGAGATCCGTCAGGTCCAGCAGCTGGTGCGCCGGACCCTCGGCAAGTGGGTCGCGGACAACTACCGCCGCCGCCCGATGATCCTGCCGGTCGTCGTCGAGGTGTGAGTCCGGGCGTGATTTGACGTGGGGCAACCCGGTGCGTAATGTTCTCCGGGTTGCCCCACGGGACGGCCCCCAGTCGAAGTCCTCGAAATGAAATTCGAGAACGGAGCGGGAAAACGGCCCGAGAAACTCTGATAGAGTTCGGGAGCGCCGAAAGGCCAGAGCAGATTCGATGAATGAAACTCCGGAAAACGGAGCGGAAAACATCTGATAAGCTTGAAACACGAAAGAACGAAGCGCCCGGAGGGCCGGTGTGAAAGCCGCCCGAAGGAAGTGTCCGTTCCTTGAGAACTCAACAGCGTGCCAAAAGTCAACGCCAGATATGTTGACATCCCCGGCCTCAGGGTTTCCTGGGGTTGGA
>NZ_JBIVGI010000038.1:0-73161 GCF_044748625.1 Kitasatospora sp. NPDC089913 | reverse complement strand
TCGTGGACGGCGGTGGAGTCGGTGACGGCGCGTCCGGCGCGTACCGCGGGCACGGTCGTCAAGGACGAGGGCGAGGGCGGCAAGGCGCTCGCGGGCTTCCTCGCCGACCAGAAGTTCATCTAGTCCCACCCGTTCGCGCATCCAACGATCGATCAGGAGCAATGAATCATGGCTGAGATCCTGGTTCTCGTGGACCACGCCGACGGCGTGGTCCGCAAGCCGGCCCTGGAGCTGCTGACCCTGGCCCGCCGCATCGGCGAGCCGTCCGCGGTCGTCCTCGGCGCCGGTGACAAGGCGGCCGAGCTGGCCGCCAAGGCCGCCGAGTACGGCGCCGCCAAGGTGTACGTGGCCGACGGTGCCGAGTTCGCCGACCAGCTGGTCGTCCCGAAGGTGGACGCGCTGGCCCAGATCGCCAAGGCCGCCGACGCGGCCGCGGTGCTGGTCACCTCCTCCGGCGAGGGCAAGGAGGTCGCCGCCCGCGTCGCGCTGCGGATCGGCTCCGGCCTCATCACCGACGCCGTCGACCTGGAGGCCGGCGACAGCGGCCCGGTCGCGACCCAGTCGGTGTTCGCCGCCTCCTTCCAGGTGAAGTCGACGGTGTCGCACGGTGCCCCGGTCATCACCGTCAAGCCGAACGCCGTCGCCCCGGAGGCCGCTCCGGCCGCGGGCGCGGTGGAGGACGTCACCGTCGCGTTCACCGGCAACGCCGCCAAGGTCGTCTCGCGCACCCCGCGCGTCTCCTCCGGGCGCCCGGAGCTGACCGAGGCCGCGATCGTGGTCTCCGGCGGCCGCGGCGTCGGTGCCGCCGAGGGCTTCGGCGTGGTCGAGGAGCTCGCCGACGCGCTGGGCGCGGCCGTCGGTGCCTCGCGCGCCGCCGTCGACGCCGGCTGGTACCCGCACAGCAGCCAGGTCGGCCAGACCGGCAAGCAGGTCTCCCCGCAGCTTTACATCGCGGCGGGCATCTCCGGCGCGATCCAGCACCGGGCCGGCATGCAGACCTCGAAGACCATCGTGGCCGTCAACAAGGACCCCGAGGCCCCGATCTTCGAGCTCGTCGACTACGGCGTGGTCGGCGACCTGTTCGAGGTCCTGCCGCAGCTCACCGGCGAGGTGAAGGCCCGCAAGGCCTGACCCCGGCCTGACGGCAGGTGACGGCGCGGGGGCGCGCCCGGGAACTCCCGGGGGCGCCCCCGCGCCGTCGTTCGCCCTGGCCCACGGGTGACGGGTCCCGGCCCGTAGAGTCGGTCGGCGGCGCCGGTCGCGGAGCCCCGTGGGATCCGCGGATCCCGCGGATCCCGCGGATCCCGCGGATCCTTCGGGCTTCGGGTGCGGCGCCCGGCGCACAGCGGACCGTGGGCATCCGGCCCACCGTGGACAGGGGCGAGGGAAGACGCATGACACTCTTGACGGCGCTTCGGGGCGGTTCCGGCGACTCCGCCGACGCACTGCGGATCTCCGACGGACCGGGGCTCTCCCGCGAGCGGCTGCTCGGCGCGGCCACGGCCGTCGCCGACCGGGTGGCCGGCGCCCCCGCCCTCGCGGTGCTCGCCCGGTCCACCGCCGAGACCGTGGTCGCGGTCGTGGGCGGCCTGCTCGCAGGGGTCCCGGTCGTCCCGCTGCCGCCCGACTCCGGGCCCAAGGAGCGCGCGCACATCCTGCGCGACTCCGGTGCCGCCCTGCTGGCGCACGCCGCCGGTGACGTCCTGCCGGAGGACGCCGGTGTCGCCGGGCTGCCGGTGGACCTGCGCGAGAGCTCGGCCACCTCGTACGCCGAGCCGGACCCCGCGGCGACCGCCTTCGTGCTCTACACCTCCGGCACCACCGGCGCGCCCAAGGGGGCGGTGATCGACCGCTCCGCCGTCGCCGCCGACCTCGACGCCCTCGCCGACGCCTGGCAGTGGACCGCCGAGGACACCCTGGTGCACGGCCTGCCGCTGTTCCATGTGCACGGGCTGGTGCTCGGTGTGCTCGGCGCGCTGCGGACCGGCAGCCGGCTGGTGCACACCGGCCGGCCCACCCCCGCCGGGTACGCGGCCGCGGGCGGCAGCCTCTACTTCGGAGTGCCGACGGTCTGGTCCCGGCTGGCGGCGGACCAGGAGGCGGCCGCCCGGCTCGCCTCCGCCCGGCTGTTGGTCTCCGGCAGTGCTCCGCTGCCCGTCCCGGTGTTCGAACGGCTCGCCGCGCTGACCGGCCACGCCCCGATCGAGCGGTACGGCATGACCGAGTCGCTGATCACCGTCTCCACCCGCGCCGACGGGGAGCGCCGGCCCGGCAGTGTGGGCCTGCCGGTGGCCGGGGTGCGTACCCGGCTGGTCGGCGAGGACGGCGGGCCGGTCGCGCACGACGGCGAGAGCGTGGGCGAACTCCAGGTCGCCGGGCCCACCCTGTTCCGCGGGTACCTCGATCGGCCGGACGCCGACGCCGAGGCGTGGACCGCCGACGGCTGGTTCCGGACCGGGGACGTCGCGGTGATCGGCGCCGACGGCTTCCACCGGATCGTGGGGCGGGCCTCCGTCGACCTGATCAAGAGCGGTGGGTACCGGATCGGGGCCGGCGAGGTGGAGGCGGCCCTGCGCGACCACCCGGCCGTGGCCGACGCCGCCGTGGTCGGCGCGCCGGACGCGGACCTCGGTCAGGCGATCGTGGCGTACGTCGTGCCGGACGGTCCCGTGACGGGTGAACAGCTGACGGACTTCGTGGCGTCGCGGCTCTCGGTCCACAAGCGGCCGCGGCGGGTGGTGCTGGTGTCCGAACTCCCCAGGAACGCGCTGGGAAAGGTGCTGAAGAAGCAGCTGCTGGCGGACTCGGCACACGGGTGACGGGCGGTCACCCGGCGCCGGGTCGGGTGACGGTCGCTCACCTTCCGTGAGCCTTCCTTTGGCGCACTCCACTGCGCGCCGTGACCGGACGCGTGCCTACCGTGACAAGCGGCGCGGGGCGGGCCCCAGGGACCCTCGCACCGCGTCCAGCGATTGGCGACCAGCGTTCGGCGCGACCGAGGGGATCGGCGCGATCAGCGCGATCAGCGAAGGAAGACAGCAGCATGACGACCGTCAACACCGGCGCACCGGGTGCCGCCGACGACGCGACCGGGCAGCCCGCTGCCACCACCTCCCCCCGGCCGGCGCGCGGCGCCCGCCCCTCGCGGGCCGCGCGGGTCCGCCGGGGGATAGGCATGGTGGCCGTGATCGCGGCCGGTGCCGGCGTGATCGGTCTCGGCACCGGTGTCGGGACGGCGGCGGCCGAGCCGGCGCCGGCCCACGCCGGGTGGGACGGGTCGAAGTACTGGTTCAAGAACAGTCAGGGCCAGTGGCGGTGGACGACGCACTACGACGTCTATCTGGCGAGGACCGGCGGCTCGGCCTCGACCTCGGCCTCGACCGTCTCCGCCTCGGCGGTGGCCGTCCCGTCCGGGGGCATCACCCAGGGGTGGGACGGTTCGCGGTACTGGTTCAAGAACAGTCAGGGCCAGTGGCGGTGGACGACGCACTACGACATCTACCTCGCGCGGACCGGGGGGTCGGACACCTCCGCCGCCTCGGGCTCCGCCACGGCCGGCACGGGGGCCGGCTCCTCGGCCGACGCGGCGGCCCCCGCGGCGGACGGTGACGTGGAGGCGGCGATCGGCTTCGCGCTGGCCCAGCTGGGCAAGCCGTTCAAGACGGCCGGCAACGGCCCGGACGGCTACGACTGCTCGGGCCTCGTCCAGCAGGCCTTCCGGCGCGGCGACATCGAGCTGCCCCGGGTCGCCAACGACCAGTACGCGGCCACCACGCCGGTGACGGCCTCCCAGCTGCGGCGCGGGGACCTGCTGTTCTGGTCGGACGACGGCTCCGCCCGGGGCATCCACCACGTGGCGATCTACCTGGGCAACAACCAGTACGTGGAGGCCGCCCGGCCCGGCACGCTGATCCGGATCTCGGGGATCAGCAGCGGCTACTACCCCACCCACATGGGGCGGCCCTGACGCGTCCGCGGGTCGGCCCGGACCGGCACCCGGACCACCGCGGTCCGGGTGCCGGTCCGTGGGCGCCGGTCCGTGGGCGCCGGTCTGTGGGTCCGGGTTCGTGGGTGAACCGGTGCGGGCGCTCAGGTCGGCGGGGCGGTTGTCCCGGTCCCGGTCAGGTCGGCCGGGCGGGGGAGGGCACCGCGGGCGCCCAGGGCGGTGACCGCGAAGGAACCGGCCGCGACGGCGGTGGCCGCGGCCTCGGGGAGGGACGCGCCCTGGGCCAGCCGCGCGGCGAGGGCGCCGCAGAACACGTCGCCGGCGCCGGTGGTGTCGACGACGGCCACCTCGGGGGCGGGGACGCGGTGGAGTGCGCCGCCCGCCGCGACCAGCGCGCCGGCCGCGCCGAGGGTGACCACGGCTCCGTCGCCGAGTGCCGCCAGTGCGGCGGCCGTCGTGGCGGTGCCGTCCGGGCGCCGGTCCCCGGTGGTGTCGGCGGTGTCGGCGGTGTCGACGGTGGTGGCGGCGGACCGGCCGGTGAGCTGGGCGGCCTCGACGGCGTTGGCGACCAGCAGCGGGCGGCGCAGACCCGGGCCCGACCAGTCCGGGAGGACGCCCGCGGGTGCCGCGTTGTGGATCCAGCGCGGCCCGGCGGGCAACGCGGACGCCGTCGCGCGGATGCACTCCTCCGGCACCTCGCCACTGGTCAGGACGGTGTCGGCGGAGGTCAGCGCGAGGCCGGCGAGGGCCTGGGCGACCTCGGTCCCGGTGAGTCCGGCATTGGCGCCGGGAACGACCACGATGCTGTTCTCCCCGGCCGGGTCGACCAGCACGACGGCCAGTCCGGTGGGCGCGTCCGGGTCGGTGCGCACGGCGTCGGTCGCCACTCCGGCCGCCCGCAGGTCGGCCAGTGCGGCCCGGCCCTCGGCGTCGGAGCCGACCCGGGCCACCAGCCAGGTCGGCGCGCCCATGGCGGCCGCCGCCACGGCCTGGTTGGCGCCCTTGCCGCCGAAGCCCTGGGCGGAGCCGGCGGCGAGGACGGTCTCCCCGGGGGCCGGGAGGACGGGGCAGCGCAGGATGCGGTCGATGTTCACGGAGCCGATGGCCACGACGCGGCCGGGCGTGCTGGGTGCGGTCATCGTTCCTCTCTATGCGCTCGGGCGCCGATGGGCAAGCACGGGCCCGGCCCGGCGGCCCCGGGCGCGGCCGGATGCACGGACGGTGGGGTGCACGGACGGTGGGGTGCACGGACGACGGGGTGTACGGACGGTGGGTGTACGGGCCGCGGGGTATACGGGCCGCGGGGTATACGGACGGTGGGGCGTACGAGGTGCGGAGGGGGCGTGCGCCATGGTGTCGGACTCCGGTGTCCAGGGGTGCGCGCTCCGGCGCGGCGAGGGTTGTACCGGTCCTGTGGTAGGGCCTCTGACCTGGGCACATGCCGCTGTCAAACGGAACCGGGAACCGCCATGAGCCGGGCCGACGTGGAGGTATGGGGAACGGCACGGCGCGGGTACCACCTCGGGTGGCGCTGGTTCGGCTGACGGGGGCGCCGCCCGGTGCGAACGGCACCGGGGGAGGTCGAGAAACAGGGGACGTTAGTGATCGTCTGGGTCAATGGCACGTTCGGGGCGGGCAAGACGAGCGCCTGCCGCGAGTTGGTGGAGCAGCTGCCCGGCAGCATGCTGTTCGATCCCGAGCTGGTCGGCTTCGGCCTGCGGGCGATGCTGCCGGCCGACCGGATGGCGGCGGTGTCGGACTTCCAGGACCTGCCGGCCTGGCGACGGCTCGTCCCCGAGACGGCGGCGGCGCTGCTCGGCGAGGTGCCCGGGCCGCTGGTGGTCCCGATGACGCTGCTGCGGGAGGACTACCGGGACGAGATCTTCGGCTCACTGGCCTCCAACGGCATCGCGGTGCACCACCTCGTCCTGGATCCTGAAGAAACGATCCTGCGTGCGCGCATTGCCCAGCGGGAGGAGGTACCCGAGGACCCCGAACGCAGCGAACGGATCCGGCAGTGGTGCCTGGAGCACGTACCCCGCTACCTCGCCGCCCGCCGCTGGCTGCGCCGGGACGCCCGGCTCGTCGACACCTCCGGACTCACCCCGCGCGAGACCGCCACCAGGCTCGCGCAGCTGGTGGGCGACGGGTCGGCCCGCTGCCCGATCGTCCAGAGCCCCGATCCCACCGGGGACACCGTGGCCGCCGCCGTCCTGTTCTTCGACGAGCAGGACCGGGTGCTGCTCGTCGACCCGGTCTACAAGCCGGACTGGGAGTTCCCCGGCGGGGTGGTCGAACGCGGTGAGGCGCCGACCGACGCCGCGCTGCGGGAGACCGCCGAGGAACTCGGCGTCCGGCTGGACCCGGCCGCGCTGCGACTGCTCGCCGTCGACTGGGAGCCGCGCACCGGTCCGCGCCGGGGCGGGCTGCGCCTGGTCTACGACGGCGGCCTGCTGGACGCGAACGCCCGGCAGGGGCTGCTGCTCCAGCAGGACGAGCTGCGCAGCTGGCGCTTCGTCAGCCTGGAGGAGGCCTCCGGACTGCTGCCGCCCGGGCGGTACCGGCGGCTCGCCGCGGCGCTGGACGCCCGCCGCTGCGGTGAGCTGCGCTACCTGGAGGCCGGGCGGCGGGCGGGGGTGGGGCTGGCGTCGACGGCGGACGCGGCCTGAGCGGTCCGGGGCTCGGCCCGGGGCCGGGTCGAGCCCCGGGACCTGGCCGCGGGATCCGGCACCGGGACTTCGCCGCGGGACCTGGCCGCAGGACTTGGCGGCCGGGTCGGGTGGAGCGGTCGGCCCGGCGTCCTCGGCCGGGCCGGCCGCTTCGGCGTTCCGGGACCGGTGTCCGGTGGGCGGACCGGTGGTGGCAGCGGCAGTGGTAGTGCCAGTGACGGCGGTCGCGGTGACGGCGGTGGGCCGGGCGAGCCGTGCGGGGCGGGTGCGGCGGCCGTGACCGGGAGCGGCAGGATGGGGCCATGCCGTTCACCCTGAGTCATCCGGCCGCCGTCCTGCCCCTGCTGCGCCTGGCGGGGGAGCGCGGGCCGCTGGTCGCGTCCGCGCTGGTCGCCGGTTCGATGGCGCCGGACGTGCCGTTCTTCGCCGAGTCGCTGCTGCCCGGGGTGTACCGGTACGGCGGGGTGACCCACCGTTGGTGCGGGGTGCCGACGGTGGACGTGGCGCTCGCGGCCGGGCTGGTGGCGGGCTGGCACGGGCTGGTGCGCGGGCCGCTGGTCGCGCTGTTGCCGCCACCGTGGTCCGGCGCGGCCGAGGCGCTGACGGTCCGCCGGGCCGGTCGGGGGCGGCCGACCGGGGCGGACCTCGCCTGGTTCGCGGCCTCGGCGGCGGTCGGCGCGGCGAGCCACGTCGGCTGGGACGCCTTCACCCACCACGACCGGGCCGGGGTCCGGCTGTTCCCGGTGCTGGGGCGGCCGGTCGCGGGCGGGCCGCCGCTGTGCGAGGTGCTGCAGTACGGCACCTCCGCGCCCGCGCTGGCGGCCGTGGCGGGATACGCGGTGCGGGCGGCCCGCTCGGTGGAGCCGGTCCGGCCGGCCGTCGAACTTTCGGGCCGGGCCCGGCGGGCGGGTGCCACGGTACTGGGCGCGGCCACCGCGGCGGGGGTGGTGCACCGGCTCGTTCCGCTGCGGCGCGGGCTGGTGGGGGAGCTGTGTTTCGGGGCGGGGGCCGGGCTCGCGGTCGGCGCGGTCGGGTGGGCGCTGGCCCGGGCCGCGGTGACGGGGGTCCGCGGTGGTGCGGACCGGACGGCCGGGGCGGCCGGGGTAGGGGCGGCGCGGAGGTGGCAGCCGACGGCGCACGGGGGGAACGGGGTGGTGCGGGGAGTGTGAGCGGGGCGCGGCGACCCCGGGACGCGCGGGCGTGCGGGGACGGCCCGTCGGGCGTGGCTCCGGCCTGTGGCGAGTGGCTCCGGCCATTGGTGCGGGACGCCGGCCCGTGGCGCGCGATGCGGACGTGACGCGGGCCGCGCCGTCGTGGTGGACGGCGCGGCCCGCGAACCCTGGGACCGGCGGAGTCCGGCCGGAGCGAGGTCAGACCGAACGCGGCTCGGCGTAGCGGCGCAGGAAGAGCGCCTCGGCGAGGGCCATCCGCTCCAGCTCCAGCGGGTCGACGCTCTCGTTGACCGCGTGGATCTGGGTGGTCGGCTCCTCGACGCCGATCAGCACGATCTCGGCCTCCGGGTAGAGCGTGCGCAGCGTGTTGCAGAGCGGGATCGAGCCGCCCTCGCCGGAGGCGACCATCGGGGTGCCGAAGGCCTCGGCCATCGCCTCGCCCATCGCCTCGTAGGCCGGACCGGAGGTGTCGGCGAGGAACGGGGAGCCGTTGCCCTGGCGCTCGACGGTGACCTTCGCGCCGAACGGCACCTGGGCCTCCAGGTGGGCGACCAGCGCCTCCTGGGCGGCGCCGGTGTCGGTGCCCGGGGGGACGCGCAGGCTGACCGAGGCCTTGGCGAAGGACTGCACGGAGGAGGTGGCGCCGACCACCGGCGGGGCGTCGATGCCGAGGACGGTGACCGAGGGGCGGGCCCACAGCCGGTCGGCGACGGTGCCGGTGCCGGTGAGCGCGACCCCGTCCAGCACCTTGGCGTCGGCGCGGAACTGCTCGTCCGGGTACTGCACGCCGGTCCAGGTCTGATCGGTGGTCAGGCCGGCCACGGCGACGTCGCCGTGCTCGTCGTGCAGCGAGGCGAGCACCTTGACCAGGGCCTGGAGGGCGTCCGGTGCGGCGCCGCCGAAGGCGCCGGAGTGCAGGTTGCCCGCGAGGGTGCGCACCGACACGTCGACCACGGTCATGCCGCGCAGCGAGGCGGTGACGGTGGGCAGGCCGGCCGCGAAGTTGCCGGTGTCGCCGATCACGATGGCGTCGGCGGCGAGCAGCTCGGGGTGGGCCTCGGCGTACCGCTCCAGGCCGCCGGTGCCCTGCTCCTCCGAGCCCTCGACGATGATCTTCAGCCCGACCGGGTAGCCGCCGTCCGTCCGACGCAGCGCCCGAAGGGCCGTCAGGTGCATCAGGATGTTGCCCTTGCAGTCGGCGGCGCCGCGCCCGAACCAGCGGCCGTCGCGCTCGGTCAGCTCGAAGGCCGGGCTCAGCCACTCGTCCTCGGCCAGCGGCGGCTGGACGTCGTAGTGCGAGTAGAGCAGGACGGTCGGGGCGCCGGCCGGGCCGGGCAGCTCGGCGTAGACGGACTGGGTGCCGTCCGGGGTGTCGAGCAGTCGGACACCGGTCAGGCCTTCGGCGGCGAAGGCGTCGGCGACCCAGCGGGCGGCCTTCTCGCACTCCTCGACCGGGAACTGACGCGGATCGGCGACCGAGCGGAAGGCGACCAGTTCGGCGAGATCGGTGCGGGCGCGGTCCATCAGGGACCGGACGGCGTCGGCCAGGGGCTGCTGCGGCATCGGGTGTGCTCCGGGTAGGGGTGGTCCGTCCGGGGGGTGCTTCGGGCGAACGGCGTTGACGGGGGATGACGCCGATCATAGGCGGACACGAACGGACGGCCCCGGGGGGAGCGGTGCCCGGCACGGGTGCCCGGGACCGTCCGCGCGGCCGGTGCGGGCCGGTACGGCCGTGATTCGTTCGCGCGTTCGGTGCGGTGCGGCCGACGTCGGCGGGGGCGGCCGCATAGGATTGCTGCCTGTGACTGACTCCGGAAGCCCCGATTCTCGTAGCCCGCTCGACGCCGAGGCCGCCGGGCCGGACCCGCTGGACCCGCTGGACGGCGTCTGGGACGTCGTCGTGGTCGGTGCCGGACCGGCCGGCTCGTCCGCCGCGCACGCCGCCGCCGCCCAGGGCCGGCGGGTGCTGCTGCTCGACAAGGTCGAGCATCCCCGGTACAAGACCTGCGGCGGCGGCATCATCGGCCCGTCCCGGGACAGCCTGCCGCCGGACTTCCGGCTGCCGCTCCAGGACCGGGTGCACGCCGTCACCTTCGCGTACGGCGGCCGGTTCACCCGGACCCGGCGTTCCAAGCGGATGCTGTTCGGCCTGGTCAACCGGGACGAGTTCGACCTGCGTCTGGTGCAGGCGGCCAAGCAGGCCGGTGCGGTGCTGGTCACCGGAGTGACCGTCACCGGGGTCGAGCAGCGCGGCGGCGAGCACCGTACGGCGCTGGTCACGGCCGCGGACGGGCGCAGCTTCGAGGCCCGTGCGGTGGTCGGCGCGGACGGCAGCGCGAGCCGGATCGGCCGGCACGTGGGTGTCTCCTTCGACCAGATCGACCTCGGTCTGGAGGCGGAGATCCCCGTCCCGGCGGAGGTGGCCGCCGCCTGGGCGGGTCGGATCCACCTCGACTGGGGTCCGCTGCCCGGCAGTTACGGCTGGGTGTTCCCGAAGACCGAGTCCGGCAGCCTGACCGTCGGGGTGATCTCGGCCCGCGGGGACGGCGAGCGGACCAAGCAGTACCTGGCCGACTACATCAGGCAGCTGGGCCTCGCGGGGTTCCGGCCGAGCGTCGAGTCCGGTCACCTGACCCGCTGCCGGGCCGAGGACTCGCCGCTGTCCCGCGGCCGGGTGCTGGTCGCCGGGGACGCGGCCGGGCTGCTGGAGCCGTGGACCCGGGAGGGCATCTCCTACGCGCTGCGCTCGGGCCGGCTGGCCGGGGAGTGGGCGGTCAAGGTGGCCGAGGCGGGCACGGCCGCGGAGGTGCGGCGGGAGGCGCTGAACTACGCCTTCGCGATCAAGGCCGGTCTCGGGGTGGAGATGCGGGCCGGCAAGCAGATGCTGACCGCCTTCGAGCGCCGGCCCTACCTGTTCCACGCGGCGGTCTGCCTGGTCGACCCGGCCTGGCGGGCCTTCGCCCGCACCACCCAGGGGCACACCACCTTCGCCCAGGTGATCCGTCAGTACCGCTCGGCCCGCCGCCTCGCGGCCCTGGCCTCGCGCTGAGGTGACGCCGGGTCCGGTGGGCAGCAGCCCGCCGGACCCGGCGTGCGCGGACCCGTGGTGGTTCCGGGTCCGTCGGCCCGCTACTTGAGGCCGTTGTCGATCGCCGTGATCAGGGTGCCGCCGGGGGTGTCGCCGGTCATTTCCCAGATCATCGCGCCGAGCAGGCCCTTGGATTTCAGGTAGGCCGTCTTCTTGCCGATCGACCAGGCGTCGTCGAAGGTCCACCACTGGCCGCCGGCGCCGGTGTAGCCGTACGTGGCGACCGACTGTTCGTCGTGGTAGACGGCGAGGTTGGGGAAGGTGGTGATCAGGTTGTTGTACCCGCGGGTGCCGGCCTCCTCGGCGAACTGGCCGGGGGCGGCGCCGGTCGCGCTCTGCCACTCGCCCTTGACGCCGCCGTCGGCGACGCCCTGCCAGCCCCGGCCGTAGAACGCCAGGCCGATGGTGAGCTTGCGCGGGTTGACCCCGGCGTCGAGGTACGGCTTGACCGCCGCGTCGACGCTGAAGTGGGTGGCGTACGGGTCCTGGGCGTCCTGGTAGAGGTTGCCCTGGTGGCCGGTGCGGTTGGGCTCCCAGGAGTTGTCGCTGCCGGCGCCGTGGAAGTCGTAGCCCTGGACGTTGGCGATGTCGAGGTAGTTGAAGATCTTCGAGAGGTCCCAGCCCTGGTTGATCTTCACCGGGTCGGCCGGGGTGAAGGCGGTCAGCAGCTTGTGCGAGCCGCCCAGCGCGTCCAGCTGCTTGCGGAACTCGGCCAGCAGCAGGGTCAGGTTGGCCTTGTCGTTGGCGCTGTAGTGGTTGCCGGCGTGGCCGTCGGGCGAGCCGGGCCACTCCCAGTCGAGGTCGATGCCGTCGAAGATGCCGGCCGCGACGCCGTCGCCGCCCGCGCCGTTGTAGACCGGCAGGTTGCCCTTGATCCACACGTCGAGGCAGGACTTGACCAGCTTCTGCCGGGAGGCGTCGGTGGCCGCCGCGTCGGAGAAGTACTTGGAGTACGTCCAGCCGCCCAGCGAGACGACGACCTTCAGGTTCGGGTACTTCGCCTTGAGCTTCTTCAACTGGTTGAAGTTGCCGCGCAGTTTGCCCCAGCCGTCGTCCGCCACGCCGTCGACCGACTGGGCGGCGCTCATCGGGCGGGCGTAGTCGGCGTCGGCGTCGCCCGCGCCGGTGCCCTGGTCCGGGTCCTGCGGGTTGGCGGTGGTGCCCTTGGTGACGCCCGCCATGCAGGTCAGGTTGACCGGGTCGATGTTCTCGAAGGCGTAGTTGATGACGTCGAGCTTGGCCGCGCTGCCCGAGGTGTCGAGGTTCTTGACGAAGTACTGGCGGCCGTAGATGCCCCACTGGGTGAAGTAGCCGACCCGGGCGTACTTCCCGGCGCCGACCAGGTCGGAGGTGGTGACCTTCAGCGGCGCGGTGGCGGGCGAGGCGTTGTCCGCGCCGTCCCTGGCCTTGACGGTGAAGGTGTAGGAGGTGGACGGGGAGAGGCTGCTGACGGCGGCGGTCAGGGTGGAGCCGGTGACCGTGCGGACCAGGACGCCGTCCTGGTAGACGTCGTACGCGGCGACCTTGAGGTTGTCGGTGGCGGCGTTCCAGGCGAGTGTCACGTCGCTCGAACCCACCGCGGTGGTGCGGAGGTTGGTGGGCGCGGTGGGCGGCGTCGGGTCGGTCGCCGGGTCGAAGGTGGAGGCGGTGACCGGCGCGCTCGCCGGGCCGAGGTTGCCGCGGCTGTCCTTGGCGCGGACGGTCAGGGTGTAACTCGTCGCCGGGGTGAGGTTGGTGACCACGGCGTCGGTGGTGGTGCTCCCGCCGACCACGGTGCTGCCGTTCAGCACGTCGTAGGAGGCCACCGGGAAGTCGCCGCCGGTCGCGGCGGGCCACTTCAGCGCGAGCGTGTGGGCCGTCGCGTCGGTCACCGTCGGGGTACCCGGCGCGGACGGCAGGACGTCCGAACTGCCGTCGCACTTGTCGCCGTTGATGCGGCAGCCGGTGGGTGTGCCGACCGGGCCGTTGGCGACGAACCAGAAGCTGTACGGCTCGGTGGTCTTCCCCGCGGGGACGTTGGCGTTGTAGAACGCGGCGACGGCGGTGACGTGCCGGCCGTTGACCGTCGCGGTCCCGTTGTAGCTGTTCTGAATGGTGACCCCGGCCGGGAGGTCGAACTCCAGGGTCCAGCCGTTGACGGCGGCCGCGTTGTCGTTGCGGACGATGTAAGTGCCCTTCCACCAGGAGCCGTTGTTCTCGGTGGTGAAGGCGGCGGTGAGCTTGCCGGCCGCGTTGGCGGGGGTCGCCAGGGCGGTGATCGCGGCGATCGGGAGGAGCAGGACGGAGAGCAGCGCCAGCAGTTTGCGGCGGGTGCGGCGCGCCTGGTCCCGGCGCGCGCGTGATCGGACGGACATGGTTCTCCCTGTGACTGTGGGGGTTGGACAGGGTGACGCAGGACCGTGCGGATGGAGCCCGGTGGTGCCGGGTGAAGCCGGGTGAAACCCGATGGTGCCGGGTGAAGCCGGACGAAGCCGGGTGGTGCCGGGTGTGGTGCGGTGGTGCCCGGTCGGGTGGTGGGGGCGGTGCGTGGTCGACCGGTGTCCGCGTCGTGGGGGACGCAGCCTGGAGGCACTGTAGGAGGACTGGACCAATGCGTCAACAGGTCTGTACCACTGGCGAGTTGAGGGCGCTGGTCGCGGCCTGTCCTCAGCCGCGGCGCGGGTGGCCGGAGAGCTCGTCGCCGAGCGGGCTGCGGCTGTACAGCACCGAACGGCCGTGCCGCGCCCGGGTCAGCAGCCCGGTCCCGTGCAGCACCGCCAGGTGCTGGCTGACCGTGCCCGGCGTCACCCCCAGCCGGTAGGCGAGGTCGGTGGTGCTGGCCGGCTCGGCGAGCAGCGCGAGCAGCCGGGCCTTCGGTCCGCCGAGCAGCTGCTCCAGCGCCCGCGGGCTCACCGGTGACGGCGGAGTGGCCATCCCCGCCTGCCCCCGGGCCGGGTAACTGATCTGCGGCGGCCGGTCGTTGCTGATCATCGTGACCGCGCCCCGGGCGAAGAAGGTCGGCACCAGGACCAGTCCACGCCCGTTCACCGTGATGTCGCTGTCCCACTCCTTCCAGCGGCGGTCGACCGCCAGCACCCCGTCCGTCCAGCGCAGCCGGTGGTCCAGGTCGGCGAACAGCGCCGCCGCGCCCTGCTGCGCCAGCACTCGGGAGCGGTAGACCAGGTCCGACTCCAGCACCGCCCTGGCCTGCGGCCACCAGCCCGGCGCCAGGCAGGACTCCCAGTACTCCTCCAGGGCGTCGGCGATCCGTGCCAGCAGCCGGGCCGGGTCTGCCAGGCCCGCCGCGAGCAGCGGGGGCAGCGCTCGCTGGTGCGGCAGGAAGGTCTGCTCCAGTTCCGGGCGCAGCTGCTCCGGAGGAAGCGCCCGGACGGCGGCCAGCTCGGTGCGGAAGTCCGGCCACGGGGTGGTCGGCCGGGGCGTCAGGAAGTCCGGGATCCAGCGGTTCGCGGCGACCAGGGAGAGCAGCAGCGCGGAATCCAGCCGTGCGAAGGAGGGACGCAGTCGCTCGAAGGCGGCGGACTGGAGCCGGTAGTAGCCGGGGTGGGTCCACATCCGCAGGCTGAGTGCGGTCTCCTGGAGGGGCGAGCAGGCGAACCAGGTGGTGGCGAGGTCGGCCAGACCGAGCTTGAAGCGGTGCACGGCGGTCCTTCCCCGTCGTCGGCGTCCTCCGGTCGCCCCGCGGCCCGGTGCGCGCCGCCGGTGCGCTGCCGGATTCGGTGCCAGCCTAAATCAGTACTGCTGAGTGGCGGTGCCGGGGTGTGATCGTGCGCATGACCACCCCACCGGCGGCGACCGCCGCGCCGAGCTCCGATCCGCCCACCTCCGATCCGCCCGCCTCCGGGGCGTCCCCCGCCTCCGGGGCGTCCCCCGGGTCCTGGGTGTCGCGCCTGCTGCACCCCGACCCGACGGTGCGACGGCTCGCCCGGATCACCCTGCTCAACACGGTCGGCAGCGGTCTCTCGCTCTCCGTCGGCGTGCTGTTCTTCACCCGCTTCCTCGGCCTGAGCGCCGGTCGGCTCGGTATCGCGCTCACCGCCGCCGGGCTCTGCGGGGTGCTCGCCAGCGTCCCCGCCGGGCGCGCCGCCGACCGCTGGGGGTCCCGGCCGGTCCTGGTCGCGCTGGTCGCCCTCACCGGTCTCGGCACCGCCGGGTACACCCTGGTGGACGGCTACCCGGCGTTCGTGGCGCTCGCCTGCCTGGTCTCCGCCGCCGACCGGGGTTCGGCCGCCGTCCGCAACGCCCTGTACGCGGAGGTGCTGCCCGCCGACAAGCGGGTCGCGGGCCGGGCCTACCTGCGGGTGGTGACCAACGTCGGCTTGTGCCTCGGCACCGCGGTCGGCGCGATCGCGCTCCAGGTGGACTCGCGGGCCGGCTACCTGACGGCGATCCTGGCGGACGCCGCCTCGTACCTGGCCGTCGCGGTGCTGTTCCAGCGGCTGCGGGTGCCCGGATGGTCGGGTGCCGCGTCGGGTGACGCGGTCGGGGCGAGCAAGGCCGTCGAGGAGGGCGCGCCCGGGGGCGGACGGCGGAACCCGGCGCTGCGGGACGGACCGTTCCTGGTGGTGACCGCGCTCGGTTCGGTGCTCGCCCTGCAGTTCGCGATGCTGGAGGTCGGGGTGCCGCTGTGGATCGTCCAGCAGACCGACGCGCCCCGGATCACCGTGGCCGGCACCCTGATCGTCAACACCCTGCTGGTCATCGCGTTCCAGGTCCCCGCCACCCGGGGCACCGAGCACCCGGTCGCCGCCGCCCGCGCCTGCGGACGCGCGGGGCTGGTCCTGGCCGCCTCCTGCCTGGTCCTCGGCCTCGCCCACGGCGTGCCCGCCGCGCTCGCCGCCGTGGTGGTCCTGGTCGGCGTGGCCCTCCAGGCGGGCGGCGAGGTCCTGAGTCAGGCCGGCACCTGGGCGCTCAGCTACGACCTGGCCGACGAGCGTGCGCACGGCGCCTACCAGGGCGTCTTCAACGCGGGCATGTCCGCCGCGCTGATGATCGGCCCGGCCGTCGTCTCGACCGCCGTCATCGGCCACGGCCTGGCGGGCTGGGCCGCCCTCGGCGCGCTGCTCGCCGGCGCGGGCCTCGCGATGGGCCCCGCCGTCCGGTGGGCCCGGCGGCGGGGCACGGCCGCGGCCTGACGCGTCGGCCGTGATGGACGCGGACGGCCCGGGCTACTCGGGGAGCACCGCGAAGGCCTCGATCTCGATCAGCACCTCCGGCAGGAACAGCGCTGCCACCTGCATCGCCGAGCTGGCCGGCAGCGGCAGGTCGCCGAACGCCTCGCTCCGCGCCTCGCGGACGGCCGGCATGTCCGCGATGTCGGTCAGGAAGTACGTCAGCTTCACGACGTGCGAGAAGTCCGCGCCCGCCGCCGCCAGGCAGCGCCGCAGGTTCTCGAAGATCTGCCGCGCCTGCGCCTTGGGGTCGCCCTCCCCGACCAGCTGCCGCTGCTCGTCGAAGGCGACCTGGCCCGACACGGCCACCAGCCGCCCGGTGGCCGTCACCACCTGGGTGTACCCGGTGCCGGGGGCGACCCCGGGCGGCTCGGTGATGTGGGTGAGGCCGGTGTCGGCGGGCTGTGATTCCGTGGTCATGGGCTCATCGTGGCCGACAGTTGATCGTCGCACCACGACTTTCACGGAGGGTATTCTCTTCACGCACTCGACGTGACGAGATGGACGTCAGGGAAGGAGATCGCTTCGTGAGTACAGCTCCCCGACTCCCCAGCGACTACAGCACGGTGACGGATCCCGAACGGGCGCTCAAGTACGCGATTCAGCATGTCGCGGGTGACCGCGCCGAGATCATCGAGGGAGTCATCACTCCTATGTCGCCGACTTGGGCCCATGAGAGTGCTGCGGAGGTCGTCCGTCGGCAGTTGACGGCGCGCTTGGAAGCGCTGGGGCTGGTGTCCGGAGCAGGAAATCTCGACCTGCCCGGATCGGAGAACTGGTTCATCCCCGACCTCGCGGTCGTACCGGAGGACCTCGCGGCGAAGACCGAGGGCGCGCTGCTCCCCGACCAGACCCTGCTGGTGGTGGAGGTCACCTTGCCCTCGAACGGAGAAACGGACCGGACGGTGAAGCGCCGCCGGTACGGGCAGTACGGCGCCCCGCTCTACCTCCTGGTCGACCGGCAGCACCGTGCCTGCACGCTCTTCAGCGGGCCGACGCGGCTCGGCTACGCGGTCGAGGACGGGCCGCACCCCTTCGGGACGCCGGTCCGGCTGCCGGAGCCGTTCGACCTCGACCTGGACACTTCCGGGCTCTGAGCGGTGACCGTGGTGGCCGGCGGGGGCGGAGGGCCTGGCCGAGCGGAGGGTGGGCATGTCAGAGTCGTCCGGTCGCCGCCGCCCACCCGTGGCCGCGGCCCCGTTCCGACCCACCCTCAGCCGGAAAGCAGGACCGAACCGATGACCAGTGAAGCGCCCTTCGTCCGGATCGCCACCGAGGACGCCGTCACCACGCTGACCCTCGACTCGCCGCACAACCGCAACGCGCTCTCCCGCCGGCTGATGGCCGAGCTGACCGCCGGACTGGCCGGGGCGGCCGCCGACCCGGAGGTGCGCGCGGTGGTGCTGACGCACGCGGGCAAGGTGTTCTGCGCCGGGGCGGACCTCTCCGAGGCGACCGGGGCGGACCCGACGGTCGGGCCGCGCGGGCTGGTCGACCTCCAGCGGGCGATCGTCGACTGCGCCAAGCCGGTGATCGCCGTCATCGACGGGCACGTCCGGGCCGGCGGGCTGGGGCTGGTGGGCGCGGCCGATCTGGCGATCGCCGGACCGGCCGCCACCTTCGCGTTCACCGAGGTCAGGCTCGGACTCGCGCCGGCCGTGATCTCGCTGCCGCTGCGCCCCAAGCTGGACCCGCGCGCGGCCTCCCGGTACTACCTGACCGGTGAGGTGTTCGACGCGGCCGAGGCCGCCCGGATCGGTCTGATCACCCGGGCGGCCGACGCGCCGGAGGCGGCCGAGGTCGCGCTCAAGGAACTGCTGGACGCCCTGCGGCTGGGTTCGCCGCAGGGCCTCGCGCACTCCAAGCGACTCGCCAACGCCGAGGTGGTGCGTTCCTTCGAGCGGGACGCGGACGAGCTGGTCGAGCTGTCGGCGCGGCTGTTCGGCTCCGAGGAGGCCCAGGAGGGCATGCGGTCGTTCCTGGAGAAGCGGCCCGCCCGCTGGGTGCGTTAGGTGTTCCGACCCGTGTGGTCGGCTCAGCCGATGGTGGCGGTCTCGCGCCAGAGCTCGAGCAGCGCCTCGTCGCCCGCGTGCTCGACCCGCCCGGTCCCGGCGGGCAGCCGGTTCCAGAGCAGCAGGTAGAGGTCCCGGGCTGGGCCGGTGAGGGTCAGGTCGGCCGGGGCCTCGGTGAGCTCGACGGACAGCGGGTCCGTGCTGACGGTCGCCAGCCAGCGGCCGGGCCCGTCGGTGGTGCTGATCTGGACGGTGCGCGGCCGCTCGGTGCGCAGCCGGGAGCGGTCGCGGGCGAGGAAGCCGCGCAGCAGTTCGTCGATGCCGTCGAGCGCGAGCCCGGGTGCGGTCTCCGGTCCCTCGGTGCCGGCGGCCGCGTCGGCGTCGATCCGGTGCACGGCCGTCTCGTGCGCCTGCCGGCGGGCCCAGAACGCGAGCGGGCTCGGGGCCGTCGGCAGGAAGGTCCAGCAGTCCAGGTCGGCGGGGGCGGCGAGGAGCGTGTCGACCAGTGCGCCGTGGCCCGCGCGGAACCAGTCGATCAGGACGGCGTCGTCCGGCTCCTCCGCCCAGATCGCCTGCTGGCTCGCCTCGTCCATCGGCGTCGGCCGGCCGTCCCGGAGGTGGGTGGTGGCCCAGCGGTGCACATGGCCGGTGTGCAGGACGAGGTCCCGCAACCGCCACTCCGGGCAGGTCGGGACGGCGGCGTCGAGGTCGGTGCGGGCGGCGGCGTCCGCGAGCAGGCCGCCTTCGCGGCGCAGGGCGTCGATGTGTGCGGTGATCTCCATGATCGGGATTCTGGCAGCACCGGCGGCATTCGGACGCGTGTTCCCATGGACGGGCGGCGGAAATGTTGTGGGGGCGGTGCGCGGCGGGCGGCCGGCGGTGACGGGGGGCGCTGTGCGGCGGGCCACCGGCGGTGACGGGGTGGAGCGGGGCCGGGCGGGCGACGGGCTCGTGTGACCTTGGCCGCCTCGGCGCCGGGCGGACCGTACGGACCGGTAACGTGAGCGCATGTCGATCACGCGTTCCCTGTTCAGCGCCACCCGGGCCGGCGGCCGGCGCGTTGCGGGTCGGCTCGTCCACCGGGGCTGGCAGTGGGTGCAGCGGGCCGGTTCGGTCTCCAGCGAGAACCCCGGACCGTACCGCTTCGGCGAGCTCGGCGCGGGGACGAAACTGAGCTTCCCGCTCGGCGCGGTCTTCAACGAGCAGTGGATCACCATCGGCCCGTTCTCGATCATCGGCGAACGGGTGACCATCTGCGCGGGCTTCCTCCCCGGCCTGGATCTCGGGCCCGAGCCGATCGTGCGGATCGGCGGCGGCTGCGTGATCGGCCGGGACAGCCACATCGTCGGCCACCAGTCGATCGTGCTGGGCGACGACGTGTGGACCGGCCCCGGCGTCTACATATCCGACCAGGCGCACGAGTACCGGGCGACGGACCTGCCGATCGGCAAGCAGTGGCCGCGCAACGAGCCGGTGGAGATCGGCTCCGGGAGCTGGATCGGCACCGGAGCGGTGATCCTCCCCGGCGCCCGGCTGGGCCGCAACGTGGTCGTCGCGGCCGGTTCGGTGGTGCGCGGCGAGGTGCCCGACCACACGGTGGTGGCGGGTGCGCCCGCCAAGGCCGTCCGCCGCTGGACGCGGGAGGAGGGCTGGCAGCCGCCGTTCCGCAACGAACCGCCGCGGCCGCTCCCGGACGACATGACCGCCGCACAGCTGCGGGCGCTGGCCGGCTGGGACCTGCGGCTGCCGGGCGAGTCCGAGGTCTGACCGCGCCGGACAATTCGGTTGCCGCCGTTGCGCGGGGTCGGATAGGAAACTCGCATGCTTCGAGGCGAGAAGATCGGGCTGCGGGCCCGGCACGAGGACGACATCCCGGTCCTGCTGACCGAGCTCCACGACGACGTGGCCAACTCCTCGCGGGCCGAGAGCGCGCCGTGGCGGCCGATCCCGCCCGGAGCGAAGGAGTCCCGGCTCGCACTGGACCGCGTGGACGACGCGGTCGTGCCGTTCTCCGTGGTGGAGCTGGGCAGCGGCGCGCTCCTCGGCAGCGCGAGCCTGTGGGGCATCGACAACCACAACCGCCTCGCGCACCTCGGGCTCGGGCTGAGGCCCTCCGCCCGCGGCCGGGGTCACGGCAGCGAGGTGGTCGCGCTGCTGTGCCACTACGGCTTCGTCGTGCGCGGTCTGCGGCGGCTGCAGGTCGAGACCCTCGCGGACAACGCCGCGATGCTCCGCGCCGCCGAGGGCAACGGCTTCGTCCGGGAGGGCGTGCTGCGCTCCTCCGCGTGGGTGATGGGCGAGTTCCTGGACGAGGTGCTGCTCGGCCTGCTGGTCGAGGACTGGAAGGGCCGGGGTCGGGAAACGGTTCGGGGCTGAGCAACGGTCCGGGGCTGAGCAACGGTCCGGGGTCAGTGGACGGTCCGGGCGCCCGGGGTGTGCCCCGCGGCGGCCCGTTCGGCGTCGCGGGCGGCGAGGGCGGCCGTGATCCGGGGCAGGTCGGCCGGCCGGGTGGGGTCCAGGCCGGTGCGGGCGGCGATCCGGCGGAGCCGGTAGTCCACGGTGTTGGGGTGCAGATGGAGCACCTGGGCCGTGTGGCGTCTGCTGAGACCCCCGGCGAGGTGGACCCGCAGCGTGGTGAGCAGCTCGCCCGCGCCGTCCAGCGGGGCGAGCAGTGCGGCGAGTCGCGAGCGGGCCCGGCTGGGCCGGCTGAGCTGGTACTCGACCAGCAGGTCGTCCAGCCGGTGCAGGCCGGGTGCCCGGCCGACGGCCAGGGCCACCTCGAGGACCTCCGCCGCGAGCGCGGCCGCCGCCGGGACCTCGGCGGGCGCCGAGGCCGCCCCGCCCGCCCGGACGGTGACGCCGGCCGCGCGGGCGAGCCGCCGCAGGGTCTCGGCCAGCCGCTCCCAGGCCTGTTCGGGCACGGCCTCGGGGTCGTGCTCCAGCGGGACCAGCACCACACCGCCGCCGGCGGTGAGCGCCGACAGCGCCGACTGCCGGGTGGCGTGGTCGAGTTCGGTGCGCAGCCGGCGCAGCTTGCGGTGCCCCGCCACGGCCCGGTCGACGTCGGGCGAGCGCTCGTCGGGGTGTTCGGCGACGGCGAGGCGCAGCACCGCGTACGCGGGCGGCAGGACGGTCCCGGCCCGGCCGGCCGCCGCCTCGGCCTCGGCGGGCGCGCCGTCCAGCAGTGCGGTGACCAGGGCTCCTCGGGCGGCCCGCCGTTCGTCGGCGTCGCCGCGGCCCTCCGCCAGGTATCCGGCGCAGGTCGCGGCGGCGGCCCGGCGCAGGTGGTTGAGCATCAGCCGGTTGAGCAGCAGCAGGTCGGCCGCGTCGCCGTCGTCGGCGTGCCGGGTGATCAGCTCCCAGCAGACCTCCATGCCGAGATGGTGGGCGAACAGGACGGCGTCCAGTGGCACACCCTCCTCGGCGCGCCGGGCGGCGGCCTCCCGGACGGCGGCGAACTCGCCCTCGGGGGCCGGGAGTCCGGTGCGGACGGCATGGGCGAGGGCGCGGATCCGGCGCGCGGCGACCGGGACCAGTTCGCCGGTGGCCAGTTCGCGGGGGAAGCGGCGGTAGGCGGGTACCCGGTCCAGCAGCGCGGCGACCAGGGCCTCGGCCAACTCGGGCACGGCGCTCAGCAGACGCTGGTCGGCGGCGGTGCCGCCGATCACCGGGATCCGCCAACCGGTTTCGGTGGGGGGTGAATTGTGACCGGTCACAGAGAACTCCGTCGAGGTCTGGAAGCCGCCCGAGACCCAGGTCGGAGGGGCGACCGCAGGATGGAGGCACTCGGGTTACCTGTTGGTAACAAACTTCCGCTCCGGAGGCAACCGTTGAGAACCCCACTTCTCCGCTCCGCCGCAAGGCCGTTGCGCCGCAGGCTTCTTGGGTCTGCCGGTGCGGCGCTGCTGGCCGGCGCACTGCTCGCCGGCGGTCCCGCCGGCGTGGCCCGGGCGGCGGACGCGACCCCCACCGCGATCCCCACCGCGTCCGCCGCCGCTGCCTCCGTCCCGGCCGCCGCGGGCGAACTCCCGCCCGACGGCGACACGGTGGCCTCGCCGCCCGGCGCCAACGACTGGAACTGCCGGCCGAGTGCCGCCCATCCGAACCCGGTGGTCCTGGTGCACGGGACCTTCGCCAACCGGTACGAGAACTGGCTGGTGCTCTCGCCGCTGCTGAAGAGCCTGGGCTACTGCGTCTTCGCCCTGGACTACGGCACGGTCCCCGGCATCACCTCCTCCGGCAGCGGGCTGCTGCTGCCGATCGGCGGACTCGCCCCGGTCACCGACTCGGCGGCCCAGCTCGGGCGATTCGTCGACCTGGTGCGCGGCGCGACCGGCGCGGCGGAGGTCGACCTCGTCGGCCACTCGCAGGGCGGCATGCTGCCGAACTACTACCTGAAGTTCCTCGGCGGCGCGGCCAAGGTCGGCAAGCTGGTCGCCCTCGCGCCGTCCAACCACGGCACCACGCTGGACGGCATCACCAACCTCGCCCCGTACTTCCCGCGCGTCGCCGAACTGATCTACACGGCCTGCGCGGCCTGCCGGGACCAGGCGGTCGGCTCCGACTTCAACCGGCGGATGGCCACCAGGCCGGACACCGTCCCGGGCGTGCGCTACACCGTGATCTCCACGGTCTACGACGAGGTCGTCACGCCCTACCGGAGCCAGTTCCTGGACGGGGCGGGCGGCGCCGGTGCGGCGGCCGTGGACAACGAGGTGGTCCAGGCGCACTGCCCGCTGTCGCTCGCCGAGCACGTGGCCGTCGCCTTCGCGCCGACCGCGCTGCACCTGGTCACCAACGCGCTCGACCCGGCCCACGCCACCCCGGTGCTCTGCGGCTGAGGCCGTCACCGGGGTGCGTCCGGACCGGCCTCCCGCCGTCGCGCGGGAGGCCGGTCCGCCCGCCCGTCCGCCCGTCCGCCCGTCCGTCCGCCCGTCCGCCCGCCCGGTGCGCCGGGTGTCGGTGGTGGCCGGGATACTGCCGCTCACCCGAGGACAGGAGAGTGGCATGGGCTGGGTCGACGAGGTACCGGTGCCGGTGACGGACGCGTGGGCGGACTGGCTCGCCCACGCGGAGGCGCTCGACGCGGCGGGTGATCCGCGCGGGGAGGCGATCCGGCTGGAGCACTCCGGGGCGGCGGGCGACGACGCGGAGCTCGCCGCGCTGTACCGGCGGGTGGAGCGCGACTGCGGGCTGGACGGGCTGCGGGCCGACGGATCGTGGCGCCTCGGCTGGTTCCGCGGTTTCCTCGACACGGCCGTGTTCCGGCCGGCGCCGGAGACCGCGGCGGGGCGCCGGGCGCTGGTGGCACGGCTCCTGGCGGAGCTGCCGCACACCGGCGCCCACGACCCGGACGATCCGGAGCAGTGGGAGGCCGTGCTGGTCGACGCATTGCTGTGCCACCCCGCCTCCGGGCGGCTGCGCACACTGGAGCTCCACCTGACGGACCATCACCATTCCGCCGGGACGGCGGCCGCCGCGCTCGCCGCGCGGCAGCGTCCCCGGCTCGCGGAGCTGTATCTCGGGCACGACTTCGACACGCTCTTCGAGCTGCACCGGACCTCGACGGGCAACCCGCTGGAGGTCGAGCGGTACCTGCACCACCCGGTGGTCCCGCCCGAGGTGGGCCGGGCGCTGTGGCCCGCGCTTCCCGCCCTGCGCGCTCTGGAGCTCGAAGGGGCCTTCCTGCTCGACAACGTGGTGCACGACGGGCTGACGCACCTCCGGACCAGGGGCGCGGTCTTCTCGGACGGCTCCCTGTTCGGGACGTCCACGCCGGGTCTGGTCACGCTGGAGGTGGAGATCGACCACGACGTGCACGGCACGGTCTCCGGCAATGCGCAGCTGGCGGAGCTCGACCCGGCCGGGTACCCCCGGTTGAGGCACCTCGACCTGGGCGCGGCGGTCTTCGAGCCCGAGGAGGCCGGCGACTTCCTCGTCCTCGCCGAGAGCCCGCTGCTGCCGCAGTTGGCGAGCCTGACCGTGCGGGAGCTGGTGATCGAGGACACCGACGCGGAGCGGGAGCCGCTGGAGGTCCTGGCCGGGCTGGCCCCCCGGTTCGCCCATCTCGATCTGCGGGTGGAGGGCGACACGGAGATCGAGGGGGCCGACGAGCAGGCGGTGGAGCGGGTGCTCGCGCTTCTCGGCCTCGGGGCGGAGGAGAGCGAGAGCGAGGGCGAGGACGAGGGCGAGGACGAGGAGTGAGGCGGCGTGCCGGGCCCGGTCAGTCGACGGCCGTGCGCAGGACGAGCACGGCGGTGGTCCCGGTGGGGCGGAGGGTGTGGGTCGCGGGGGCGGTGAGGTGCGCGGCGTCGTAGCGGGCGAGGGTGGTGCCGGCGTCGAGGGTCGCGGTGCCGGAGAGACAGACCAGCAGGACGGTGGCCCCGGTCGGGACCTCCACCGTCCGGGCCTCGTCCGCGAGGGTCACCTCGGCGGTGGCCCGGCCGCGCCGGGTCATCACGTTGAAGTCGACCAGCGGGCCGCCGAGCAGCCGGCAGTCGGTGGCCGCGTCGCCGGAGAAGGCGAACGGGCGGAACGGCGCGTCGACGACGTGCTCGGTGCCGTCCACGGTCAGGGCCATCCCCGGGCCCTCGACCAGGGTGATCACCCGGTCCACGCCGGGGAAGGCGGAGAACGGTCCGGCCGACCCGACGTCGGCGAGGCTGACCCGCCACCGGAAGTCGTCCAGCCCCGAACCCGCCGGGTACCCGGCGACCTCCCTGGTCACCCCGCCGCCGTTGCGCCAGGCGGTGGCCGGGCGATCGGCGGCGCGGAGGAGCTGGACCGGTCCGGTGCTGTTCGTCATGGCGCGATCCTCGCACGGGGCCGCAGCCGCGGGGGAGGGGGAGCGTCCGGCGCCGGCCGGGCGGGTCAGTGCCGCCGGACGGGTCAGTGCCGCCGGACGGCCAGTGGGAGGAGGGCGGCGACGGTGGCCGCGCCCGCCACGGTGGTGAGGGCGAGCGGCAGGCTGGTCGCGTCGGCCAGGAAGCCGATCACCGGCGGGCCGATCAGCATGCCGCCGTAGCCGAGGGTGGAGGCGAGGGCGACGCCCCGGGGGCCGCCGGCGGCACCGGCCCGGGCGATGGCGAGCGGGAAGAGGTTGGCCAGCCCGAGCCCGACCAGGACGAACCCGGCGAGGGCGAGCGGGACCAGCGGGGCGAGCGCGGCCAGCAGCATGCCGGCGGCCGCGGTGAACCCGCCGAGCAGCATCACCCGGTGCTGGCCGAGCCGCACGGACAGCCAGGTGCCGCCGATCCGCCCGGTGGTCATGGCGAGCGCGTAGGCGACGTAACCGGCGGCGGCCACCTGGGCGCCGGCGTGGACGTCGTCCGTCAGGTGCACGGTGGTCCAGTCGGCCACGGCGCCCTCGCCGTACGCGGTGCAGAGCGCGGTGAGGCCGAGCAGCAGGACCAGCAGGCGGCCGGCGCCGGCGGCGGTGCCGCCGGAGGGGGACGTGGAGGAGGACGGGGCGGCGGACGTGGAGGAGGACGGGGCGCCGACCGGTCGCGCCGCGGGGCTGCGGAGCAGGGCGGCGCCCGCGAACGCGGTGACCGCGAGGCCGAGCAGTCCGGCGATCGCCAGCCACTGGGCGGCCGTCAGGGTGCCGGCGAGCAGGCCGCCCGCCCCGGCGCCGAGCAGGCCGCCGAGGCTGTACCCGGCGTGGAAGCTGGGCATGACGGGGCGGCCGAGCTCGCTCACGATCTCGACGGCGGCGCTGTTCATGGCGACGTTCGCCCCGCCGTAGCCGGCGCCGAAGAGCAGCAGGACGCCGCCGAGCGCGGGCACCGAGTGGGCGTGCGCGGGCAGCGGGACGGCGACCGCGAGCAGGGCGAGCGAGGCGACGGTGACCGGCCGGGAGCCGTACCGCAGGCAGAGCCGGCCGACGATCGGCATGGTGGCCACGGCGCCCGCCGAAACGCAGAGCAGGGCGAGGCCGAGCGCCCCGTGCGAGGCGCCGACCTGGTTGCGGATGTCGGGGATCCGGACGACCCAGGCGGCGAAGAGCAGGCCGTCGACGGCGAAGAAGGCGGTCAGGGCGAGCCGGGCGCCGCCCCAGGAGGGGAGGAGGGACGCAGGGAGGGTGCGGGATCGGGCGGCGATGCTGCGAGACTGGGGGGACGGCCGGTCGGCGGGGGCATGGGAACGAATTTTGTTTCGGAGCGGCACAAAGTAAGAATAGGGACGTGCAGCTCTCACCTTCAAGTCCGAAGCCCGGGACCGGGGCCGAACTCGACGCGCAGCGCGACGCCCACCGCCGCGCGGCCCCCGACCGCGGCCGGACGCTGCTCGGTCCGGCGCTCCAGCTGATCCACACCGGCCAGACCCCGACCCGCTCGGCCCTCACCCGCGCGCTCGACGTCACCCGGGCCACCGCCGGCGCCGTCACCGCCGAACTGGAGGCACTCGGGCTGATCACGGTCGACTCCCGCCCGGCCGGCGGCGGCCGCGGCCGCCCCTCGCACCGGCTCGCCATCGACCCCGCGGGCCCGGTGGTCGTCGCCGGGCAGATCCACGCCGACGGTCTGAGCGTCACCCTGGCCGGCCTCGGCGGGCTGCTCGACCCGCCGGTCCACCTGCCGCTGCCCGCCGCCACCGACCCGGTGCGGATGCTGCGCGCGGTGGCCCAGGCGGGCGCCGAACTCGCCCGCGCCACCGACCGCCGCTGCCTCGGCGCGGCGCTCGCCCTGCCGAACCCGGTCACCGAACCGGACGGCACGGCACTGGCCGCACTGCACTTCGCCTGGCCCAGCGGCACTCCCGTGGCCGACCTGTACGACGTCGAGGTGGGGCGCGCCGAGCACGGTCCGAAGGCGTTCGACCCGCTGCCCACCTCCATCGCCAACGACGCCAACCTGGCCGCCCTCGCCGAGTACCGGCACGGTGCCGGACGGGGCGCCCGGCACCTGCTGCTGGTCACCTCCGGCCACCGCGGGGTCGGTGGCGCGCTGGTCATCGACGGGCGGCTGCACACCGGCAGTGCCGGGCTCGCCCTGGAGGTCGGCCATCTGACCGTCGATCCGCAGGGCCGGCCCTGCCAGTGCGGCAACCGGGGCTGCCTCAACTCCGAGACCGACCCGGACGCGCTGTTCGCCGCCGCCGGTCTGACGCCGGACCCGGCACGACGGCTGCTCGACCAGGCCGGTGAGCTCTGCCGGGCCGCCGCCGTCGACGAGCGGGCCCGGGCGGCCGTGGAGCACGTCATCGACCGGCTGGGCCTCGGGCTGGCCGGGGTCGTCAACATCCTCAACCCGGACCGGGTGGTGCTCAGCGGGCTGCACCGCGACCTCCTGGAGGCCGCGCCGGACCGGCTGCGGGCGGTGGTGGCCGACCGCAGCCTCTGGGGGCGCAGCGGCCGGGTGCCGATCGTCGGTGCCGAGCTGGCGCACAGCGCGCTGGCCGGGGCGGCGGAACTCGGCTGGCGCCCGTACCTGGCCGATCCGCAGTCGGTGCAGGTGGGGTAGCCGCGCAGCGGGGAGCCGTGGGTCCCGGCGGTCGATAAGCGGAGCCTGGAGCTTCACATAATGTCACTTATCGTGACACTCGTACACTCGTAGTGAGCGCATCGGAGGGGGGCTTCGAAGAACTCGCACGAGGAGAGTGGCAGGCCATGGGGACCGAACCGACCGTCGACGTCGACCGCACCGACCCGGAGTACCGGAGTTGGCTCAAGGAGGCGGTCCGCAAGGTCCACGCGGACGCCAACCGCTCGGCCGACACCCACCTGCTGCGCTTCCCGCTGCCCGCCGAGTGGGGCATCGACCTCTACCTCAAGGACGAGTCCACCCACCCCACCGGCTCGCTCAAGCACCGGCTGGCGCGCTCGCTCTTCCTCTACGGCCTCTGCAACGGCTGGATCCGCCCCGGCAAGCCGGTCATCGAGGCGTCCAGCGGCTCCACCGCCGTCTCCGAGGCCTACTTCGCCCAGCTGATCGGGGTGCCGTTCATCGCGGTGATGGCCAAGTCCACCAGCCAGGCCAAGATCGACCTGATCGAGTTCCACGGCGGCGAGTGCCACCTGGTGGACCGGCCCGACGAGGTGTACGCGGCCTCGGCCGAGCTCGCCGAGAAGACCGGCGGTCACTACATGGACCAGTTCACCTACGCCGAGCGCGCCACCGACTGGCGCGGCAACAACAACATCGCCGAGTCGGTCTTCGCCCAGCTGCGCCTGGAGCCGCACCCCGAGCCCACCTGGATCGTGGCCACCGCCGGCACCGGCGGCACCTCGGCGACCATCGCCCGCTACGTCCACTACATGCAGTACGACACCCGGATCTGTGTCGCGGACCCGGAGAACTCCTGTTTCTTCGACGGCTGGGTGCGGGAGGACCCGGACGCCGTGTGCGACCGGGGTTCGCGGATCGAGGGGATCGGCCGCCCCCGGATGGAGCCGAGCTTCGTCCCCGGGGCGATCGACCGGATGATGAAGGTCCCGGACGCCGCCTCGATCGCCGCCGTCCGGGTGCTGGACGGGGTGCTCGGCCGGAAGGCGGGCGCGTCCACCGGGACCGGGCTGTGGAGCGCGCTGCGGATCGTCGCCGAGATGCGGGCGGCCGGGGAACGCGGGAGCGTGGTCACCCTGCTCTGCGACCCGGGCGACCGCTACCTCGACAAGTACTACGCGGACGAGTGGCTGGCGGGGGAGCGGATCGACATCGCGCCCTACCTGTCCGGGCTGGAGTCCTTCCTGGCCGGCGGAGCCTGGACGGACTGACGGACTGACGGACTGACGGACTGACGGACTGACGGACTGACGGACTGACGGACTGGCGGGGCGCCGAGCCGACGGGCCGACGGGCCGCCCGCTCCGGGGTCGGCGCCCCGGCGCCGTGGCGGGGCCGCCCCCGGTCGGCCCGGGCTACGGCAGTCGGGGCGCCGGAAGGTCGGTGGGGACGAGCAGCTGGAGGTCCTCCGTGGACGGGTCGTCGAGCTGCGCCACCCGCATCGCGTGCCGCTCCACCATGGTCTCGAAGACCTGGCGGGCGGTCCGGCCGTTGCCGAAGGCGGGACCGCGCTCGATGCCGGCGAAGTGCTCCAGCAGCGCCAGCTCGGTGGCGTCGGCCAGCGCGTACTCGTGCTCCGCGCACTGGGCGCGGGCGATCTCCAGCAGCTCCTCGGCGGTGTAGTCGGGGAAGGTGACGGTCCGGGAGAACCGGGAGGAGACGCCGGGGTTGGCGGACAGGAACCGCTCCATCTCGGCGGTGTAGCCGGCCACGATGACCACCACCTCGTCCCGGTGGTCCTCCATCAGCTTCACCAGGGTGTCGATCGCCTCCCGGCCGAAGTCGCGGGCGCCGTCCTCGGGGGCGAGCGCGTACGCCTCGTCGATGAAGAGCACGCCGCCGCGGGCCCGGTCGAAGGCGGCGGCGGTGCGGATCGCGGTGGAGCCGATGTGCTCGCCGACCAGGTCCACCCGGGCCACCTCGACCAGGTGCCCGCGCTGGAGCACCCCGAGCGAGGCGAGGATCTCGCCGTAGAGCCGGGCCACCGTGGTCTTGCCGGTGCCGGGGGCGCCGGTGAAGACCAGGTGGCGGCGGAGCGAGGGGGCCTTGAGCCCGGCCTGCCGACGCCGCCGACCGACCGAGATGAGGTCGATCAGGGTCCGGACCTCCTGCTTGACGGTGGCCAGGCCGACCAGTCCGTCGAGTTCGGCCAGGGCCTCGTCGGCGGGCCGGCAGTCCGGGATCGGCCCGATCACCGCGGGTGCGGCAGAGGCCAGGGAGCCTGTGGAGGCGGCGAGTTGGGCGCGCGGTCCGGGGATCTCGGCGGCCGTCGACGGCAGCGCCGCGACATCGTCCGAGGTGCAGCCCTCCACCACCGGGCCGGGCTCGGAGAACTCGAAACCGGCCCGCTCGTTCTGCTCGGCCCGGCACCGCGTCAGCACCGTGCGGCAGCCGTCGATGATGTGGAAGCCGAAGCCCTTGCCGTGCGAGACCCGGCAGTCCTCGAAGGTGCCCCGGCCCTGGGCGGAGACGTAGACCCCGGCGTCGGAGCCGGCCCTGACGGTGCAGTCCCGGAACACCGGGTCGGCGCCCTTGGTGACGATCACCCCGGTCGCCACGTCGGAGATCTCGCACTTGGTCAGCACGCCGCCGCTGCCGTGGTCGCGGAACCACAGCCCGGTGCCCGCCTCCTGCACCCGGCAGCCGCTGAGCGTCACCGTGGCGCCGCCGCTGACCGACACCGCCGAGCTGCGGATCCGGCTGAACGAGCAGCCCTCGGCGACGGCGGCGGAGTCGCGGTCCAGTACGAACAGGGCGTCCGGCAGGTCGTGCAGGGCGCAGTCGGTGAGGGTGAGCCGGGCGCCGTCGCTGACCCACAGCGCCGGGTACTCGCCGTTGGAGCCGTGGATCTCGCAGGACTCGGCGCTCGCCTCGGTGCCCTGGTCCCAGACCGAGAGCGCGCCGCGCCCGAAGTCCCGCACCGTGGAGTGGGCGAGGCTGAGCCGGGCCCGGCCGCGAAGGTCGGCCGCGTTCTCCGGCAGGTCGTGCACCCGGCAGCCGGTCAGCACGAGTTCGGCCTCGCCGTCGAGCGTGAGGCCGTTGCCGGTGACCCGGTGGATGTCGCAGTCGACCAGCCGCCCGCGGGCCCGGTCCTCGGCCTGCACCCCGCTGCCGCGGATCTCGTAGATCTCGCAGCCGGTCAACTCGGCGGCGCTGCCCGGGTCGGAGAGCAGGACACCGGCGCCGCTCGCGTGGTGCACCCGGCAGCGCTCCAGCGCGGCGGTCGCGCCGCCGAGCACGGCGAGTCCGGCCTGACCGGCGGCGGAGACCTCGCAGTCCTCGAACGCCGCCGCGGTGCCCGGGCCGCGGAGCCGGAGTCCGAGCCCGTCCGGGTTGGAGACCGCACAGCCCTTGAGGGTCGGCCGCGCGCCGTCGGTGACCTCGAACCCGGCGGCGGAGCGGGTCTCGACCCGGCAGCCGGTGAAGGAGGGGGCCGCGTCCGCACCGGACACCAGCACGGCGGGGGAGGACCGGTCGCTGCCCTCGATCACCAGGTCCAGGACGGCGGCCGAGGCCGTCACGGTGAGCGGGACGCCTCCGGGAGGGTCGATCCGGACGGTGCCGGGGCCCTGGGCGGGGACGATCGTGACCACCTTGTCCACGACCACGTTCTCCCGGAAGGTCCCCGGCCGCACCGTCACCGTGTCGCCGGGTTCGGCGGCCGCCAGGGCCTCGGTGAGCGTGTCGTACTCGCCGGCGCGCCGCCGCCAGCGGGATGCGCTGTCCTGGGTGACCCGGACCCTGTGCTCAGCCATGACGGTTTGTTGTCCCCACCTTCATCGAGCCGGCGATCTGCGGACCGGACGCACGCGGGCCCGTTCGCCCGGACGCGGCGCACGGGGTGCGCGGGTCGTCCGCCCACCGTAGCGCGCCCGCGCGGATGCTCCCGCCGTTCGGTACCGCTCGGTGACGGGCGGGGCCGGGCGCGGTCGCGGGTTCACCACATGCTTCAACGAGTGCGCACAGTTCCGGTTCCGGGACGCGGGTGCGGAACCGGCCGCGGCGGCGACGGGGGCCGCGGTGGGCGGGCGGCGGTTGCGGGGCCGGCCGGGAGCCCCGGGCGCGGAGAACGCGCGCGGCCACCGGCGCGTGGGCGCCCGCACCGTGCGCCGGGAGCGCCCCGGCACCTTCCGGTGAGGGCGCCCGCGGCGGACCGGCCGCTCAGACCAGCCGGTCGGACGGCCAGACCATGCCGTCCTCCAGGACCTCGACCTCGTCGCCGAGCCGCAGCGTGCCCAGCACATCGCCCTCGACGCCCGCCGGGCGCTCCGGGATCAGGTTCTGCCCGAAGGCGGCCTTCTTCAGCAGCCGGTGGTGCTTGGCCAGGGTGCGCAGCGGCTCCGGGCCGCGCCGCTCGCCGCTCTCCTGGTCGGTGGTGGTCACCACGCAGCGCCCGCAGGGCTTGACCACCCGGAAGGTCAGCTCGCCGATCCGGATCCGGCGCCAGCCGTCCTCGGCCCAGGCGTCGCTGCCGGAGACCACCGCATTGGGGCGGAACCGCTCCATCGGCAGGGTCTCGTGGCCGTCCGGGTGCGCCTCGGCGATCAGCCGGTTGAGCTCGGCCAGCGAGGCGGTGGTGGCGAGCAGCAGCGGGAAGCCGTCGGCCATCGAGACCGTGTCGCCCGGGGAGGAGAAGCCCGGATCGACGGGCCGGGCGCGCGGGTCGTCCAGGTGCACCAGCCGGTAGTCGCCGAGCTGCTCGGCGATCCACAGCTGGGCCTCCTTCTCGGCCTCGGCGGCGTGGAAGCGGGTGCCCCAGACCTCGACGTCGGCGAGCTGGTCACCGAGCGCGACCGAGGGGGCGGGGATCTCGGCGCGGGAGCCGCCGGGAGTGGTGAGGACGAGGGCGCCGGCGGGGGTGAGCCCGGTGCGGACCTGGCCGAGGGCCGGGTTCTCGCGCTGGCTGACGAAACGGCCGGTGGCGTCGGCGAGCATCCAGCGGCGGTCGCCGGCCAGACCCCACGGTTCGACGGGAGCGCTCTCGGGGCTCAGGCGGTACATGGACTTGACGGGGTAGACGTGGAGTCCGGTGAGCTGCATGTCTCCATCCTGCCAGCACCGCCGGGACCGGCCGCGGGTGAGTCCCCGGTGCTGCGGCGGCACGTGCCCCGGCTCGTTGCCCCGGGACGTTGCCCCGGGAGGTTGTCCGACACGCTGCCCCGACACGTTGCCCGAACGCGCACGGACCGCCCGGAACGCCGGTGTGGGGCGGCGTTCCGGGCGGTCCGTGGATGACCCGTTTCTCCGTACGCCCGGCGTCGTTCGGTGCGCGCCGGGTGGTGCTCAGGTGGTGCGGGTCCGGGCCGGGTGGGGGTCCGGACCGGGTGGTGTCAGTAGCCCTGTGCCTGCGGCTGGTAGCCCTGCTGGTACTGGCCGTGCTCGCCGTACGGGCCGGGCCGCTGCGGCTGCATCGGGCGGACCGGGGCGACCGGGGTGACGGCCGGACGCAGCTGGGCGCCGCCGAAGGACTGGTCGGCCGAGCCGCCGAAGCCGCCCTGGTGGCCGCCCTGGCCGCCGAAGCCCTGCGGGCCGCCGAACGACTGCTGGCCGCCGAAGGACTGCGGGCCGCCCTGGGGCTGGCCGGCCGTGCCGTGCGGACCGGCCGGCTGGGCGCCGAAGGTCTGCTGTCCGCCGTTGCCGCCGACGAAGGTGTTCTGGCCACCGAAGCTCTGGCCGCCGGAGGGCTGGTACCCGCCGGTGGAGGCCTGGGTGAAGCCCGGCGTCGGAACCTGCGGGCGCTGGCCGGGCAGGTAGGGCTGCGGAGCGCCGTACCCGGGGACCGCCGGCTGGGGCGCGGCGGCGTACGCGGGGGCGGGCTGCGCCGGGATGTACGTGGTGGCCGGACCGGAGGGGGCGCTGCTCGGGCCGGGGCCCAGGGCGAGGCGGGCCGGCGGCAGGGCGGGGAGGTTGCCACCGGGACTGTCGTACCCGGAGCCGTACCGGTTCTCGTAGGACTGGCCGGGGAGGCCGGATCCGTAACCGGTCGACAGGGCCGGCGGCAGGGCGGCCGGCACGTTGATGGGCGCGATCTGCGGGACACCGCGCTCTGCGACGAGGCTGTCGTAGATGGGCGTGCCGGAGGAGAAGGACGGAGAGGGGTAGCCGACTCCGTCGTAGGAGCGGGGCGAGGTCATGGGGCATACGGTAAGCCCACAACGAGCCTACTGAGGAGACTGGGAGGCGGAGCAGTTCGAGTGTTTACACAAGCTTCGCTCGAACAAAGGTTTCGAAAGTAGTAAGAACGGACAAATTGGCGATGACTTCAGGCCACTCCGTGCCCGCTCCGGGGGCTCGAACGGGGCCCGCACGCGCCCGTCGAAGCCCCGTGCGGTGACGGGGCGGTGGACGGTTCGGGGACTGTCGAAGAAACTTCTGCGGGCAGGGCGTGTACCGGCGCATTCGAGCCCCCGCCGACGGTGTGGCGGGGGCTCGTGAATGTTTCGGGGATAAAGTCCCCGTCAGAGCATTCGCGGGGTCCGTCCGGGCAGTTCGCGGGGCCCGTCCGGGCCCCGGACGGGCCGGACCCGGGTCGCTCCCGGCCGGCCGGGGAGGCCGAACCCCGCTGGAACGCCCCCGACTTGCCGCCGGTCCGCCCCCGGCCTGCCGCCCGCCCGACGCCGGACCGCCGCCCGGTGGCCACCGAGCGGCCACCGGGCCGTGCACCGCGTCCCGGTGCAGCGGCGCCGCGTCCGCTCAGCGCACCTCGGCCGGGCGGGGCGTGCCGCCGTTCTGGGCGGGGAAGCCCGGCAGTCCGGCCACCTCGGAGGTGCAGAACGAGCAGCGCACCGCCGCGACCGGGATCCTGCTCAGGCACTCCGGGCAGTCCGCCTTGGCGACCGGCGCCGGCTTGTCGCCGTCGAGCCGCGCCTGCAGCTTGCCGACCGGCACCACCACGATGAAGTAGATCACCGCGGCGACCAGCAGGAAGCTGATCAGCGCGTTGACGAAGACGCCGTACGGGAACCGGGTGCCGGCCACGTCGAAGGTCTTCAGGGTGAAGTCGCCGACCGCGCCGGTCGCGACCCCGATCAGCGGGGTGAGGAAGGCGGTCACGAACCCGGTGACCACGGCCGTGAAGGCCGCGCCGATCACGATGCCGACCGCGAGGTCGACGACGTTTCCACGCAGCAGGAAGCTGCGGAATCCCTTGAGCACCGGGAACTCCAAATCCGTACGGGGAGAGGTGGGACGGGACCACGGGCCCCGGCCGGACATCCTGCCGACCGGGGGTCCCCGCGGTCCAGCCGCGTTCACCCGATCCGCGTAACGGGGACGCGGCCCGGCGCGGTCGGATCAGGCGGAGCGCAGACGCTCCGCGTACGGCTGGATCCGGGCCACCGCCTCGGCGATCCGGCGGACCGTCGGCGCGTCCATCTGGGACCACAGCGGCACGGTCAGCACCGAGTCGGCGAGCCGGTCGGTGAGCGGCAGCGCCTCGGCCTGGCCGAGGTGGGCGTAGGCCCGCTGGCGCTGCACCGGCGGGTGGAAGTAGCGGCGCGAGTCGATCCCCTCCGCCCGCAGGGCGTCGGCGAGCCCGCGCGGGTCGAGGCCGAACGCGGCGGCGTCCAGGACGAGCGTGAGGTCCTTGAAGGTGGAGGTGTCGCCCTCCTCCGGCAGGGCCAGCCGCAGCCCCGGGAGCCCGGCCGTGACGGCGGCGAACTCGGCCACCAGCGCGCCCCGGTGGGCCACCCGCTCGGGCAGTCCGGCCAGCCAGTTGAGGCCGACGGCGGCGTGCAGCTCGCTCATCCGGGCGTTCAGGCCGGGGAACAGCGTGTCGTAGTCGCCGGGGTTGCCGTAGTCGCGGGCGGTGCGCAGCCGCCGGGCGAGCGCGGCGTCCCGGGTGGCGACCAGGCCGCCCTCGCCGGCCACCGCGACCTTGGTGGGGCTCATCGAGAACACCTCGGCGTAGCCGAAGTTGCCGACCGGCACGCCCTTGCGACGGCTGCCGAAGCCGTGCGCCGAGTCGTAGACCAGCGGCACCCCGGCGGCGTCGGCGACCTCCTGCAGGCGCTCGACCTGGCAGGGCGTGCCGTAGACGTGGGTGGCCATGAGCGCGGCCGGGCGGTCGGCGGCTGCCAGCCGGGCGGCGGCGTCCTCCGGGTCGAGGGTGATGTCCCGCTCGCGGGCCTCGGCGAACACCGGGGTGCCACCGGCCCAGTGCGCGGCGTGCGCGGTGGCGGAGAAGGTGAAGCCGGGCATCACCACCGCGCGCCCGCCGTCCACCTCGGCGGCCTGGAGCACCAGCATCAGTCCGGTCGTGCAGTTGGAGACCGCCACCACGTGCGGCACCTCCAGCAGCGCGGCCGCGGCCTCCTCGAGTTCGGCGACGGTGCGCCCGTTGGTGAGCTGTCCGCTGTCGAGCACGGTGCCGAGCCGCTCCAGCAGCGCGGCGCGGTCGGGCACCTGGACCCGGGTGAGCGGCAGCCCGTCGGGGAAGGCGGGAGTGCCGCCGAGGGCGGCGGGCAGGGCAAGGGTGTCGGTGGTCATGGCGCGGTCGATCCCCCCTGGGACGTTGACGGTGACGGTGACACGATGGACGACGGTGGAGCGGTGGACGACGGTGGAGCGGTGGACGACGGTGACACGATGGACGAGGGTGAGGCGGTGGACGACGGCGGGACGGTGAGCCGGACGGGCGGTGCCGCCGCCGCGGGCACGGACGGTGCCGCCGGTGGCCCCGGCGGCTCGGGCGTCCGCCGGGCGCCCCACTGCCCGGGCGAGACCCGCCAGACCGGTGGCGGCCGGCGGACCGCGGTGCGGCCCCGGCTCGCGGTGGTGGCCGGGACGACCAGCAGCACCAGGGCGAGCGGCAGCACCTGGACCCGTTCGCGGGACAGGATGCCCATGTTGTTGATGGTCGAGAAGGCCCAGCAGAACAGCAGCGTGTAGACGGCGGCGAAGGCCACGTAGGAGCGCTGCACGAACAGCCGGGGCAGCCGGGACAGCCGGGGCCAGGCCCTGATGAACATCACCAGCAGCGCGAAGCACTCCACCGACTGGATCAGGTTCTGGATGTTGGAGGCCTCGAACGGGAACGGCCGGAACAGCACGCTGATCACCGCGACCGGCAGCCCCGCCGGATTGAGGCTGAACTGCGGCGCGGCGTCCTCGGGCGCGGTCGCGTTGATCATCGAATTGCCCTGGCTGGTGCGTCTGGAGGTCTCCGAGAGCACCTGGTTCACGGCGTCTCCGCCGGTCCCGTCGGTGCCGAAGAAGGTCGAGACCTGCTGGAGCATCAGCACCGCCATCGCGCCCAGCACCACCGCGGTCAGGATGGTGCGCAGCGGCCCCAGCGCGCTGGCCTGCTGCGGACGGCGGCGCAGCACGTACGCGACCATCAGCCCGGCCCCGGCCAGCGCGGTGACGTGCGGGCGCACCATCGCGGTGCCCACCGAGCCCAGCGCGATGCAGAAGAAGGCGCCGAACCGCCGGTCCAGCAGCCGTGCCGTGCCGTAGGTGGTGAGGCCCAGACAGAACATCATCCAGGCGTCCTTGCCGATGCTGGAGGGCCAGAACAGCAGCGAGGGCAGGAAGAAGACCAGCTTGGCGTACTTGCGGGTGTCCGCCTCGGGGAAGGCGATCTGCAGCGCCCGCCAGAACAGCAGCAGGCCCCAGAAGCCCAGCCAGGAGAAGACCAGGAAGCCGCCGATCAGCGAGGGGCCGGTGATCGCGTACACGATGCCGGTGACGATGATGACGAAGCCGGTGCCGGCGACCTTCATGCCGAGGTCGTAGTGGACGCCGCCGAGCAGGTCGGCCTGGTCCAGGTAGGCGGCGAGCTCGGTGCCCTTCTGGTGGTACATCTTGGCGTCGGCCGCGCCCCCGTACAGCACGAAGGCCATCAGGTAGCGGGGGAAGGCGCAGAGCAGTTTGGCGGTCATCGCCAGCAGCAGCAGCCGGAAGACGTCCCGCTCGGGGTTGGCGGCCGCGATCCGCGCCAGCAGCGGGGTGCCGATGGCCATCAGCGCCGGGAGGATCAGCAGCGCGCCCCAGGTGTCGTACGAGGTGTGCACCGAGGCGAGCACGAAGAGCGTGACGTAGCCGGTGACCAGCGCGGCGGCGAGGGCGGACGGCCAGGGGACACGGCGGAGCACCGCCGGGGCGGGCCGGGGGACGCGCCGGAGCACCGCCGGGGCGGTGGCCGCCGGGCCCGGTCCCCCGGGCGCCGCCATCAGAACACCTCCAGGTCGCCGAGGCTGAAGCGCCAGTCCGCCAGGGTGAGCGGGGTGGCGCCGCCCGGGCCGCGGGCGGCGAGGGTCATCCCGGTGCGCGGGGCCCGCAGGTAGCCGGCCCGCAGCGCCGCGTCGGCGGCCTCGGTGCCGGGGGAGAGGTGGGTGGCGACGTGGTCGCAGCCGGACTCGCGGGCGGCGGCGCGCAGCAGCCGGACGGCGCTGTCCCGGTCGCCGGGGCGGACCACCAGGTCGGCGAGGGTGAACTCGGCCAGCGGGCCGCGTCGTCGGGGCCGGCCGACGGCCAGGCCGGTCAGTTCCCCGCCGCGGTGCACGGTGAGCACCCGGTAGTCCAGGCCGGGTGCCTCGCCGTACCGCCAGCGCAGGAACTCCGGGGTGCGGTGGACGGCGAGCCGGGGGTCGGTGGCGTCGGCGGCGGCGCGTTCGCGCAGCAGTTCGGCCAGCGGGCCGTGCACGCCGGTCACCGCCGGGTCGGCCAACCAGGCCCGGGCGGTGGGCAGTCGGCAGTCCGGGGGGCCGGCCGGCGCGGCGGCCGGACGGCGGGCGAGGGCGGCGCGCGCCCCCCGGGCGAAGGCGGTCGGGCGTACGGCGCGGACCGCGATCGGTACCCGGCCCAGCTCCTGCCAGCCCATCTTCCGGTAGCCGGGCAGGCTGTTGCCGTTGGGTGTGTTGAACACCAGCTCGGTGTCCCCGGCGACCTGGTCGAGCAGGTCCAGGGTGAGCCGGCGGAAGATGCCGCGGCCCTGGAAGTCCGGGTGGGTGGCGGTGTCCACGGGGCGGACGGCGTTGACCGGGCGGCCGTCCGCTCCGCCCGCCTGCCACCGCCAGCGCAGGAAGAGGCGGACCCCGGCAAGTCGCCCGTCGGCGGTCTCGGCGACCAGCCCGGGGCTGGCGCCGAAGGGATTGCGGAGGTGCTTCCAGGCGAAGAACTCGGCGGTGCGGGTGCCGGTGGGTCCGCCCGCCAGCGAGGCGGTGAGCAGGTCGAGCACGGCGGGAAGGTCGGGCTCGGCCGGCGGGCGGAAGGTCAGCTCGGCGGGGGCGGGCAGGGCGCTCACGTCCGGACTCGCTCTCCCATCGGAGGTCGGGGGGTCAACGGGGAAACGTCGGTGCTCCGGGGTGCTCCGGCTGCGGGTGCTCCGGCTGCGGGTTCTCCGCTCAGTGCCGCAGGACCCGCGTGTACACGGCCTCGACGGCGCGCTGGGCGCCCGCCACGTCGAAGCGCTCGGAGCGCTCCCGGGCGGCGGTCGCGAGCCGGGCGCGCAGGTCAGGTTCCTCGGCCAGTCGGGCGAACGCGTCGGCCAGCGCGGACGGGTCGCCGGGCGGGACGAGGTAGCCCTGCTCGCCGTCGTCCAGTACCTCGGGCATGCCGCCGACCCGGGTGACCACCGAGGGCAGTCCGCTGGTCATCGCCTCCATCAGCGCCACCGGCAGGCCCTCCTGGCGCGAGCTCAGGGTGAACACGTCCAGCGCGGGCAGCAGGTGCGGCACGTCGGGGCGCGACCCGGTCATCAGGACGGCGTCCGCGATGCCCAGTTCGGCGGCCCGGGCGCGCAGTTGCCCCTCGAGGGGCCCCGCGCCGATCAGGACCAGCCGGGCCCGGGGGTGGCGGCGCAGCAGGTCGGCGTGGGCGGCGAGCAGGGTGGCCTGGTCCTTCTTGGGGGTCAGGTTGCCGACCGTGCCGACGACGAACGCCTCGTCGGGCAGGCCGAGTTCGGCCCGGGCGGCGGCCCGGGCGGCCGGCCCGCCGGGGGCTCCGGCCAGGTCGGGGCCGTGGTGCACCACGGTGACCCACTCGCCGGGGCGGCGCCGTCCCGGCGGGACGGTCCGGGCGACGGCGTGCGAGACGGCGATCACCGCGTCGTTGCGCCGGTAGGTGAGCGCGTTGGCCCAGCGGGTGGCCGGGCGGTAGCGCTCCCAGACGTTGTGCTCGGTGTGCACCAGCCGCGGTCCGGGGCCGGTCAGGGTGGGGGTGAGCAGTCGGGCGGCGGCGGCCGGTACCGGCATGTGGGTGTGCACCAGGTGGTACCGGCGTTCGACGAGCAGCCGGCGCAGCCGCAGCGGCCAGCGCGGATCGGCCCGGCCCGGGGTGCCGGGGACGCCGCCCAGGCAGTGCACGGTCACCCCGGCCTCGGTGAGTGCCGGGGCGAGCGCGTCCTTCCACGGCAGGACGTAGGCGACCTCGATCCGGTAGCGCGAACGGTCCGCGTGGCGGGCGCAGTTGAGCAGCAGCTGTTCGGCGCCGCCGCGGCCGAGGCCCTTGGCCAGCCACAGCACCCGCACGGGTGCGTCCGCCGGGCCGGGCTCCGGCGTCCGTTCCGGCCCCGGCTCCGCTGCCCGCGGCGCGTCGCCCGGGGGCGGGTCGTTCGGCGGCGCGTCGCCCGGGGGCGGGTCGTTCGGCGGCGCGTCGCCCGGGGGCGGGTCGTCCAGTGGTCCGCTCATCGCTCCTCCGCCTCGCGCAGCAGGGCCGGTTCGCCCTGGTCGCCGCCGTACCCGCGGCCGTTGGCGCCACCCGGGGCGGCGTTCTTCGGGTCGGCGTTCTTCGGGTCGGGGCCGGTCGGGCCGTCGCCGTTCGGACCGGCGTGGTACGGGCCGGTGTTGTCCGGTCCGGTGCCGTTCTCCCCGGACGGCGCGCGCCGGGCCCAGCTGGGGGTGGTCCGTCCGCCGCCGCGCTCCTCGGGCGGTTCGGCGGCCCGGTCCGGCGCGGGGGCGGAGGTCCGCTCCGCCGCCGGTCCGGACCGGCGCGGCAGCGCCGTCGGCTGCTGCTGGTGCTGTCCGCCCCGCCCGGCCGGTCCGGTCGCCCCGGCGACGCCCGCGGGCCCGCGCCGCCGCCCACCGGAGCGGCCGTCGGTGCCGAGCAGTGCCACGCCCGCCACCGGGACCCCGGTCCGGGAGAGCAACTCGGCCACCCGGTCCGCCTGTTCGGGGGTGACATTGCCGCTGCGAACGGTGACCAGCACGGCGTCCGCGTGCTGCACCAGGTCGTAGGCGTCGTTGGCGTGCAGCAGCGGGGAGGTGTCGATCAGGACGATGTCCGCGTGCGGCCGGACCCGCCGCAGCACATCGCCGGCCCGCAGTACCAGGGCCGCCGGGTAAGCGGTGGTGTTGCCGCCGGTGATCAGCGAGACCCCGGCGACGTTGGTCGGCCGGATCAGCTCGTCCAGTTCGTCGAGCCGCTCACCGCTGAGCAGTTCGGCCATCCCGGGCCCGTCGCCCACGCCGAGGTGGGTGTGCAGCTGCGGGTGGCGGAAGTCGCAGTCCAGGACCAGGACGCCGCGGCCGGTCTCGGCGAGTGCGGCGGCCAGGTTGGCGATGGTGATGGTCCGGCCGTCGCGGCTGCCGCCGGAGGCGACCAGGACCACCGGCGCCGGTTCGGTGAGCGGGCGCGGCACGGTCCGCTTCGCGTCGTCGCCGCCGGCCGGCCGGGCCAGCGTGTCCGGGCCGGTCAGCAGCAGGGTGGAGCGCAGCGAGCGGTAGGCCTCGGCGGCCGGGTCGGACGGCCGGGCGCGCACCAGCGGTTCGCGCACCCGGCGCTGCCGGCGGGACAGGTGCGGCACCTCGCCGATCACCGGCAGACTGAACGCCTCCTCGACCGCGTTCCGGCTGCGCAGCCGGGTGTCCATCCGGCTGAGCATGAGCGCCGCGACCACGCCGAGCGCCAGGCCGAGGAACACCGCCAGGCCGAGCCGGACGCTGCGGCTGGGGGAGGAGAGCAGGTTGCTGGTGCCCTGGCGGGCGTCGATGCTGCCCCACTGCTGGATGGCGTCGGTCTGGGCGCTGTTGGCCAGCTTGCTGATCGTGGTGAGGGTGGTGGTCAGCGAGGTGTTGGCGGCGGTCAGCTTGGGCTGGAGCTTGGGCTGGTCGGCGGGGGCGGAGCGGTTGTACTGGGCCTGGATCTCGTTCAGCTGCTGCTGTTGGGCGTCCGCCTGGGCCTGCAGCTTCTTGATCGTCTCCGCGGCGCTGCGGGCCGACTCGTCGCTGTAGCCCTTGATGATCGCGGCCGAGTACGCGGTGGCCAGGTCGGAGCAGGACTGCCCGGTGGGGCCGGTGGTGGCGATGGTCAGCATCTGGGGGCTGTCGGCGGTGACGGTCCGGCGGGCGATCAGCTCGGACGCGTCGGCGATGCCGAGCTGTTTCGCGGCGGCCGCCGCGACGTCCGCGCCCTGGGCGTAGGAGAGCACCTGGTCGGCCCGGACGGTGTCGCCGGCGCCGGCGACCGGGGTGATCGCGACCTTGCACTTCCATTTGGCGTTGTCCACCGTGTCACCGGCCGGGGTCAGCAGCCAGCCGACGACCAGCGCGGCGAGCGTGCAGCCGACGAGCAGTCGCCAGTAGCGCCGCAGGACGGTGAAGTGGTTTGCCGGTTCCACCGGTTGGATCCCCTCGCGTTCGTGGTGCGGTGGTGCTGTCAGCGCCCGCCGCCCCCCTGTCCGGGAGCGCGGTGGGTCCGGGTACCGCTGGTCGGGTCACGCGCCGGGGCGCGACCGGCAGACCCTCGCGGGCACGGTGGAATCCCTCGGCTGATGTCGCAACCCGCCCCCCTGACGACTCGCGGACAACGTCCTGAACGACGTACTCCCCACGGTGTGGTCCGGCCCGGTGGTGCACCGCGTGCGCCGCACGCCGACCGCCGCCCCCGCCGGATCCCCTTGCGATGCTTCCCGAGCCCCGACGTGCGGCGCAACCGCTTTGGCGATACTGGTCCGGGAGATCGTGTCCACCGGCCGCCGACCCGCCCGGATCCGGACAGAACGGGCCGTCGGCGGTGTACGCCCCTCGTACCGGGCGGGGGCGCACACGCCGACGGGTCCCGGCTCCGGGGCGGGGGCCGGGACCCGTCGGCGTGTCCCGGCTCGGGGCGGAGGCCGGACCGTCCGGGCCCGGGGCGCGCTCAGACCGTCCGCAGCCGCAGCGAGCGCTCGTAGAACCCCACCATCTGCGCCGACACCTGGTGCAGCGTGAACGAGGTCAGGAACCGGGCCCGCGCCGCCTTCGCCCGCACCCGCGCCGCGGCCCGGTCCTCCAGGGTGTCGGTGAGCGCCGCCGCCAGCGCGGCCGGGTGCTCCGGCGTCACCAGCCGGGCGTAGTCCTCGGACCCGACCGTCTCCCGCAGGGCCGGCACGTCGGCGGCCACCAGCGGCACCCCGACGCCCATCGCCTCCATCGCCGCGCTGCCGAGCCCCTCCCAGCGGGACGGCACCGCGAACGCGTCCGAGGCCGCCATCAGGTCGAAGACGTCGTCGCGCGGGCCGAGGAACCGCACCCCGCCGGTCGCCGCGGCCAGCGCCCGCAGCCGCTCGCTCTCGCCGCCCTCGCTGCCGGCCAGCAGCAGCACCGCCTCCGGCTCCGCCCGGAGCACCTGCGGCCAGGCCTCCAGCAGGACGTCCAGGCCCTTCTGGTACTGCTGCCGGGCCGCGGCCAGCACCACCGGTACGTCCTGCGGCAGCTCCAGCGCCGTCCGGACGGCGGCCCGCCGGTCCGGCGTCACCGATCCGAGCAGCTCGGGGTCGCGCCCGCGCGGCACGACGTCGATGCGCTGCGACGGCACCCGCAGCCGCCGGGCCATCGCCCCGGCCACGTACCTGGTCAGCGCGTGGAAGCGCCGGGTGCCCTGCGCGGTCGTGGCGTCCACCGCCTGCGCGGCCCGCACCTTCCACGGGTTCAGTCCGCGCGCGTTGCGGTGCTCCGGCCCGTACGCCGCGTTGACCAGGCTGGTCACCACCGGGGTGCGGGCCGCCAGCGCGGCCGCCCGGCCCAGCACGTCCGACTCGTAGAGCGTGGTGTGCACGAGGTCGGGCCGCCGCTCGCGGACCAGCCGGTGCAGCGCCGCGACGGTGCCGCCCCGGGTGGCCCGGCCGACCCCGAACACGTCCGCCCCGGCCGCGGTGAGCTCGGGCTGGAAGCCGCCGGGCGAGTCCTTGAGGTACGCGACGTCGAGCTTCACCCCGGCCCGTACCAGCTGGGGGGTCATCGCCACCAGGCCCTGCTCGGCCCCGCCGACCCGGCTCACGCTGTCGATCACATAGAGCACATGCACAGGCCAACCCCCGCCCTCCTGGGCGCCCCCGGTCTCCCGTGCCGGGAGGGCGCCCTGACTGCCGCTCAGCATCGCAGGTCGCGGTCGGCGCCCGCCAGCGGTTCGGTCAGACCGGCGCCGGGGCGGGGTGCGCCGCCGGCGGGGCGCCGCGGACCGGACGCCGGCGAACGGTCAGGGGGCGGTCGGCAGCGCGGAACGGGGCGCGTTCACCCCCGGCAGGGCGTACGACGGCTCCCGGGCGGCGCCCTTCCGGAGGCCGTACGCCGACCAGCGGACCACCGCCGGGTTGCGCGAAGGGGTCGTTCCTGACGGGAGGCTGTGCCAAGGTCGTTGCCATGCCCGAAGCGACACCGGTCAGGACGGCCGGAACCCGCCCCCGCATCCTTCACCTCATCACCGATCCACGCCGTCGCGGCGCCCAGAACCTCGCCCGCGACCTGCACCGCGAACTGTGCCGCAGGGGCCAGGCCTCGGCACTGCGGGCTCTCGCCCCGCACCCCGACGCCCATCCGGACGCCCCCGACACGCGCGCCACCGCCGTGCTCGGCCCCGGTCGGCTCCACCCGCGCACCCTCGGCGCCCTGCGCACCGCCGCCCGCACCGCCGACCTCGTCGTCGCCCACGGTTCCTCCACCCTCCCGGCCTGCGCGCTCGCCCTGGCCGGGACCCGCACCCCGTTCGTCTACGTCTCCATCGGCGACCCCCGGCACTGGACCGCGGGCCCGGTCCGCCGACTGCGCACCGGTGCCCTGCTGCACCGCGCCGCCGCCGTCACCGCCCTCGCCGACGAGGCCGGGGAGTTGCTCGTCGAACGCTTCCGGCTGCCCGCCGCCCGGGTCCGCACCATCCCCAACGCCCGTGCCGCCGACCGCTACCCGCCGGCCGCCGACGAGGCCGACCGCCGCGCCGCCCGGCACGCGCTCGGTCTGCCCTCGGACGGCCTGCTGGTCGCCTGGCTCGGCGCGATCGCGCCCGAGAAGCGGCTGGACCTCGCCCTCGACGCCCTCGGCCGGCTCCCGGACGTCCGCCTCGCGGTCGCCGGCGACGGCCCGCAACGCTCCGCGCTGGAGCGACATCCGGCCGCCACCCGGGCCCACTTCCTGGGCACCCTCGCCGACCCGGCGCCGCTCTACCGGGCCGCCGACGCCGTCCTGCTCAGCAGCGACAGCGAGGGCGTGCCCGGGGTGCTGATCGAGGCGGCGCTGGCCGGTCTGCCGGCCGTGGCCACGGACGTCGGCTGGGTCGGCTCGGTGGTCCGCGACGGTGTCACCGGCGCGCTGGTCGCACCCGGCGACCCACCGGCCCTCGCCGAGGCGCTGGCCAAGGTGCTGGCCGGCGACCGGGCCGGACTCGGCGCCGCGGCCCGGGCGCACGCGCTCGCCCACTGCGAGCTCGACGTGGTGGCCGACGCCTGGCAGCGGCTGTTCGGCGAGGTCTGCGGCCGCGTCGGCGGCTCGGCGGGACCTGCCGGACCCGCCGGACCTGCCGGACCCGTGCTACGGGTGGACCCGGACGGCGTCGCGACACGCAGCGTGGCGACGGACGGCGTGGCGAGGAACGGCGCGGAGACGGACGGCGTGGCGAGGAACGGCGCGGAGACGGACGGCGTGGCGACGGACAGCACGGCGAAGGGCGGTCCGGACGGCGGACGCGGCTGACGCGTCCCGGTGCGCCGGGCCGGGTGCGCCGATCGGGCGAATCCCGGCCCGACGCACCGGGACGACCTGGCCGATGACGTTCCGTCACCGCCATGCTGCCCCGTGTGAAGTCGATCCTTCGAACCACCCTGCTGCTCGCCGTCGCCGCCGGGATCGCCGCATCCCCCGTCCAGGCCGGCGCCGTCACCCACCAGCCGCCCCGTGAGGGCGCCCAGTACGTCCGCCTCGACCACCCGCAGCCGGTGCGCGAGAGCGCCCGCACCGAGGCGATCGAGTTCTTCTGGTACGACTGCGGTCACTCCCAGCAGCTCGAACAGCCGCTCCAGGCCTGGACCGAGCGGCACCGCGCCGACGTCGACCTGCGCCGCGTCCCGGCCATCTGGCAGGGCAGCCGCGAGGAGACCGCCCAGCGCGGCCACGCCCGCCTCTACTACACGCTGGAGCGGCTGGGCCTGGTCGAGCGCCTGCAGGCGGCCGCCTTCCGCGCGGTCCACAGCAACGAGCAGGACGTCACCACCGAGGACACCGCCACCGACTGGGCCCTGCGCCAGGGCGTCGACCAGCAGAGCTTCCGCGAGGCCTACCGCTCCGAGGACACCCTGCGGGCCGTCGACGAGGCCGCCGCGCTCTTCGTCCGCTACGGCATCAACGAGCTGCCGACCGTGGTGGTGCAGGGCGAGTACCGCACCTCGCCGACCAACGCCGGCGGCGTCGAGGCGATGCCCGAGGTGATGGACCACCTGGTCTCCCAGGAGCAGCAGCGCCACCCGCGCGCCCACACGCTGTACTGACGTCGTCCCACCCCTCCCGACCGCCGACGGGCGGGCCGGTCGCACCGCGGCCGGCCCGCCCCTTTTCGGTCGTCGGCCGGGGTGCGGCGGATCACCTTCACCGAACCGACCCCCGGCGGCCACACTCTGTGCCAGAGTGGGGCCGGGCCGCACCGCGACGGCGTCAACAGCCGTTGTGACGGGCCCACTTCTCGATACCACCGGTACCGGAGAGGGCAGGTGTCCGTGGGGGGACAACGCGCGCAGCTCGTCGACGAGCGCGACAGCCAGACAACGCAGGCCCCGGGGCGACGCCCGTCGGCCGCCGACGGGCCGCCGCCCGAGCTGATCTTCAAACGGGGGCTCCGCCCGGCCCAGGTGGCCCGCGAACTGTGGGGCGCCCGTGAACTCGTCCGCGCGCTCGCCGAGCGCGACCTGCGCGCCCGGTACAAGCAGGCGGTGCTCGGCTTCGCCTGGGCGGTGCTCACCCCGCTCGCGCTGTGCGCCATCTTCACCCTGGTGTTCCGCCGCGCCGTGCACGTCGAGACCGAGGGCGCCGCGTACCCGCTGTTCGCCTATGTCGGCCTGATCGTCTGGCAGTTCTTCAGCAACACGATGAACCAGGGTGCGCTGAGCCTCGCCAACAACCTCAGCCTGCTGAACAAGGTGTACTGCCCGCGCGAGGTGTTCCCGCTCGCCACGATGCTGGTCGCCACCGTCGACATGCTGATCGGCACCGCGGTGCTCGGTCTGCTGTTCCTGGTCTTCTGGACCGCCCCCGCGGTGACCTTCCTCTGGGTCGTGCCGCTGCTGGGCATCCAGTTCGCCTTCACCTACGGCATCGCCCTCGTGCTCTCGGTGGCCGTGGTGTACCTGCGCGACGTCCGCCACCTGCTGCCGATCATCACCCAGATGGGAGTGTTCGCCACCCCCGTCGCCTATCCGCTGGCCCAGATCCCGGAGCGCCTCCAGGAGCTGTACGTCGGGATCAACCCGCTCGGCGCCGTGATCGAGGGCTACCGCAACGCCCTGCTGTACGGGCAGGCGCCGGACGCCGCGCTCACCACGATCGCCGCGGTCTCCTCGGTGGTGTTCCTGGTCGGCGGCTACCTGCTGTTCAAGAAGCTGGAGACGGGGATCGCCGATGTCGCCTAGCCAGACCCTCCCGCTCGGGACCATCCGCACCGACCAGGTGTGGAAGCGCTTCAAGGCCGACCAGCAGCGGATGCTGCTGCGCGACAAGGTCGATTCGCTGGCCCGCCGGCTGCGCGGCGAGAAGGGCGAGGACTGGCGCTGGGCGCTGCGCGACATCTCGATGCACATCGAGCCGGGCGAGTCGGTCGGCCTGATCGGCTCCAACGGCTCCGGCAAGTCCACCCTGCTGAAGATGCTGACCCGGGTGATGTACCCGTACGGCGGGGTGATCGACGTGCGCGGCCGGATCGGCGCGCTGATCGAGATCCGGGCCGGCATCCACCCGGACCTGACCGGCCGGGAGAACATCTACCTGTTCGGCGCGCTGCTCGGCCTGCGCCGGCGCGAGGTGGCGACCCGCTTCGACGACATCGTGGAGTTCGCCCGGCTCGGCGGCGCCATCGACCGGCAGGTGAAGTTCTACTCCTCGGGCATGCAGATGCGTCTCGGCTTCGCCGTCGCCGCCTACCTGGAGCCGCACGTGCTGCTGGTGGACGAGGTGCTGGCGGTCGGCGACGCGGTGTTCCAGCAGCGCTGCCTGGACCGGATGCGCGAGGTCGCCGAGCAGGGCACCACCATCGTCTTCGTCTCGCACGACCTGCCCGCGGTGGAGTCCATCTGCCGGCGCGGCATCTGGCTGGAGCAGGGCTCGATCCGGGTGGACGCCGGGATCAAGGACGCGATGGCGGGCTACCGCGACTCGATCGAGGCGCAGTCCGAGGCCGGCGGGCGCACCGGCGAGCCGCTCCAGCTGCTCAAGCACGAGGTGCGCGGCGAGGAGCGGGACAGCCTGACCACCGACGAGCCGATGACCGTCGAACTCACCCTGGGCGGCGAGTACCGGGGCGACGCGACCCTGCACCTGGGCGTCAGCGAGGGCACCTCCAGCCCGATCTTCCAGATCAGCCACGAGATCCGGCTCGCCGGCGGGGACCGCCAGGTCTCCTGCGTGATCCCCCGGCTGCCGCTGCCGCGCGGCCGGTACACGCTCTGGGCCGGCGTCTACAGCATCGGTCGGACCGACGGCGGCACGCTGATGAGCTGGCACTCGGTGGGCCAGTTCGACGTGTTCGGGCCGATGCTGGACTCCCCGCCGCGCGCCGTCGTGCTGGCCGCGCCGGTGTTCGTCCCGCACCACTGGGAGGAGTGAGGCGTGAGATCGGTCCGGGTGCTCGTCCATCTCAACAACCTGGCCCTGGGCGGCGCCCAGTTGAACGCCGTCGACATCGCCCGCACGCTGCGCGACCGGGGCCACGACCCGGTGCTGTTCGCCCAGGGGGTGGACGGCCCGGCCCCGTTGGTCGAGGTCGCGGCCGGCCACGGCCTGGACGTGGTGGTGGCGGGCGGCCCCGACACCCCGCACTCCGAGGTCCGGCGCCGGCTGGGCCGGCTGGCCGCCGAGCACGGCAGCCAGCTGCTGCACGCCTGGGAGGTCCGGGCGGCCCGCAACTCCTACTTCGGGCCCGGCCGTTACGGCCGGATCCCGGTGGTGACCACCTTCTACGGGATCCGGATGCTGCGCGGCCTGCCCCGGCACCAGCCGCTGGTCCTGGGTCTCGGCGCGCTGCTGGGCGACGGCCGGGCCTTCGGCCACCGGGACGTCAGTCTGATCGAACCGCCGGTGAACACCGCCACGGACGCCCCCGGCCTGGTCGACGGCGCCGCGTTCCGCCGCCAGCACGGTGTCGGGGAGGACGAGTTGCTGCTCGCCATCGTCACCCGGCTGGTCCCCGCGCTGGAGAAGGACGCCGGCGCGGAGCTCACCGTGGACGCCGTCCGGCACCTGGACGACCCCCGGGTCCGGCTGGTGATCGTCGGCACCGGCCCCAGCCTGGAGCCGCTGCGGGCCCGTGCGGCCGCCGCCAACGAGGCGCTCGGTCGTCGGGCCGTCCTGGTCCCGGGTCAGCTCGCCGATCCGCGCCCCGCCTACCAGGGCGCCGACATCGTTCTCGGCATGGGCGGCTCCGCCCTGCGCGGACTCGCCTTCGGCAAGCCGGTGGTGGTGCACGGCGCGGCCGGGTACGCCGCCGTGCACGAGCCGGGGCCGCTGGTCGAACCGCACGCCTCGCGCTGCATGTACGGCTTCGGGGACGGCTCGCGCGCGCCGGAGGCGCTGGCCGCCCAGCTGCGGGGACTGCTCGACGACCCGGCGCGACGGGCCGAACTGGGCGCCTGGGGGCGGGATTGGGTGGTCGGCCGGTTCTCGCTGGAGAGCGTCACCGGTGCCTTCGAGGAGCTCTACGCCCGGGTGCTCGCCCGGCCGGGCCGCGCGGTCGGCTGGCTGAAGGACCTGGAGCAGATGACCAGGTACGAGTTCACCAAGCCCACCGCCCTGCGGCTGCTGGGGCGGTGACACCGACTCCTCCCGCGGCCGGTCCGCTCCCGGACCGCTGCTTTCCCGGGCGACCCCCTCCGGGGCGAACCTTTCCCGGGCGGCCCCTTCCGGGGCGACCCGTTCCGGGGCAACCCTTTTCCTAACCAGTACTGCGATGTTTAATGGTTAGCATGAGCGAGCTGACGATCCCGCACATCCATCACCGCCACGTCGACGTCGACGGCCTGCGCGTCTTCTACCGCGAGACCGGACCGGCCGACGCCCCGGTACTCCTGCTGCTGCACGGATTCCCGTCCGCCTCCCACCAGTTCCGGCGGCTCTTCGACGCGCTCGGCACCCGTTACCGGCTGATCGCCCCCGACTACCCCGGCTTCGGCCACAGCGACAGCCCCGCACCCGAGGCCTTCCGCTACCGCTTCGACACCCTGGCCGACGTCGTCGAGGGGTTCTGCCGGGCCCTCGGCCTCGACCGCTTCGCCCTCTACGTCTTCGACTTCGGCGCCCCCGTCGGCCTGCGGATCGCCACCCGCCACCCCGAGTGGATCACCGGACTGATCGTCCAGAACGGCAACGCCTACGAGGAGGGACTCTCCGCCCAGGCACGGGAGTTCATCGCCAACCGCCCCGGCGTCGAGGGCGCCGCCGAACGCGCCCGCGCCATCCTGGTCGAGGAGATCACCCGGGCCCAGTACGAGGGCGGGACCGGCGACCCCTCGCTGGTCGCCCCCGACGGCTGGACCCTCGACCAGCACCACCTCGACCGGCCCGGCCGCAAGGACATCCAGGTCGAACTCGCCCTCGACTACCACAGCAACGTCGAGCTCTACCCCGTCTGGCAGGACTGGCTGCGCACCCACCGGCCGCCGGCCCTGGTGGTCTGGGGCCGCAACGACCCGTTCTTCACCGAGCCCGGCGCCCGTGCCTACCTGCGCGACCTGCCCGACGCCGAACTCCACGTGTTCGACACCGGGCACTTCGCGCTGGAGGAGAAGCTGCCCGAGATCGCCCCGCTGATCGACGACTTCCTCGCCCGCCTCAAGCCCTGAGCGGCGTCCGGGCCGCCGTGTCAGCCCCGGCGCAGCAGCAGGGTGACGAAGCCGAGCGTCCCCCGGTAGCCGTGCAGCCACTCGGCGCGGTGCAGGTCGGCCGCGGCCCGGGCGTCCGCCGCGTCCGGGTGGCCCGGGTTGTCCAGCGCCCAGGCGGCCAGTGAACCCGTCCAGGAGAACTCGTAGTCGTCCCACTCCGCCGGGCTGCTGACATGGCCGAACACCGGCGTCCAGCCGGCCGCCACCACCCGGTCCACGGTGGTGGCCAGGTCCGCGTACTCCTCGCGCGCGGCGCCCAGGCCGCCCAGCGCCGCCGACGAGGGCTCGCGCTCCCAGAACCCCTCGCCCACCAGCACCCGGCCGCCCGGCGCCAGATGCTCGCGGGCGGCGGCCAGTGTCGGCAGCAGCCCGCCGAAGGCGTGCGTTGCGCCGACGTTCAGGACCAGCTCGAACGGCTCACGGTCGGTGAACTCCCGGACATCGAGATGGTGCAGCCCCAGCCGCCGCTGCACCCCGCCCGCCTCCGCCGACTCCCGGGCCCGGGTCAGCGCGCCCGCGTCCAGGTCCACCCCGACCGCCCGGAGCCGCGGTCGCGCCGCCAGCGCCCGCAGCAGCCAGGCACCCTGCCCGCAGCCGAGGTCGAGCACCCGCCCCTCCTCCTCGGCGCCGAGCGCCCGGTCCAGCAGCGTCGCCACGGCCTCGTCGGAGAGCGGCGCGGCGATCGGGTGATGGGCGTGGGCGAGCCGGGAGATCGTCTGACGGTCCATTCGAACAGTGTGGCCCACCCGGGCCCCGGCCGTCCGCCCTTCGGCCGTCGGCCCTCCACCCGTCCGCTACTTGTACGTCCGGCCCTTCCAGGCGGCGCCCCGGCCGCGCCAGTGCTGCACCGCCGAGTCGACCGTCATCAGCAGGTACAGCGCCGCCGTGAACGGCAGCAGCAGCGCGGCCGGCGCCGGCTGCCGGTAGTAGCGCAGCATCGGCACGAAGGTGCCCGTCATCAGGGCCCAGGCCGCCCAGCCCGCCACCGCCACCGGCCAGGCACCCGCCGCCACCCCCACCAGCACCGCCACCGGCGGCACCAGGTACACCAGCGTCAGCCCGAGCACCGTCCCCAGCAGCAGCACCGGAGAATGCCGCAGCTGGGCGTACGCGCTGCGCGACACCATCCGCCACAGCTGCGCCAGCCGCGGGTACGGGCGCACGCTGTCCACCTGCTCGGCCAGGCCCAGCCAGGTGCGGCCCCCGGTGGCCTTCACCGCCCGGGCGAGGGACACGTCGTCGATGACCGCGCCCCGGATCGCCGCCACCCCGCCGGCCCGCTCCAGTGCCTCCCGCCGCACCAGCGAGCAGCCGCCCGCCGCCGCGGCCGTCCGGGAACCGGGCCGGTTGCTCCACCGGAACGGGTACAGCTGGGCGAAGAAGTAGACGAAGGCCGGCACGATCAGCCGCTCCCAGCCCGTCTCCACCCGGAGCCGGGCCATCTGCGACACCAGGTCCAGCCGGTTCGCCTCCGCCGCCGCCACCAGCTCGGCCAGCGAGTCCGGCCCGTGCGCGATGTCCGCGTCCGTCAGCAGCAGGTACTCGGCGTCCGCCCCCACCAGCTCCACCCCGTGCCGCACCGCCCACAGCTTGCCGGTCCAGCCCGGCGGCAGCGGGGGAGGGGAGGCCACCGTCAGCTCCAGGCCCCCGGGCGCGGCGAGCGAACGCGCCAGCGCACCGGTGCCGTCCGTACTGTGGTCGTCCACCAGGACGACCCGGGCCCGCCCCGGGTACTTCTGCGCCAGCAGGCTCGGCAGGGACAGCGGCAGCACCTCCGCCTCGTCCCGGGCCGGGACCACCACCGCCACCTGCGGCCACCGCGCGGGCGGACGGCGCGGCGGCAGACGGACATCGGTACGCCAGAACAACCCGTGGCAGCCCGCCAGCCAGAGCCAGACCAGCAGGGAGAGCACGGCGATCCACAGCAGGACGGTCACCCGGGCAGTCTGCCGCACCAGGGGCCCGCGGCGGGGCATCGACTAAAGTCTTGAAGCGTGAAGATCGCACTGATGGACTCGGGAATCGGCCTGCTGGCCGCCGCCGGCGTACTCCGGACCAAGCGCCCGGACGTCGATCTGGTGCTCTCCTCCAACCCCGCCTCGATGCCCTGGGGCCCCCGGACGCCCGAGGAGATCACCGAACTCGCCCTCGGCTGCGCCCGCGCCGCCGCCGCGCACGAACCGGACGCGCTGATCATCGCCTGCAACACCGCCTCCGTGCACGCGCTCGCCGCCCTCCGCGCCGAACTGGAGCCCGCGCTCCCGGTCATCGCCACCGTCCCGGCGATCAAGCCGGCCGCCGCGCTCGGCGGCCCGGTCGCCATCTGGGCCACCCCGGCCACCACCGGCAGCGCGTACCAGCGCGGACTGATCCGCGACTTCGGCGGCACGGCCGCCGTCACCGAGGTGGCCTGCCCCGGGCTCGCCGACGCCGTGGACCACGGCGACCAGGCGGCCATCGACGCGGCCGTCGCCGACGCCGCCGCCCGCACCCCGGCCGGAACGGCGGCCCTCGTCCTCGGCTGCACGCACTACGAACTGGTCGCCGAACGCATCCGTGCCGCCGTCGCACCGACCGCCCTGCCGTCGCTCACCCTGCACGGCTCCGCCGAACCGGTCGTCGCCCAGGCCCTCCGCCGCGTCGCCGACCCCACCCGCCGGGGCAACGGCACCCTCACCGTCCTCCACGCCGGCATCCCGACCACCCTGCCCGCCGTCGCCCTGGCCTACCCCGGCACGGCCCTGCTCGCAGCCGCCGCCCCGATCACGGCCCCGGCGGCCTGACCTCTTCTGCTCGCGGTCGGCCGTGCTTTCCGTGGCGGCCGTACCTCCGGCGTCGGCTGTGCTTCCTGTGCCGGCCGTAGCTCCTGTGCCGGCCGTACCTCCTGTGCCGGCGGCCCGACCGCCGGCCTGGCCCGGTGTGGCCTGTGGCCCGCCTGGTAGCCGGGGCTCGGTGACGGCGCGTGGGGTCTGCCGCCCGTCTCGCCTTTCGGAAGCGGACGGCAGGTCGCCCGGCGCGGGACCGCGGTGGCCCCCTTACGGCCTGCCTCCGAGCAGTCGATCGCGCAGGCTGCGGCACGAGCCCGGCGTCCCGACGGGCTCGGCCGATCCTTCGACGCGGCCCGTTGCTCTCACGCCGGACCTCGGCCCCCGCCGGCCCCCACCTCCAAGGGTGACCCGGGTTGCGCCTCGCGACTGTGCCCGGCCGCCGCGTCAGCGCTGCGAGGCGGCCCACCGTGCGGGCGACCCTCCGACGCGCCGACTCGCCTGCGCACCGAGTAGCCCCGTGCCGTTCAACGGAGCCTTCCGCCGCACGGGCGGTGGTGCCGTGCGCAGGAAGTCGGCCGATCCGACTTCTCGCGTGTTGGGCAGATGGCCAACACGCGAACTCTCACGCCCGTCGCCAAAGGTGCTGTCGGCGACGGGGGAGCCGCGCCGCAGCCCCGCGGTCGGGCGCGAGAAGTCGGCCGATCCGACTTTGCACCTATTGGTCTGATGACCAATAGGTGCCGCTCCGAGATGTGCGCCGCTGGGCCCTGCGGCTCGGCTCCAGGGGCGGGTTCGAAAGATCGGCCCAGCCGACCTCCCGCGTGTTGGGTGGTTGACCAATATGCTGGCCCGAACTGTGCTGCCCGGAGGTGTTGTCCGCGGGGTCGGCCGCCTTTCGATCCTGCGGGAGGGCGGGCCTTGCGGGCGGCCGATCCGGCCCTCGATTGTTGGACGGTTGACCAATAGACGCCCCGCGTGCCTGTCCGCTCGGGGGTGCCTTTGGTGGATGGGGGCGGCTGTGACAGTCCCGCGATCCGGGCCGAGTGCGAGAAGTCGACGAATCCGACTTTTCATGTGTTGGGCGGTTGACCAATAGTCCGGGTTTGCGCATGCTCCCGCTGGGGCCCGCAATGTGCGATGGGTCGGCTCGAAAAGTCGACCCCGACCCCGCCTGTCGCCCTGTCGCCATTGTTGGTCAACTGACCAACAAGCAGCTCCAGAGATGGTCGGCTGGCGGCTGTCTGTGGATCGGGCATCGGCATGGGGTGGCGCCCACTGAGGGCCGCGCGCGATCGCCGACTGTCCGTGCCCGGGCTCGCCACCTGGTGGCAGACGGCCGATCGGTCGGCAGGCGGTTCGGAGCTCCCGTCCGTGGACGGGGTTCGGCCGCTTCTTCTCACCCGAGGGCCGTGCGTCGGAACTCCGCCACTCCGCCGCTCGGTCTTTGCGCGCGCGACTGCCCGGCTGATCCGCCCGACCCGCTCCGACCTGGGGCCCGGATGTGGAAACGGGGCAGGACCCGGTCGGCCCAGGCCGTCCGGTCCACCTCCACCGGGCGGGGTCGAGGGTGGTGCTGATCGAAGGTGGTGCTGATCGAAGCCTCCGCCCGGCTGGGCGCAGGCGGCGCGCGAGAAGGCGGCCCGTCCGACTTCTCGCGCTTCCCGCGCGCGGGTCGGTGAATCGCGCGGGAGCTCGGGCCGGTCGACGGAGCTTCGCCCTCGGGCGTCTGCCGGTTCGACTGCCGGTGCCGGTGCCGGAGCCGGTGCCGGTGCGTGCCGGTGCGTGCGTGAAGACGGGATCGGCTCAGTCCGCCCACCCCAGGGCTGGGCACCGGACGTCGGCCCACTCGACTTCTCGCGCGCGGGCAGGTGCGCCACGGGCAGGGGCAGCGACAGGGGCAGGGGCAAGGGCGGCCGTGGGCCGCTCGCGCAGGAAGTCGGTGGGGACGACTTCCTGCGCGCGGGGTCAGGCGGCCTGGCCGCGCCAGCGGCGATAGGCGGGTTCGAGGCCGGACAGGATGGTGTCGAAGCGACGGGTGCTGGTCGTCGAGTCGACCTGGAGCCGGCTGATCTGGAGCGGGTGGGAGGGCAACCGGGGGCCGAGGCGGTGGTCGGAGAGGAAGCCGAGCCGGTAGCCCAGTTCCTGGAGGACTCCCTCGGCCCGCACGTCGTGGCCGCCGTCCGGGTAGGCGAAGGCGATGGGGGGCTCGCCGAGCCAGTGGGTGAGGGCCTCGTGGGCGCCGGTGATCTCGGCCCGGACGGTGGCGTCGTCGCAGCGGCCGAGGCACGGGTGCCCCTGGGTGTGGTTGCCGATGGCGACGCCGCCCTCGCGGAGCGCCAGCAGGTCGGCCGGGGTCAGCTGGTCCTGGCCGGGCGGGCGCCGGTCCGCGCTGACCCGCAGCTCCTGGAGGCTGCGCCGGCGGTCCGGGTCGGGCATCGCCTTGAGCCGACGGAGCAGCTGGGAGGGGTGGCCGCAGTCGAGCGAACGGGCCCGACCGCCGTGCCGGGCGAGGAAGTCGGCCTCGTGCCACCAGAACGGCCGCTCCGTCCCGATCAGCTCGGAGATGACGAAGGCCGCGGCCGGGATACCGCGTTCGATCAGCGCGGGCAGCGCGTGCGTGAGGACGCTGCGGTCGGCGTCGTCGAAGGTCACCAGCACACTGCGGGCGGGCAGCGGACGTCGCTCGGCGACGGCTTCCTGCACGGCGGCGAGCGAGACGGGTGTCGCGAGTCTTCGCAGCCGGTCCAGCTGTGCGCCGAACGATCGGGGGTCGGTGACCCCGTGGTACGCGAGCACGGCGAGCCGCTGCGCCGCCCTGGCTCGGAACAGCGGCTGGACGGGCGCGAACCGCAGCCACTCGCCCCGCGCGTCGGCCGGGCTGCCGGCCGGGCCGTGTGCCGGAGCGCCGGCCGGGCCCTCGGCGCCCTCGCGCGTCCGCCCCCCGGGCGTGGCGGTGGGCGTGGCAGCGGGTGGCGCCGCCGGTGCGGGCGCCAGCGCCCGGGCCGGCCGGGAGCAGGTGCGGGTGGCCGTGGCGGACCGGGTGGCCGCGGGGGACCGCCGCGTCCGGTCACCGGGCCGGGTGTCGATCGGCTGCCCGTCGATCGGCACGGCACTCGCGGGGGACGCGGCCGCCGGTCGCGCGGGGCCGGGCGCGGGCGGCGGGGCGGCGGTCGGTGGCGGCCGCAGGTCCGACAGGGCGGTCACCACGGCCCTGTTGAGTGCGGTGAGGCCGGAGGTCGTCGTCGTGGAATGGGACTGCGGCACGGTTCCCCCTCGGTCGCCGATGCGGCGTGGCGGTACCGCCGGAGGACAGAGCCCGGCCTCCGACTCCAGGGCACGGCGGCTCCGCCCCCTGGGTATCTCCGGTCCACGGCGGGGACTCCCAACCCGCACCGCGGACGGCTCCTGGATCGCTCAATGTAATGGAGACAGCTACGCCCCGTTGATGGTTGTACCGGACCGGCAAGGTTTTTTCGCAGCGCGGGAACAATCCCGGGACAGGGCCGGAACGAAGCCGGGACGACGCCGGACCGGGAGCCGGAACCGGCGCCGGAACGAGCACCCCGGCGCGCGCCGGGGCGCACCGGCGGAGCGCGTGCGCGCGCCCCGGCCGGCCGCCTCGACGGTGACCCGGCGTGGCCGAAGAGTCACGCCCTGCGGGCTGCTCCGGCGGCGGCCCCGAGGTACCTTGGGCTCATGGCAGACGCGGAACGTGATCACTACCACCCGCACGGCGCGACCCGGATGACCCGGTTCTGGCACGGTGGTGCCCTGGTCACCCACCAGGTGCCGCTGGCGCTGGTCGGTCTGGCCTGCCTCGCGCTGGGCATCGTGGTCGCGGTCGTGGTTCCGGACAGTGACGGACCGGCCTGGGCGATGGCGGTCGCGGGCTGCCTCGCCGCCGGCGTGCTGATGCTCGGCCGGATCGGTGTCGCGGTGTTCCGCCGGCACCGCCGCGCGGCGGCCTGAGCCGACCGGGCGAGGGAGACCCGCCGTCCCCGAGCGGCGCCCCGATGTCCCGAAGCGGCCTCCCGGAGCGGGTGTGCCGGTGCCCCCGCCCGGGGTTTTGTCGAATTCCGCCGTAACCGCTCGCACGCCGAACTCCCGATCGGATCCATCCGGTCGGATCGGCCGGTTTTCGGCCCAACTGCCAACTCCTTCTCGCTTCTTTCACAATTCCGGGGCACCAGCCCCACAGTTCCCCCTACTGTGATGTCGGTCCGGAGCGCCAACTGCGCCGGATGCGAGGCCACTTGCCGGCGCCGGGGAGGGTGCCGCAGAGGGGGGAACGATGAGCGGCAGCGCCGCGCCCGGAACGGCCCCGGTCACCGGGGGGATCCGGGCCCAGGTGAAGCGCCAGCTGGCGCGCCGGGTCGGGAGCAGTCCCGGCGAGGGCGCCACCGTGCTGATCTACCACCGGGTCGGCGGCGGCAGCCCGGACGAGCTGGACGTCGCCACCGCCGACTTCGCCGCCCAGGCCGACCTGCTCGCCGCCCTGCCGCCCGGCCGGGTGGTCTCCCTGGACGAGGCCACCGACCGGATCGAGTCGGGCCGCCGCACCCCGGGTGTCGTCCTGACCTTCGACGACGGATTCGCGGACGTGTTCGACAACGCCTGGCCGCTGCTGCGCGAGCGCCGGCTGCCGTTCACCGTCTACCTGGCCAGCGGCCACGTCGGCGGCGAGATGCGCTGGGAGGGATCGACCGCCAAGGCCGCCGGTGCCCCCGCGCTCAGCTGGGAGCAACTGCGCGAGATGACCGCCTCCGGTCTGTGCACGGTCGCCAACCACACCCGCACCCACGCCCGGCCCGAGCTGCTCACCACCGCCGAGCTGGACGCCTGCAACGACGAGGTCGAGCAGCACCTGGGCGTCCGCCCCAGCCACTACGCCTACACCTGGGGCGTGCCGGTCCCGCACATGGAGCCCGCGCTGCGCGCCCGGTTCCGGACCGCCGCCACCGGCGAGGTCGGCCGCAACACCCCCGGGGTCGACCCGGTACGGCTGCGCCGGGTGCCGGTCCGCCGCACCGACCCGATCGACTTCTTCCGCGCCAAACTCCACGGCCGGCTGATCCCCGAGCGCGCCTACGCCAGGATCGTCGCCACCGCGAAGGCGGTGGGCGCCCGTGCCTGAGGACCGGATACCCCCGCGCCTGCGCGGCCCCGGCGGCCGCCCGTTGCGGGTCGCCCACCTCACCACCGTCGACATGAGCCTCCAGCTGCTCCTCGCCACCGAGCTCAAGGTGGACCTGGAGGCCGGCTTCGAGACGTACGGGATCAGCGCTCCGGGCCCGTACCTGCCGGACCTGGCGGCGATCGGCGTGCGGCACGAGCCGCTGCACGCGCTGACCCGGGCCTGGGAGCCGCGCGCCGACGCCGCCGCGGCCCGCGAGCTGCTGGCCGTGCTCCGCCGGATCCGCCCGGACGTGCTGCACACCCACAACCCGAAGACCGGTGTGCTCGGCCGGATCCTGGGCCGGCTGGCCCGCGTCCCGGTGGTGGTCAACACCTGCCACGGGCTGTGGGCGCAGGCGCACGACCCGTTCGCCAAGCGCGCCTTCGTGCTCGGCGCGGAGGCCTTCGCCGCCCGGTTCTCGCACGCCGAGCTGTACCAGAACGGCGAGGACCGCCGGACCCTGGCCCGCGCCGTCCCGGCCCGCCGCTCGCGGGTGGTCGGCAACGGGGTGGACCTCACCCGCTTCGCCACCGATCCCGGTGAACGCGCCCGGGCCCGGGCCCGGCTGCGCGCCGAGCTGGGCCTCGGGCCGGACGAGCTGCTGGTCGGCGGGGTCGGCCGACGGGTCGCCGAGAAGGGCATCGGGGAGTACGCCGAGGCCGCCCGCGCCCTGGCCGGCAAGGCCAGGTTCGTCTGGATCGGCCCCGACGACCCGGACAAGCCGGACGCCCACGGCGCCGAGTCCGGGGTCGCTTTCCTCGGTCCGCGCGACGACATGCCCGCCGTCTACGCCGCGCTGGACGTCTTCGTCCTCCCCTCCTACCGGGAGGGGTTCTCCCGTTCCGCCATGGAGGCCGCCGCCGGTGGCCTGCCGATGGTGCTCAGCGACATCCGGGGCTGCCGCGAGGTCGGCACCCACGACGAGCACCTGCTCCTCGCCCCGCCCGGGGACGCCCGGGCCCTCACCAGTGCGCTGGACCGGCTTCTCACCGAGCCCGGCCTGCGCGAGCGCCTCGGCACGGCGGCCCGCCGCCGTGCCGAGGCGGAGTTCGACCAACGGGCGGTCGCCGCCGTCTCGCTGGCCACCTACGCGGCCGTCGCCCGGGTGAAGGGGCTGCCCTGGACGGTCGGCTGAGCCCGCCCACTGACCACACCACCGCATCAGGGGAAGGACCGTCATGAAGCGAGGGGGGGACCTCGCGATCACCGTCCTGACCGGGATCGTCGCGATTCCGCTGGGTCTGGTGATCGCTCTGCTGATCCGCTGCACCATGGGCGGACCGGTGCTCTTCCGGCAGACCCGGACGGGGCTGCGGGGCAAGGAGTTCGAGATCCTCAAGTTCCGCACCATGCGGGACAAACGTTTCCCGGAGGAGCCGGACGCTCCCCGGATCACCCGGCTCGGGGACCTGCTCCGCCGGACCAGCCTGGACGAGCTGCCGCAGCTGTGGAACGTCGCACGCGGCGAGATGGGCGTGATCGGGCCCCGGCCCACACTCCCCGAGCAGGTCGTCCACTACTCCCGCCGCCAGCGCGGCCGGCTCGACGTGCGGCCCGGCCTCACCGGCTGGGCCCAGGTCCAGGGCCGCAACTCCATCACCTGGCCGGAGCGGATCGAGCTCGACCTCTGGTACGTCCGGAACCGTTCGCTCGGCCTCGACCTGCGGATCCTGCTGCTGACCGTCAAGGTGCTGCTGAACCCGGCCGGGATCACCGCCGCCGGCGGGGTCAACCCGGGCTTCCCGGCGCCGACCGAGCCCGCAGACACGGCGGTCGCGGTCACCGGTGTCGCCCCGGTCACCGCCGCGGCGCCGGGGCAGGCCGAGCCGGCTCCCGCCGTGATCGGCCTGCCCCGGCAGGCCACCGGGCCGCGGCCGGTCCCGCCGCTCCGCGCCCGGCCGTCCCGCCCGGCACCGGTCGGCGCCGCCGTCGAGGAGGCGTCCTGACCGCCGGACCCGGCAGGATGGCTCCCGTGCCCACCGCAGCGGACCCGCCCGCACTCTGGATCGCCGGCGCCGGAGGCGTCGGCCGCGAGGCGCTGGACACCGCGCTCGCGGCCGGCGTCCCGGTCGCGGGGTTCCTCGACGACCGTCAGCACGGTGCCACCGTCCGCGGCCTGCCCGTCCGCAGGCCCGCGGACCTCGGACCCGGCGCCCGTTACCTGGTCGGCATCGCCGACCCGGCCGTCCGGCAGCGGCTGTCCGCCCTGCTGGACGGCCTGGGGGCGGAACCGTTCACCCTGGTCCACCCCCGGGCGCTGATCGCCCCGGACACCCTGCTCGGCCCGGGCTGCCTGGTGATGGGCGGCGCGTACGTGTCCAGCAGCGTGCGGCTGGGCCCGCACAGCCAGGTCCACTACAACGCGACGGTCGGCCACGACACGGTGTTCGGCGAGCGGGTGACGGTCTACCCGGGCGGCAACGTCTCCGGAGCGGTGCTGCTGGCCGACGGCGCCACCGTGGGCTCCAACGCCGTGGTGCTCCAGGGCCGAAAGATCGGTGCCGGGGCCTTCGTCGGCGCGGCCGCGGTGGTGACCAGGGACGTGGCCCCCGGCGAGGTGGTGGTCGGCTCCCCGGCCCGCCCGCTCCGCCGGACCTGAGCACTCCGCCCGGCCCACCGCCGCCCGCCCGCACCGCCGTACCCGCTCACCGTTACCGCCGCACCCGCCCGGTGGGCGCCCCTCCGGGCGGGTCCGGCGCCCGGATAGGCTTCGGCACATGGCGATTCCGAAGTTCCTGGCCGATCTCCGCGCGGTGGTCGGCCCCCGCAAGCTCTGGCTCAGCGCCGCCGCCGCCGTCGTCCTGGACGAGAAGGGCCGGGTACTGCTCGTCCAGCGCGCCGACGACGGCAACTGGGCGCCGCCGGGCGGCATCCTCGACCCCGGCGAGCAGCCGGCCGACGGAGCGGTCCGGGAGTGCCTGGAGGAGACCGGGATCGCCACCGTGGCCGAACGGCTGGTCGCGCTCACCGTCTCGCCGGACATCACCTACCCCAACGGCGATGTGACGCAGTACCTGGAGGTCGTCTTCCGCTGCCGCCCGCTGGGCGAGGAGATCCGGGCGGACGAGGACGAGACGCTCGCGGTCGGCTGGTACCCGCTGGACGCGCTGCCGCCGATGGGGGAGCGCGAACTCGGCTGGATCGACCGGGCGGTGTCCGGCCCGGTCGAGACGGCCTTCCAGTGGGACGGCGCGCTGCGCCCCTGACGAGCTAGAGGGTGCGGAACCAGGACGCCGTCCGCTCCAGGCCCTCGCGCAGCGGGACCGGGCGGACGTCGGGGAACAGCTCGCGCAGCCGTGTGTTGTCGGCCTGCGAGTCCCGGACGTCGCCCGGCCTGGGCTCGGTGTGCGCGACCTCGACGGGGTGGCCGAGCACCGTTTCCAGCTCGCCGACCAGTTCCAGCAGCGAGGTGCGGGTCCCGAAGGCCAGGTTGACCGGGTCCGCGCTCACGACCCGCCGCAGCACCGCGTCGGTGATCACCTGGGTGACGGTGCCGACGAAGGTGAAGTCCCGGCTCTGCCCGCCGTCCCCGTGCACCGTCAGCGGCCGCCCGGCGAGGGCGGCGTCCAGGAAGGCCGGGACGACCGCCGCGTAGGCGTGCCCGGCGGGCTGCAGCGGGCCGAACACGTTGAAGAACCGCAGCGGCAGCACGCCCAGCCCGTAGCAGTGGTGGTAGGCCGCCAGATAGGCCTCGGTGGCGAGCTTGCTGACCGCGTACGGGCTCATCGGCGCGGTGCGCATGGTCTCCCGCTTGGGCAGCTCCCGGTTGGCGCCGTAGACCGAGGAGGAGGACGCGGCGGCCACGTAGAGGCCGCCGGCGCGGCGGGCGGCCTCCAGGACCTCCAGGGTGCCGGTGGCGTTGGCGTGGTGACTGGCCAGCGGATCGGCCACCGAGCGCGGTACGGAGGGCAGCGCGGCGAGGTGGACCACCGCGTCGGCCCCGGCGAAGGCCTCGTCCAGCAGCTCCGGGTCGAGAATCGTGCCCTCGTGGAGCACGGCCCCGGTGCCGGCCAGGTTGGCCTTCTGCCCGGTGGAGAGGTTGTCCACGACCCGGACCTCGTCCACCTCGGGGCGGGCCAGCAGGGCCCGGACCAGGTTGGCCCCGATGAATCCGGCTCCGCCGGTGACGACCACACGCATGGCTGAGGTTCCCCCCTCACGACGACCCGGCCCGCTCGGCCGGCCCCGCGCCGATGGTAGCCGCGCGGTCACCCGCCGTGTGCCGGAACGCCGAGAACGGCCGGAGGCGGCCGGAAGCGGTCACGGGGGGAGCGGTGGGAGGCCCCGCCCGGTCCGCCCCCCGCCCGGTCCGCGCCCCGCCCCCCCCGCCCCGTCGGCTCCCCCGGTCCCGGTCAGCCCTTGGGCTGGCGGTACGCCTCCTCGGCGGCGTCCAGTACCGCCGCGAGGTCGCCGCCGGCCGTGGCGGTGGCCACCGCGGCCACCGCGCCCTCGACGAACGGGGCGTTGGCGAACCGCACCGGGAACGGCAGACCGTGCTCGTCGGCCTCGGCGAGCAGGGCCCGGACGGTGGTCACCGCACCGCCGAGGTCGGCCAGGACGACCACGCCGTGCCCCTGGTCGACCCGGCGGGTGGCGGCGGCGACGAGCACCGCGCTGATACCGGGTCCGGCGACGAGGTCCCCGCCGGTGCTCGCCACCGGGGCGGGTCCGGCGGAGGGGGTCAGCGCGAGCGCCAGGGTGCGGACGGCGTTGGCGAGTTCCTGGCTGTGCGAGACCAGGACGACCCCGACCCGGCCGTGCACGGGCGGCCGGCCGGGGGTGGGCCGGGGCAGCGGGGCGGGTCCGGACGGGGTGCGGGGCGCCGGCGGCTGCGCCGAGGCGGCCTCGGAGATGGGGATGACATCGGCGCGGGTGCCGTCCCGGCGGCTCATCGGCTGCTCCTCGGGGCGTTCGGTGGGGGCTTCCCGCGGTGCGGGCTCCCCACACTCTGGCAGTTCGCCCGCCGCGCGCCCGTGCGGGACACGCGCCCCGGGGAGTGCGCCGGGGCGTGCGCGGCGACCCCCGCCCGTCGTCGACGGTCCGTCCTCCCCCGACCGGTGGAGACCTGGTGATCCCGCTGACCGGGACCGCGGCGGTGACTAGGCTGGGCGCGTTCAGGCCGTCGGGAGGAGACAGCAGCAGTGGCAGCCAACAGCGGGACCGGGGTGGAGGCGACCGAGGTGGCGGAGCTCGCCGCGAGCGGGAAGCCGAAGGTGGACTTCACCGGGGCGACCTGGCTCTTCAGCAGCCAGGGTGTCGGGGACGTCCAGATCGCCTTCGTGGACGGCTACATCGGCATGCGGGACGGCCGTCAGGAGGACGGCCCGATCCTGGTGTTCACGCCGGGGGAGTGGCGGGCCTTCGTGCTCGGCGCGCGGGACGGCGAGTTCGACCTCACCTGACCGGATCCGGGGCCGTGCCCCCGGCCGGGTGCCGGTCCGGGCCGCCGGGTCGGTACCCGGCCCGGGCGTCGGACGTCCCGGAGCCGGACGTCCCCAGGCCGGACATTCCGGCGCCGAATACCCCGGCGCCGGATACCCCGCCGGGGTGTCCAGGGGCGGTCGTACGCCCCCGAAGGTCTCCGGTGGTCATCATTCCGATCACATTTGAACGTGCCCCGTCATAATTTCTGTTGACTGCTGGACAAACGCAGCTCAGAGTATGAGCACAGGCAGACGCCGTGCCCACCGCCCCCACGCGGCCAGACACGGCGCCTGCTGTGCGACCCGGCAGCGCTGCCGAGCCTCCTCCCAGTCATCCCTCTGCGCACCGGGGGTGCGTCGGCCGGTCCCGGCCCACGAGGGGCCGGCAGTCGCCGGGAGGATGGCGCCGGTCCCCGAGAGCGACTCAGGGGCGGCACCGTGCTCGGGACCCGCACGCCCCCACGCGGCGGCGTCCCGAGCAGGTCTGCGGGAGCGACGGGCCGGGGCCCCGCAGACCTTGCCTGTGAAACATGGAACTGTTGGCTTGTGTGCTGTGCGGCGCGACGGCGGAGCTGGGTGCTCGGCACGACGGTGTGCACAGTGAGGGAAACGCGTGTAGGGCCGCGTTGCGACAGGCCGTCCCCCCGGAGGGTGAAACCCAGAACGGCTGCCGTGCTGAACCGAACGTAGCCCGGACGGTTGCTCAGAGTCAACATTGGTCTCTGAGCGTGGATCTCCGTCCGGCGCCCCACCCACCCCGCGAGCGCGGTGTGGCGGGCACGTACGATGTTCCCATGTCTTTTCTCCGCCGTCGCTCCGGTCAGCCCACCGGCCCGGACTTCGACGTGCTCGCCATGGACCCGGGCGACTGGCCCGGCGACTTCGGTGCAGCCATGATGACCGGCCCGGACGGCGCCTGCCAGGGGATTTTCCTGCGCTACGACCTGTTCGGCGGCAGAGGCCCGGCGATGTTCATCGGCAACCTCCCCGAGGGCTCGCCGGCCCGCGAGACCGGCGACAGCGTGCCCTTCGAGGTGCGCCAGCTGCTCGCGGCGCTGGAGAACGAGGAACCGGTCGACTTCGTCTCGGCGGAGGACTTCCCCGTCATGCTCGGGGACGATCTGCTGATCGTGAAGAAGGTCAAGGTCAGCGAGGGCCGGGTCTTCTGTGCCCAGTTCGGCCGGAGTGACGGTGTGCAGGTCACCATCGCCTCCTGGGACCGACCGATTTCGGACGATCTCTACCAGTTGCTCAAGCCGCTGCCCGCGGACATGTTCCAGCAGGGCTGAACGAGGCGGGCCGATGGCCCGGAGGGCAGCGTTCCGGTTCCCGTTCGGCCGCCCCCGTGGTGTCCACCGGGCTGCCCGTCGGGACATCCGCCGAGGCGTCCCGCCGCGTTCTCCGGCCCGACCCGACCCGGGCCGCCCCGTGCGGGCCGCCCCGCCCCGTCCGGGCCTCGGGCGCTGCTTGACGGCTTCGATCACGGCTTCGTAAAGTCGCGAACATGCCGTGCCGTCTCCCGCTGCTGACCCGTCGCAGCTACCTCGACCTGCGGCGCACCGCCAGCGCGGCGTGTCCGGGTCACTGAGGGGGATTCGTCCCCCGAGGCGGCGGGCGGCCGGCCGAGCGGCCGGCGCCGATCCGGGGGCGGCCCCTGTGCCGGACCCCGGGTCCCGGGGTGGCCATCGAGCCGGAGTCCCGGGCCGCCGCCAGGTACCGCGCGCCCGTCCCGGCGTGCCGCCCGCCGTTCCCCGCACCAGCCGACGGGGGTGCCGGCGCCGACAGTGGAACGGCCGAGCCCCCGACAACGGCGGAGGCGTGGCCGGGCCGGCCGTCGGCACCGGGCCCGAAGCCCGCCGTCGGGTGCGCACCCCGAGCCCACGCTGCCGCCCCGGAGGCCCAAGCCCCATGCGTACCGTCGCTGCCGACCAGCCGTCCGCCGTCCCGTCGACCGGCCCCGAGCCCTCCCCCGTCGAGGCCGCCCTCGCCGGCCTGCCCCGGGTCGTCGACCTGCTGGCCGCCCGGGCCGAGGAGCACGACCGCGACGCGACCTTCCCGTACCAGGGCATCGAGGCGGTGCACGAGGCCGGACTGCTGACCCTGACCGTCGGCGCCCGCTACGGCGGCCCCGGCGGCACCCTCGCCGACACCGTCCAGGTCCTGGCCCAACTCGGCCGCGGGGACGCCTCGGTGGCCGTGGTCACCGCCTTCACCCTGCTCCAGCACGCCGAGCAGGCCCGGACCGCGGGCTGGCCGACGGCCGGCTACCGGCGGTTGCTCACCGAGTCCCGGCGCGGTCCGGCCCTGGTCAACACCCTGCGGGCGGAACCCGGGAGCCGCGAGGGCGAGCCGCCGGCCACGGTGGCGCGACGGGACGGCGAGGACTGGCTGCTGACGGGCCGGAAGACGTACTGCACCGGCGCCGAGGCGCTGGCCTGGATGGCGGTGACCGCCCGGACCGACGAACCGGAACCCCGGACCGGCACCTTCCTGGTGCGCGGCGAGAGCGAGGGCCTGGAGGTCGATCCGACCTGGGACCAGCTCGGTCTGCGGGCCAGCGCCAGCCACGACGTGGTCCTCGAGCAGGTGCGGGTACCGGCCGAACTGGCCCTCGGTCTGAACCCGCCCGCCGGCGCCGGAAAGGGAGCCGCCGCTTCCGCCGCTGCCGTCCCGGCGGCCGAACTGGCCCGCGCCTGGCACGATCTGGCGCTCTCGGCGGTGGCCGTCGGGGTGGCCCGCTCGGCCCAGGACTGGCTGGTGCGCTTCCTGCACCAGCGAACTCCGGCCAATCTGACCGAGCCGCTCGGCAGCCTGCCCCGCTACCGCAGCGCGCTGGGCGAGATCGAGGCCCAGCTGATCGGCGCCGAGGAACTCGTGCACGGGCTGGCCGCGCGGGTGGACCGGGCCGAGCCGGAGGCGGTGGCCCGGACGGGGCCGGCGCACCTGCTGGCCACCCGGGCGGCGACGGCCGCCGTCCAGCAGGCCGTCTCGCTCACCGGGAACCCGGGGCTGAGCCGGCGTCACCCGTTGGAGCGGTACCTGCGGGACGTGCTCAGCAGCCGGGTCCATCTGGCCCCGGACGAGGTCGTCCTGGAGGCCGCCGGTCGGGCCGCCCTGGAGCGCGGCGTGCGGCACTGACCGGTCCTCGGCCGGGGCGCCCTCCGGCCCCTCCGGAGGAGCGTCGTCCGGCAGTACCGGCCCGGACGGGCCTCACCTGGTCCCGACGGCGGCCCGGACGGCCCGGCGGGCCAGCGCGGCGTCGTCGTAGAGCCGGCGGATCATGATCCGCTGCTCCTCGCCGGCGCCCGGCACGTCGTACAGCCGGATCTCCCGCATCAGCACCAGCACCAGGTTCACCAGGAACGCGTCCCGGGCCATCGTGCCGCCGCTCTGCGCGAGCTGGCTGATCTGCCGACGGGCCGCGGTGTCACCGGAGAGGACGCTCCAGAGCACCGCCAGGTCGTAGCCGGGCAGGTACCAGCCGGCCTGCTCCCAGTCGACCAGCACCGGACCGGACGGCGCCAGCAGCATGTTGCTGAGCAGCGCGTCGCCGTGGCAGAGCTGGAGCGGACCGTGGCCGAGCCCGTGCAGCAGACCGCGCAGGTCGCCGGCGTCCCGGTCGGTGAGCTGGCCCACCGAGTGGTAGCGGGCGATCTCCAGCTGGTAGTCCAGCCGGGGCTGGAAGACGTCGGTCGGCGGGCGCCACAGGTTGAGCGTCCGGACGGCGGTGAGCAGCGCGCGCACCTCGCCGGGCGTCGGGGCGTTGACCGGGTGGCGCTCCCGGGCCGCCGGCCGGCCGGGGACCCGCTCCATCACCAGGACGCAGCGGTCGTGGTCGGCGGCCACCAGCCGGGGCAGCCGGACCGGCGGACGGTGCCGCACGAAGGCCCGGTAGACCGCGACCTCGTGGTGGAAGTCGGCGACCAGCTGTTCGAAGTACTCGCTCCGCACGGCCTGCGGGGCGAGGCACTTGGCCACCACCGGCGCCCGGCCGATGGTGCCCGCCACCAGGATGTGGCGGCTCCCCTCGCGCAGCACCTGGCGCGGGGTGAAGGCGGGGCATATCCGCGCGACCCCGGCGAGGGCGGCCCGGACGGCCGGGGTCTGCAGCGCGGAGGGGTCGATCCGCTCCTGCGTCATGGGCTGGCCCGGCCGGGCCGGCGGCCGCAGCAGCCGGCCGTCGCCGGGGCGGACGGCGGGGATCCGGGCGCCGGGCACGCGGGGGCCGGCGGTCTCGGCCGGGCGCAGTCCGAGTGCGGTCCGGGCGGCCTGGCCCCGCGCGTCCCCGGACCGGCCGTCGGCGGCGCGCGGGGCGGCGGGCCGGGACGGCGGCGGGACCTGCTTCGGGCCGGGACGGCCGACGGCTGCGGTGGGGGGGCGCAGCGCGGTGCGGGTCGTGGTCGGCGTCGGGGAGGTCGCTGAGGAGTACATGGGGTGAGGGTGGTCCCTTCCTGTCCGTCTGCGGGTGCGGCCCCGCGGGGGGTCACGGGGTGGGCCGGTGCCGTGTGCTTCCTGGCGCGACGGCGGTCCTGCCCCGGCCGGGTGGTGTGCGGGCGCCGGGCACGGACGCCGGGGCCGGAGCCCCGTGCTGCGGCGGTGGACCGGCCGTCCGCACCCTGGGGAATGCGGTCGGCCGGTACTGCCGTGGCCGTGCCCGGCGCTCCCGCGCCACCCGGCCGCGCCACCCCCTCGGGTGAGGACCGGGGGCGCCCCGCGACCCGTGCGGGGGAACCCCGTACCGGCCTGGGACACCGCCCGACCCGGGGGTCGAGGTGGCGCACCTCTACATGACACCCGGATGCCGGTGGTTGGTAATGTGGCGGACCCTGGCGAAGCCTGGCGAATGCTCGCCCGGCACATGACGGAGCCTCTAGCCTCGAACCAGCCGAGGAACCTGGGGGCTTCACGTGAGCAGGGGACCCAACACCCGACTCGCCGATCTGTTCGTCCTGACCGGATGGTCCAAGGGCGAGCTCGCGCGGCTGGTCAACAGGCGCGGTGCCGCGATGGGACAGCAGCAGCTGTCCACCGACACCTCGCGGGTGCGGCGGTGGATCGAGCAGGGGGAGATCCCGCGCGATCCGGTGCCGAGGGTACTGGCAGCCGTGTTCACGGAGCGGCTCGGCCGTGTCGTCACCACTGAGGACCTCGGTCTGGAACGACACCGGCCCACCAGGACCGGAGCGGCGCAGTCCGCCACCTCGTCACCATGGGAGCCGGATCGAACGGCCGCGGTCCTCACCGAGTTCACGGGAATGGACCTCATGCTGAACCGACGTGGATTGGTGGGCGCGGGTGCCGCGCTCACGGCGGGGGCGGTCGTCGCCGACTCGCTGAAGGGCTGGCTGGGAGGGGCCGAGGTCGCCTACGCGGCGTCGGCCCCCGGCCCGCGCCCGGTGCTCACCCAGGGCGGTGCCCGTCCGGTGGTGGACCTGTACGACCCGGGCCCGGTCGGGCTCGACGAGGTGGAGGCGCTGGAGCGCTCGGTGCAGGTGTTCCGGGCCTGGGACGCGGCCCGCGGCGGCGGACTGCAGCGCAAGGCGGTGGTCGGCCAGCTCAACGAGGTGGGCGGTCTGCTGACGCACCGGCACAGCCCGGCCGTGACCCAGCGGTTGTGGCTGGTCGCGGCCAACCTGGCGGTGCTGGCGGGCTGGATGTCGCACGACGTGGGCCTGGAGCCGACCGCGCAGAAGTACTTCATGCTGGCCGCGGACTCCGCCCGGGAGGCCGGCGACCGGCCCCGGGCCGGTGAGGCGATCTCCCGGGCGGCGCGCCAGATGGTGCACCTGGGGCGGGCGGACGAGGCGATCGGCCTGATGGCGGCGGCCAAGGCGAGCGGCGGCCGGATGCTGCCGAGGACGCGCGCCATGCTGAACACGGTCGAGGCCTGGGCGCACGCCTCGATCGGGCAGTCGCAGGCGACCTGGCGGCTGCTGGGCGAGGCGGAGGAGCTCTTCGCCGAGGACCCGGACGGTCCGCCGCCGTCGTGGATGCAGGTCTTCGACGAGGCGGAGCTGCGCGGCATGCAGGCGCTGGTGCTGCGGACGCTCGCCGAGCACGACCGGGCGGCCGCAGACCAGGCCCGTCGGCACGCCGAGCGGGTGATCCGGCTGCGGGAGGGGACGGGGCAGCTGCGGTCGGCGCTGTTCGACCGGATCACGCTGGCCTCGGTGCACTGGCTCACCGGGGAGCCCGACGCGGCGGACACCCAGTGCAAGCTGGTGCTGAACCTGATCGGCCAGAACTCCTCGCACCGCACCTGGGACCGGCTGCGGGAGATGTACCGGCTGACCGCGCGCTACCGGGGGGTGCCGGTGGTGGACGAGCTGCGGGAGCAGTTGGGGCGGGAGCTGCGGGCGGCGGACGCGAAGAAGCGGCCCGCGCGCGCCTGACCGGGGCCGGCTGCGGCGGCCGGGTCCCGGGGCCGGAAGGGCTCGGAGGGCTCGAGCGGCGCGAAGGGCCCGAGTGGCTCGAGTGGCGTGAAGGGCTCAGAGGGCCGGTGGGGTCGTGACGACTGGTGGGTCGTGACGGCCGGTGGGTCGGGGCCGGTCAGGAGGGGTTCGCGGGGCGCAGCAGCATGCGCAGCGCGGTGACGGTGCCGTCGGTGCCCAGCACGGGTTCGCCGGTGCACTCGATCATGCCGTGCCCGCCGTCGGGCCGCCGGACCTGGAGGGTGCCGAAGGCGTACCGTCCGTGCACCAGCGCGTCGGTCATCATCCGGCGCAGCTGCGGCCGGTCCGCCTCGCTCAGGCGGTCGGGCAGCCGGTCGAGGCTGAGCGGTCCGTGTCCGGGGTCGCAGCCGAGCAGCCGGTAGGCCTCGGCGGACCAGCGGACGTCGTCGGTGAGGAGGTCCCACTCGGCGGAGCCGATCACGGCCGCGCCGGTCGAGGTGCGGATGGCGCTGTCCACTCTCTCGCCCACCGGCCCCTCGCCGTCCGTCGTGCCCTCGCTCGGGGGCGCGACGGGTGGTGGGCCGGTCGTGGGCGACTTTGGCATGGTGAGTCCAGTGGTCCGTTCGTGGAGAGCGGCCGGTGCGTGGTGGCATCGACTGTCGCACAGCGTTCTCACCCTTGTGGGCGATTTGGACAGATCGCCGTCAAAGTTCCCCCGGCATATGCCAGTGCGCACAAAGGGCCGGTCGCCCTGTGTGCGACAGGCTGCCCGAGGCGGTAACCTTCGGTGATTCCGGCGCCCGGGCGCCCACCGCAGTACCCACCAGAGACCCCGGCGACGGAAATCCCGTTGCCACTACGACCGCCGCAACGGATGCTGACCTCATGTTCGAGCCAGTGATAGCACCCAGTGCCAGCCTCCTCGGCCTCCTGCAGCGAGGTCGCGGTGACGGGCAGCTCCATGCGCTGGCCGCCGACCGCACCGAGGCCATCGCCGCGCTGGAGGAGTGCGTCACCAGGGATCCGCGAGCCGACTGGCAGGTCGAGAACCGTTCCCTCTACTACGCGCGCCTCTACATGGAGCTGGAGGCGCCGCTCGACGGGATCGAGGACCACCTCCACTCCCCGGAGGACCTCCTCGACGAGGACGAGGCCCGCACCGGCCTCGCGCTCTCCGTCCTGGGCCACCTCGCCGCGTACGGCCGGCGGGACGCGCTGCTGATGCTCCGCGAGTACGCCGCCACCGGCACCAGCTGGGCCTGGGCGCTGGACGAGCTCGCGCTGCGCGACGACGACCGGGGCCTGCTGCTGCTCGGGACGGCCGTGCTGGACCGTTTCGCCCCCGGCCCCGAGGGCGACGCCGAGCTGCGCGAGATGGTGCGGAGCGCTTACGAGCCCAGGCCCTGGCGGCTCTGGGCCGCCTACCACCCGAGGGTCGCGGCCGCCGCCGAGCAGGCCCCCTTCGACGTGTGGCAGCGACAGCTGAACCGCAGCGGTGTGACCCCGGGCTGGTCCACGGCCGATGTCCTGGCCTGGGCCGACCAGGGGGAGCTCGGCGGCCTCGGTGCCGCGGCCTTCGCCGGCGGCCCGGCCCGTGCCGGCTCCTCGCAGGAGGACGGACCGGGTCCGGACGCGGTGGACCGCCGCGCCGCCGCCGCCGCCCGCTGCCTGGCCGCCGTGGTGCGGCCGGAGGACCGGCCCGCCGTCCTGGAGGCGGCCCGCACCGGTCTCCCCGGTGCCCGCCGGGCGGCCCTGCGCCACCTCGTCGACCGGCAGGACCCGGCCGCGGCCGGGCTGATCGAGGCCGCCGCGGCGGAGGTCGACGACCGGCTGGTCCGGTTCGCCCTGGAACTGCTCGGGCGGATGCGCGGTCCGGAGGCGCTGGCCCATGCCCGCCGCTGGGCCGATCCGGCCACCGGGGGTGCCGACAGCGCCCTCGGCGAGGCCGCCGTGCGCCTGCTGGCCGACGCGGGCGAGCCCACCGACGCGCCGCTGGTGGTGGGCGGGCTGCGCCGCTGGGTGCTGTTGCACGGGGTGTCCGGCGCCGACGCCGGGCTCGGGACGCTGGTCGACGGCGCGGGGCGGCTGACCGCCACCGAGGCCGTCCCGGTCCTGCGCCACATCTACGGCGAGGCCGTCTCCTCGGAGCTGCGCGGCCGCGCGGCCCGGGCGCTCGCCGCGACCGACGTGCACTTCCCGGAGGGGCCGGCCGTCGAGTGCCTCTGGGACTGCGAGGAGTCCACCCGGGAGCTCGCCGCGAGGCACGTCGCCACCACCGGTGACGCCCGCGTGCTGGAGCGCCTGCGCCGCCTCGCCGCCGATCCGGCCGAGGAGGCCGAGGTGCACGCCGCCGTGCGTGGCCGGCTCACCTCCGCCCGCGAGCGCAGCAGGTAGCCGTCGCGGACGCGCGCGGAGCAGCCGGGACGAACAAGCAGCGGAACGACGGAGCGGGGCGGGGCCCCCCCCGGGGGGGGCCGCCCCCCCCCCGGGGGGCCCCCCCCCCGGGGGGGGCCCCGCCCGCGGGGGGGGGGGGGGCTGTTATAAGGCGGCACCCCCGGGGGCCGGGGCCCGGGGGGGC
>NZ_JBIVGI010000037.1:0-73736 GCF_044748625.1 Kitasatospora sp. NPDC089913 | reverse complement strand
CCCGGGGGCGGCGGGGGGGGGGGGTGGGGGGGCCTTCTGATGCCGGACGCCCCCCCCCCCCCCCCCCCCCCGGGGGGGGCGGGGGGGCCCGGGGGGGGGCGCCCCCCCCCCCCCCGGAACCGCGGGACGAATCAACCGGTCAGGGAACGGCCGGGGTGGCCGCCCCGCCGGTCGGCTTCGGGACAGTGCCGCCGGCAGCGCCCCCGGCAGCGCCCCCGGCCGGCGGCGTCTGGCTGCCACCGCCGGTCGGCGGCGGGTTGGTCGCCGGCGGGGCCGTGGCCGGGGGCGTCGTCGCGCCGCCGCCCGTCCCCGTGGTCGGGGTGTTGGTCGGCGGAGCACTGGCCGTGCCGGACGCCGACATGCTCGGGCTCGGCGCCTTGCTGCCGGTGCTGCTCGGCGTCGCCGCCGGGCTGGTCGTGTGCTTGCCGGTCGGCTGGCTCGGCGCCTGGGTCTGGTTGCCGCCGTTGTTGTTGGTGTCGGTCTGCTGCGACTGCGTCGGACGGCGCGAGTTCTGCCCGGTCGGGGGCGTCGTCGTGGTCGCGCCGGAGCTGGGCGTGGTCGCCTCCGGCGCCGTCGACACCACCCCGGTGCTCGGACCGAGGTCGCTCGGCTTCCCGCCGCCACCGCCGTTGTCGTTGCCGCTCAGCGCCATGGCGATGCCCGCACTGGCCGCGACGACCACCGCCACGATGCCGGCCACCCAGCGCCACGGACGGCGCCCGCCGCCACCGCGCCCGTGCCCGCCGCCGTGCCCGTCGTCCGGACCGTCGCCGCCGCCGTAGGGCGGGTACCCGGAGGACGGCGTGTGCGGGCCGCCCGGCACCTGGTACGGCAGCATCGCCGTCGGGTCGCCCGGGACACCCGCCCCGAGCACCGCCGTCTCGTCCGCACCCCGCGGCGGCATCCCGCCGTGGCCCTGGCCGGCCGCGGCCAGCCCGGCCGTCGCGCCGAGCGGCCAGCCGCCGGTGCCGCCGGTGAGCTCGCGCAGCGCGTGCTCGATGTGCGCGCGGAACTCGTCCGCGTCCTGGAAGCGGTCGTCCGGGTTCTTCGCGAGCGAGCGCAGCACCAGGTGGTCCAGGCCGGCCGGGACCCGCGGATTGGCCTGCGAGGGCGGCACCGGGATGTCCTGCACGTGCTGGTAGACCACCGACAGCGGGGTGTCACCGGTGAACGGCGGCCGCAGGGCCAGCAGTTCGTAGAGCATGCAGCCGGCCGCGTACAGGTCGGAGCGGTGGTCGACCGGCTTGCCCAGCGCCTGCTCCGGCGAGAGGTACTGCGGGGTGCCCATGACCATGCCGGTCTGGGTCATGGTCGAGGCCGTGCCGGTGAGCGCCCGGGCGATGCCGAAGTCCATCACCTTGACCGCGCCGGTGGTCGTGATGATCACGTTGGCCGGCTTGATGTCACGGTGCACGATGCCGTGCCGGTGGCTGTAGGCGAGCGCCTCCAGCACCCCGGCGATGATGATCAGCGCCTGGTCGACCGGCGGCTCCTCCTCGTCGACCAGCAGCTCGCGGACGGTCCGGCCCTCGACCAGCTCCATCACGATGTACGGCGTCGACTCCTCGCCGACGTACTCCTCGCCGGTGTCGTACACGGCGACGATCGCGTGGTGGTTGAGCGCCGCGACGGCGTGCGCCTCCCTGGTGAAGCGGAGCCGTGCGATCTCGTCCTGGGCCAGTTCACCGCGGAGCAGCTTCACCGCGACGGTCCGCCCCAGCCGGACGTCCTGGGCGGCGAGCACCTCGGCCATGCCGCCCCGGCCCAGCCGGTGGGTCAGCCGGTAGCGGCCGTCGCCGACCGTGCCCAGCGGCGCGGCGGTGCCCCGGCCGGGGGTCTGCGGGGCGCCGTACGGCGGGAGCGCGGTCGTGGCGGCGTCGCCACCGGGCTCGGGCATCCTGGGGGCCCCGCCGCCCGGACCGGTCGCCCAGGCCCCGTCGTCGTCCGGATGCTGCGTCTGTGCCATCGCTCCTCGCCCCGGGCCTTCGCTCGGATCGCGGTGCCCTGTCGCTCGTGTCCCCGAACGCTACCGCCTCGGGCCGACCCCCGGAGCACGCGTGATCCGGGCGGAACCTGTCAGAGCAGGCCATTCCGGTCGGCCCGGCCGTCCGGCTGCGACACCGTGACCGCCGCACTCGAGACGCCCCGGGTCGACCCGCCCGCGGTGTCCTTCTCGGCCCGGTTGACCACGATCGCGATGATGATGACCGCCAGCACGATCACACCGACGATGATGCCGATGATCACCAGGGCGGTCGAGCAGCCACCGCTGTTCGACGCGGGCACCGGCTGCGGCTGGAACGGCGGCGCCGGCATCGGGTGCGGCGGCGGGGTGTGCGCCTGCTGCGGGAAGGGCTGCGGCGTGTGCGGCGCCTGGAACGCCGGCGGCGGCGTCTGGAACGGCTGCGCGTGCGGCTGGAACGGCTGCGGCGTGTGCGGCGCCTGGAACGCCGGCGGCGGCGTCTGGAACGGCTGCGGCTGCGCGTGCGGCTGGAACGGCTGCGGCTGGGGCTGCATGCTCGGGAACGGCTGCGGCTGCGGGGTCTGCGGAGCGGCGTGCACCGACCGCGGACCGTCGGTGATCACCAGCGGGTTGCTGGCCGCCAGCGGGCTGCCGCCGCCCTTGCCGGCCGCGATCAGCCGCTCGGCCTCGTCGCGCATCGCCGCCGCGCTCGGGAAGCGGTGCGCCGGGTCCTTGCGCAGCGCCGTCGCCACGAACCCGTCGACCGCCGGGGCGAGCCGCGGGTTGAGCGTGGAGGGCGCCGGCGGCTCCTCCTGGACGTGCTTGTACGCGATCGAGAAGGCCGAGTCGCCGTCGAAGACCAGCTGGCCGGTGATCATCTCGAAGAGCATCACGCCGACCGAGTAGAGGTCGGAGCGGGCGTCCACCGGCTTGCCCAGCGCCTGCTCGGGCGAGAGGTACTGCGGGGTGCCGACCACCATGCCGGTCTGGGTCATCGAGGTGACCCCGCTCTCCAGCGCGCGGGCGATGCCGAAGTCCATGACCTTGACGTTGCCCTTGCGGTCGAACATGACGTTGCCGGGCTTGATGTCACGGTGCACCAGGCCCATGTCGTGCGAGGCCTCCAGCGCGTTCAGCACACCGATGGTGACCCGCAGCGCCTCCTCGACCGGCATCGCGCCGTGCTGGCCGACCGCCTCGTTGATGGCGTCCCGCAGGCCCTTGCCGTCGATCAGCTGCATCACGATGTACGGCGTGCTGGAGCCGTCCTGGGCGATGTCCTCGCCGCTGTCGTAGACGGTGACGATGTTCGGGTGCTCCAGCCGGGCCACCGCCTGGGCCTCGCGGCGGAACCGCTCCTTGAACGAGTCGTCCCGGCCCAGCTCGGCGTGCATGCTCTTCAGCGCGACCTGCCGGTCCAGCACGCTGTCGTACGCGAGGTGGACCGAGGCCATGCCGCCCTCGCCCAGCACCCGCTGCAGCACGTACCGCCCGTTGCCCAGGGAGTAGCCCTCGGCCGCCGCGTTGCCGTGCTCGCTCATGGTCTCTGCTCCCCCTCGGCGCGGCCGTACCGCCGCGACCGTGACATTCGGTCTCGTCCGTGCGTGTTCCCGGGCCCGGCCCGCCGGCCTGCCCGGACCCCTGTCGCGACGCTCGCCCGGACTGCGACAGGGGGTCAGGGTATCGGCTCGCGAGGACACCGCCCGGCCCAGGGCCGACACTGTGTCCAGGTCGCGACCCGGTACCCGTCGGTAGTGCTCGCGCCGCCGGGGCGGCCCGCCGCGCCCCGTGCCGTGCCGCCCCGGCGGGGCCGTGGCGGTACGGGTACGGCCGACGTCCACGGGCGGGCGGACGCCCGACCCGTGGGGGAACCGCTAGAGGTAGGGACCGGAGCGGATGCCGCGGCCCTCGCCCGGCTCGTCCCCCTCCGGCTCCCCGCCGTGCAGACCGGGCGGCAGCGCCCGCCGCATCTGCTCCAGCTGCGCCCGGGCCGCCATCTGCTGTGCGAACAGCGCGGTCTGGATGCCGTGGAACAGGCCCTCCAGCCAGCCCACCAGCTGCGCCTGGGCGATCCGCAGCTCGGCCTCGGTCGGGATCGAGTCCTCGGTGAACGGGAGCGACAGCCGCTCCAGCTCCGCCACCAGCTCGGGGGCCAGGCCCAGCTCCAGCTCCTTGATCGAGCTGGCGTGGATGTCCTTGAGCCGCGCCCGGCTGGCCTCGTCGAGGGGAGCCGCCCGGACCTCCTCCAGCAACTGCTTGATCATGCTGCCGATCCGCATGACCTTGGCGGGCTGTTCGACCATCTCGGTCACCGGCAGTTCACGCGGCCCGTCGCCGTCGTCCCCCATCGGGCCCGCCGTCGAACCCACCGGCAGCCCGTCCGGTCCGACGATCAGCACCTTCTGGCCGTCCTGCGGCTGCCCGCCCATGGCCTGGTGGAACTCCTGCGACGAGTACTCGTTCATCGGATTCGTCATGAACCACATTCTCCCTCACTGGGGTTGCCCGGGAGGAGGCCCCCGACCGACCCGCCCGCCCGTCGCCGGTGCCGGTGCCGCGACCGGCCGCGTGCCTGCGCCCGGGAACGACGCTACGCCCCGGGGCGGGGCGGCGGTATCCGTACGGATACTCAGTCCGGCCCGGGTCCGGGGCAGCGGGGAGGCCCCGTCCGGCCCGGTCCGTCGGCCGCCCGCGCACGGTCGCCCGTACCCGGTCGACCGCCGCCCGGGTCCGGTCCGCCCGGCCGACGGGAGGCGGTCAGCGCCGGCGCAGCCGCAGCCCGATCAGGCCCAGTCCGCAGCCGATCAGGCCCAGACCGGCACCCAGCGGCAGCTGGCGGGTGGCCGCGTCGTCCCAGCGGGTGGGCAGCAGGGCCGGGCCGACCAGTACCGCCTGCGGCCCGGGCCGGCCGAGGGCCAGGGTCTCGCCGCCGGAGCCGTCGTCCGGCGCGGCCGGCTCCACCGCGCCGGCGCTCCCGGCCGCCGGGCCCGGGGCGGCGTCCGCCCCGGGAGCGACCGGCTGCTCCGGGACCTGCTCGGCGTCCTGCGCCCGGCCCCGGTCCGGCGCCGCCTCGGGCGCCGAGGCGGGGCGGTGGCGGCCGCGGCGCTGCTCCCGGTCGGCCCAGGACGGTCCGGGCCGGACCCGGCCGACCGCCTGCCACGCCACCGCCGTGGCGGCCGGTACGGCCGAGGACGGCGCCGCCGGGGCGGTCGGCGCGGGGGAGACCGGTTCGGGGGACGGCTCGGCGGGGGACGGCCCGGACGTGGTCGGCCCGGACGCGGCCGGCCCGGCGGGGGTCTCGGGGCCGGCCGACGGCTGCTCCGGCTCAGCTGCCGGCTCGGGCTCCGGCTCCGCCGAAGGCACCGGGGAGGTCCCGTCCGAAGGCGCCGCGGATCCGGACGCCCCCGGCGACGCCGACGGCCCGGACTGCTCCGACGGCCTGGGGTCGGCGGCCGGGCCGTGGTCGACGGCCGGCCCGGGATCGGCGGCCGGAACGGGGACCGAACCGACGGCACCGGCCGGCGCGCTCGGCAGTGCGATCGCGGCCGGCCCGGCCATCAGCGGTACGGCGAGCCCGAGCACCGCCGCCGCCAGCAGCCGCCGGCCGTTGCGGCGGGGGGAAGGGTGCGGCGGCAGTGCCGCGGGCGGCGGCCCGGGGAACGCGGACGAAGACGAAGGTGCGGGCACGGTCGAGGTCCTTCCGCGACGGCCGACCGCGCTGGGCGGGATCGGCGGCGGGACAGCTCCCGTCCAGACTCACACAGCCCGACATTCCGGGCATGTCGTACGGTGGACCCGGCCTCCGCGGGCCCCGGCCCCGCGGCCTCAGGCCCGCAGCACCACCTTGCCGACCTGCGTCCCGGCCTCCAGCACCCGGTGCGCCTCGGCCGCCTCCGTCAGCGGCAGCACCCGGTCGACCACCGGCCGGACCACCCCCGACTCGACCAGCGGCCAGACGTGCTCGCGCACCGCCGCCACGATCGCCGCCTTCTCCGCCAGCGGCCGGCCGCGCAGATTGGTCGCGACCACCGCGGCGCGCTTGCGCAGCAGGGTGTTGAGGTTCAGCTCGCCCTTCACCCCGCCCTGCAGCCCGATGATCACCAGCCGCCCGTTGACCGCCAGCGCGTCCACGTTCCGCGACAGGTACTTGGCGCCCATGATGTCCAGGATCACGTCCGCCCCGGCCCCGCCGGTGGCCTCCGCGAGCACCTCGGCGAAGTCCTGCTCGCGGTAGTCGATCAGGACGTCGGCGCCCAGTTCGGCGCAGCGGGCCAGCTTCTCGGGGCCGCCCGCCGTCACCGCCACCCGCGCGCCGACGGCCTTGGCCAGCTGGATCGCCATCGTCCCGATGCCGCTCGCGCCGCCGTGCACCAGCAGCGTCTCGCCGGGCCGCAGCCGCGCGGTGAGGAAGACGTTGGACCACACCGTGCAGACGACCTCCGGCAGCGCGGCGGCCTGCTCCGGCGTCAGTCCCTTCGGCACCGGCAGCAGTTGACCCACCGGCACCGCGACCCGCTCCGCGTAGCCGCCGCCGACCAGCAGCGCGCACACCTCGTCGCCGACCGCCCAGCCGGCCACCCCGGGACCCAGCGCGGCGATCCGGCCGGCGCACTCCAGTCCCGGATAGCGCGAACCGCCCGGCGGCGGATCGTAGAAGCCCTGCCGCTGGAGCAGGTCGGCGCGGTTGACGGCGGTGGCCGCCACCTCGACCAGGACCTCGCCCTCCCCGGGCACCGGGTCCGGCACCTCCGCCCAGCGCAGCGCCTCGGGCCCGCCGGGTTCAGGAATCGTCATCGCATGCATGGACCCGACGCTACTGCGACCCGGCCACCGGACGGCGGGCCGACCCGCTTGTCAGCCGGCCAGGTCCGGGAGCACCACCGCTCCGGGCAGCGCGGCCGCCGCCCGGCCCGGCAGGATCAGCTTGCCCCGCCGCCGCCCGCTGCCCACCAGGACGAACGGGGCCGCCGCGACCGCCGCGTCGACCAGCAGCGGCCAGCCCGCCGGGAGCCCGACCGGGGTGATCCCGCCGTACTCCATGCCGGTCGCCCCGACCGCGTCGTCCATCGGGGCGAACGAGGCCTTGCGGGCCTCCAGGTGCTTGCGGACGGCCCGGTTGACGTCGACCCGGGTGGTGGCCAGCGCCAGACAGGCGGCCAGGGTGGTCTCCCCGCCGCGCCGGGCGGCGACCACCACGCAGTTCGCCGAGGCCTCCAGCGGCACGTCGTAGGTCTCGCAGAAGACGGCGGTGTCGGCCTTCTCCGGGTCGGTCTCGACGTAGAGCACCGACCGGGCGGCCTCCCGGTCCGGCCAGGCCGCCAACGCCTCGGCCACCGGGGCCGCCAGCCGGTCGGCCGCCTCCAGCGCGGGGGCGTGGAACTCGAAGGCGCCGAACGGGAGCCGCGGTTGATCGCTCATGACGGGCAACCCTACGCCGAACCGGCCGACTTGATGACGATCACCCGGTCCGTGAGCTGGAGGGTCCGCGCCTCCGGCTCGGTGTAGTTGATCACCCGTCGGCCGCGGACCACCGCGACGACCAGGTCCTCGCACTCGCGCGGGCTGTGCCCGGCCTCGGCCCGGGTGACCGGGCGCTCGACCACGTCCAGGCCGTCGCCGTAGGTGAGCAGGTCCTCCATCACCGCACCGGTGTGCGGGCTGAGCATCGACATGCCGAGCAGTCGGCCGGCCGCGCTGGAGCTGGTCACCACCACGTCGGCGCCGCTCTGCCGCAGCAGCGGGGCGTTCTCGTCCTCGCGCACCGCCGCCACCACGGTCGCCGTGCGGGTGAGCTGGCGGGCGGTCAGGGTGATCAGGGCGGCGGTGTCGTCCCGCTCCGGTGCCACCACCACCCGGGCGGCGGTGGGGAGTCCGGCCCGCAGCAGGGTGTCGGTCCGGGTGGCGTCGCCGAGCACGCCCACCAGACCGTGCTCGGCGGCCTGGTCGACCGCCTTGCGCTGCGGGTCGACCACCACGATCTCCTCCTTGCGCACCCCCTGCAGCAGCAGGGTGTCGATGGCGCTGCGGCCCTTGGTGCCGTAGCCGATCACGACGGTGTGCTCGCGCACGGTGGACCTCCAGCGGTTCAACCGCCACTGCTGGCGGGTGCGTTCGGTGAGCACCTCCAGGGTGGTGCCGACCAGGATGATCAGGAACAGCACCCGCAGCGGAGTGATCACGAAGATGTTGGTGAGCCGGGCGGTGTCGCTGTACGGGGTGATGTCACCGTAGCCCGTGGTGGAGAGCGTCACCGTGGCGTAGTAGGCGGAGTCCAGCAGGCTCACCCCGCCCCCGGCATTGTCGTTGTAGCCCTCGTGGTCCACCCAGACGATCAGGGTGGTGGCCACCAGCACGGCCAGGGCCAGCAGCAGCCGGAAGCCGACCTGCCGGAGCGCCGGGGCGCTGCGCCGGGCGGGCAGCACGATCCCGGCGTCCGCCCAGGACTCCGCCCCGGCCGAGGCCCGGCCGGAGAGGCGGCGGCCGAAACCCCGTCCCGCGCCGCCGCTCACGGTGCCTCCAGCAGTTCGACCGCGGCGCCGGCCGCCGCACCGCCCGGCGGCACCACGGCGAGCGCCTCGGCCAGCGCGACCCCGCGCAGCATCGCCGGTCCGTCGTAGGGGAGTTGGAGCACCCCGTGGACGGTCCGCCGGACCGGTACCAGCCGGGTGTCCAGCGGATGTCCGGGCAGGGCGGCGACGGCGACGGCCCGGACCGGCTCGCCGGGGCCGCGGCCGGCCAGCGCGTGCAGCAGCGGCAGGGCCAGCGTGACCGCCCCCGCGACCGCGGCCAGCGGATTGCCCGGCAGACCCACCAGATGGCGCCCGCCGGGCAGTTCGGCCAGCAGCATCGGATGGCCGGGGCGGACGGCGACCCCGTCCACCAGCAGCCGGGCACCGACCTCGGCGAGCGCCCGGTGCAGGAAGTCCACCGGACCGGCCGCCGTCCCCCCGGTGGTGACCACCACGTCGGCGGTGGAGTGCCGCAGCGCGTCCCGGAGCAGTCCGAAGTCGTCCCGGACGGCGCGCGGTTCGCCGGTCTCCGCACCGGCCGCCCGCAGCCACGGCGGCAGCAGCGGGCCGAGCGCGTCCCGGACCAGGCCGGGCCGGGGCAGGCCGGAGCCGAGCAGTTCGTCGCCGAGCACCAGCAGGTCCACCACCGGGCGGCGGTGCACGGCCAGCCGGTCGTGGCCGCCGGCCGCGGCCAGGCCGAGCACGGCCGGGCCGATCCCGGTCCCGGCCGGGAGCAGTTGCTCGCCGCGCCGGCACTCCTGGCCGCGCGGCCGGACGTCCTGGCCGGTGGTCAGCGCACCGGGGAGGCGCTCGCGCAGCAGCGAGCCGGCCGGTTCCCCGTGTTCGCGGCGGAGCACGGCGGTGGCACCGGGAGGGAGCTGGGCACCGGTGGCGATCTCGACGGCGTCGCCGTCGGCCAGCGGACCGTCCGCGGGCCGTCCGGCCAGCAGTCGGCCGGACACCCGCCACGGGCCGGGGCCGGCCACCGCCCAGCCGTCCATGGCCGAGGTGTCGAAGGCGGGCAGGTCGGTGAGCGCGGTCAGCGGCTCGGCCAGGGTGCGGCCGAGCGCCTCGGTCAGCGGGACGCGCGGGGGCGCGGACGCCGGCCGGCCGGCCCGGCGGGCGGTCTCCCGGGCGGCCGCCCAGCTCGTCGGGGCGGCCGGGGCCGGTGGCTGGTCGAGCACGGCGAGGTCCTCCGGCGCGCTCACGGCTGTCCCGGGTCGGCGGCCGCGTCGGCCCAGCGTTCGGCGAGCGCGGCGGCCCGCCGGGACGCCTCGGCGACCGCCTCCGGCCCGCCGCCGCGCGACGCGGCGGCGTACCCGATCAGAAAGGTGGTCAGCGGGGCGGCGGGCCGGTCCACCCCGTGGGCGACCACCCGGGCCAGGTCGAGCAGACCCCGGGCATCGACGTCCAGGTCGATGTCCAGCTCGGTACAGGCCTCGGCGATCCAGTCATCCAGCGTGCGCTCCATGCGGACATGCTGCCTGATCGGCGGTTTCCCCGGGATGTTTGCCCGGTGAGCGCCGCGCGTCGTTCGCCTCGCACCGAGGTGCGGACCGGGGTGAGGACCGGGGTGAGAACGGGCTGCGGACCGGGACGAGGACCGGATCGGCACCGGGGTCAGGACTCCCGCCGGCCGTCGCGTTCCCGGGCCCGGGCGAGGTCCTCCCAGGTGTCGCAGTCGTAGGTGACGTCGTCGGTGTCGGCCAGCCGCAGGGTGCGCAGGGAGCCGGTGAGGCGGCGCAGCGGGAGGCCGGCGGGGTCCCCGGCGGCGGCGAGCGCGGCGCGCAGGGCGGCGGTCCGGTAGGCGGCGGCGAGCGGCTGGTCGCGGCCGGCGGCGTCGACCAGGACGGCCGCCTCGGTGTCCGGCCCGGCCTCGTCGAGGGCGGTGACCAGCCGGTGGACGGTGCGCTCGTCGAGGAACGGCAGATCGGCGGCGAGCAGCAGGACCAGTTCGGCGCCGACCTCGGCGAGGCCCGCCGCGACGGCCGCGACCGGTCCGCCGCCGGGCGGGTGCTCGCGGGTCGGACGGACCCCGGGGCGGGTGGTGGGGCGGGCCGGGCCGACCACCACGGTGGTCCCGGCGCCGGCGCAGGCGGCGAGCACCCGGTCCAGCAGGGTGGTCTCGCCGACGGTCAGGGCCGGCTTGTCCGCGCCGCCGAGCCGGCGGGCGGCTCCCCCGGCCGGGACGATCACGTCGTACGGCGTCATGCCGCCAGTATCCGCCGCCGTCTCAGCCGGCGGTACGGCCGGGCGCCTCCCCGCCGTCCGCCTCTTCGGCGTGGGCGTCCGTCTCCGCGTCGGTCTCCGCGTCGGTCTCCGCGTCGGTCTCCGCGTCCGCCTCCGTGTCCACGTCGGCGGCCGGACCGGCGTCCGAGGCGTCCGAGGCATCGGCATCGACGGTGCCGGCGGCGGCGGTGTTGGCGGCCGCACTCAGCTCCAGCACCGCCGGCAGGGTCAGCTCCCCGTACCGCTCGTTCACGGCCGCGACCAGCGCCTCCGCGTCGTCCGGGTGCCCGGCCAGCAGCCGGTCGAAGTCCCGGAGGTACTCCTCGGTGAAGGCGAGCACCCGGGCCGCGTCGTCGCCCTGGTCGGGCGCGCGGTGTCCGGCGATCACCCGCTCCGCACCGAGCCCGGCGATCCGGCCGAGGTTGCGGACCCACTCGGTGCGGAGCTCCGGTGTGGTGTCGGCGGTCCAGACGTGGGTGCCGTTGTAGACGAAGTCACCGGCGATCACGGTGCGGATGCTGGGCACGTGCACCACGGTGGAGCCGTCGCAGTCGCCCTGTCCGAGCAGCAGCACCGGGATCGCCTGCCGGTCGATCATCAGCGGCTGGGGGAGCAGCGGGGCCGGGACCAGCGGGTGGTCCGGGATGTCGTCCCCGAACACCGGCTTCCACTGGGCGACCTTCGCGGCGGCGGTGCGCAGGATGCCGTCCACGACCGGCGGCGCGGCCAGCAGCCGGGCGTCCGGGAAGAGCCGCAGCACCTCCTCGGCACCGAAGTAGTGGTCGGGGTGGTGGTGGGTGACCACGATGGCGAGCAGCCGGCGGCCCTTGCCCGCGACCCACTCGGCCAGTTCGCGGCCGGCGCTGCGGGTCAGCTGGGCGTCGACCAGGATCGCCGTGTGCTCGCCGAGGATCAGCGTGGAGGTGGCGAAGAAGGCCGACTCGGGGCCGGTGAAGACGGCGACCTCCAGCGGCCGGACCGACGCCTCGGCGGTGTTCTCCTCGGACGGGGACGGCGTCACTGGTTGCTCCCTCTGGTTCGGCGGCCCCGGTCCCGGTCCGGCTCGGCGGCGGTGGTGGTGGTCGGTGCGGCGGTGTGCGGGCGGGTGGAGGTGTGCGGCGGGGCGGGCGGCGACGCGCGTGCGACGGCGGTTCGTGCACGGCGGTCCGGACGCGTGCGGCGGCGGCCCCCTCGCACGGCCGGGCCTCGCGCCCTACAGCATGGGAGCAGGGCACGCCGAAAACGCGGAAGGCGCGCCCGACGGGGCACGCCTTCCCGCTCATGTGTCCGGGTGGTCCGGCGGTGTCAGCGCTTCCCGCCGGTCAGCCGGGCGAAGCGGTCGGCGACGCCCCAGGAGGTCACCCGCCAGAGCGCCTCGACCACGATGTTCCGGCTCATCTTGGACGCGCCCAGCTCCCGCTCGACGAAGGTGATCGGCACCTCGGCCACCTTGAAGCCGGCCTTCACGGTGCGCCAGGCCAGGTCGACCTGGAAGCAGTAGCCGGCCGAGGCGACCTCGTCCATGCCCAGGCCCAGCAGGGTCTCCTTGCGGAACGCCCGGTAGCCGCCGGTGACGTCCCGGATCGGCACGCCGAGCATCAGCCGCGAGTAGGTCGATCCGGCCCGCGAGAGCAGCAGCCGGGACTTCGGCCAGTTCACCACCCGGCCGCCGGGCACCCAGCGCGAGCCGAGCACCAGGTCGGCGCCGCGCAGCGCGGTCAGCAGCCGCTCCAGCTCCTCGGGCCGGTGGGACCCGTCGGCGTCCATCTCGACGAGCACGTCGTAGCCCTCGTCGATGCCCCAGCGGAACCCGGCCAGGTAGGCGGCGCCCAACCCCTCCTTGCCCTTGCGGTGCAGGACGCGCACGTGGGAGTCCTCGGCCGCCAGCTTGTCGGCGAGCTCACCGGTGCCGTCCGGGCTGTTGTCGTCGGCGACGAGGATGTGCACCTCGGGGACGGCGGCGCGGACCCGGCCGACGATGCGCTCGACGTTCTCCACCTCGTTGTAGGTGGGGATGATCACCAGCACCCGGCCGAGATCAGCAAAACTCTGCTGGTTGACGGTCACGTACTAACCTCTCGGCCGGTGGCGGGAAGTGCCAGTCACCGTTGCCCGCACTCATCAGGACTCACAGTCCCGGCCGGCACCCGCCGACTGGGGGACACTGTGGAAAACACTGGGTCCTGGCATCCTACTACCGCGTCACGGAACCGGTCCGCCGCCCGCGGCACTCCCCACCGGCCTCCGGCGTTTCCCCTGCGGAGGCACCGGTCGGCTAGGGTCGATGCCCGGCCTTTGCCCGGATGCCCACCGTCGGCACCGCCCGCGGGGCGCCGCCCGGCGGCGAGGCCCGCCCGCCCACCGCAGCAAAGGAGCAGGACCGCGCCCATGGACAAGCTCGTCAACACCGTCCGCCCGTACGCCTGGGGATCCGTCACCGCGCTCCCCGAGCTGCTCGGGCAGGAGCCGACCGGCGAACCGCAGGCCGAGCTCTGGATGGGCGCCCACCCCGGCGACCCCTCCCGGGCCGACCGGGGCGAGGGACCGCGCCGGCTGGACGAGCTGATCGCCGCGGATCCCGAGCGCGAGTTGGGGGCCGCCTCGGTGGCCCGGTTCGGGCCCACCCTGCCGTTCCTGCTCAAGGTCCTCACCCCGGGCATCCCGATCTCCATCCAGGCCCACCCCTCGCTCGACCAGGCCCGGGCCGGTTTCGCCGCCGAGAACGCCCTGGGGATCCCGCTGGACGCCCCGCACCGGAACTACCGGGACGCCAACCACAAGCCCGAACTCATCTGTGCCCTGGGCGACTTCGACGGGCTGTGCGGCTTCCGCCGGCCCGCCGACGCGGCCGCGCTGCTGACCGGTCTCGGTGTGCCCGCGCTGGAGCCGGTGATCGCCCCGCTCCGGACCGGGAGCGAGTCCGAGGCGCTCAGCGGCGCCCTGGCGGCCGCGCTGGGCCTGGAGGGCCCGGCCGCCGAGGCCGCGGTCCGGGACACCGCCGAGGCGGTCGGCAAGGCGGCGGCCGAGGACCCGGCCGGACCGTACGCGCCCTACGTCCGGATCGCCCGGGACTTCCCCGGCGACCGGGGGCTGATCGCCGGACTGCTGCTCAACCACGTCCTGCTGCGCGCCGGCGAGGCGCTCTACCTGGGCGCGGGCGTCCCGCACGCCTACCTGCACGGCGTCTGCGTCGAGCTCCAGGCCAACTCGGACAACGTGCTGCGGGCCGGCCTCACCCCCAAGCACATCGACGTGCCCGAGCTGCTCAGGGTGGTCGAGTTCGCCGCCACCGCGCCGGTCCCGCTGCTGCCGGTCACGGTGGACGGGATGCCGGGCGAGGAGCTGTACCCGGTGCCGATCGACGAGTTCCGGCTCTCCCGGTTCGTCCTCGACGGCCGGGAGCGGACGCTGTCCGGCGACGCGCCGCAGATCCTGCTGTGCACGGCGGGCGCGGCCCGGCTCTCCTCGGCCGACGGCGGCACGCTGGAGCTGGCCCGCGGCGAGTCCGCCTTCCTCCCGGCCACCGGCGCCGCGGTCCGGCTGGCCGGCACCGGCGCCACCGTGTTCCGGGCCACCGTCACGCTCTGAACGGATCCGCCCCGCTCCCGTGCCCCGGTGGGAACCGGAGAACGGGAACGGGGCGGGACTGAGCGGTGGCGGGCCGGAGCGGTGACGGGCCGGGCCTCAGCCCCCCGAGGCTCCCGCCTCCACGGGCACCCGGGCGCCGGCCGGCCCGGCCGGTGCCGGGACGGCGGCCGGACGCGCCGCTCCGTCCGCCGGACCGCCGGAGGGGCCGTCGGCCGGGCCGTCCGCCGGTCCTGCGGGGAACCTCCGCTCCAGCGCCTTCAGTGCCTTGCGCCCCAGCTTCTGGAACGGCAGCTCCACCAGCCGGTACAGCAGGTAGGCGGCGACCAGCGAGATCGCCAGGTACTCGACCGTCCAGAGCGTCTTGGCACCGGCGGTCTCCGGCATCGGGTTCGCCAGGTGCGGGCGGATGGTGTGCAGCAGCGGCACGTGCAGCAGGTACAGCGAGAAGCTGACCGAGCCGAGCCAGGTCAGCGGCTTCGGGAACCGCTTCTTGCGCAGCAGCATCGCCGCCAGGAAGGTGGCCCAGGCGCCGGTGAAGGACAGCGACCAGGCGACCCAGCCCGAGTTCCAGGTGTTCAGCTCGACACCGTTGCGGTTGTACATCCAGCCGATCGCGACCCCGGAGACCACCACGAACCCGCAGCACAGCCAGGCCTGGGCCCGGTCGATCTGGCCGTGCTCGGCGCGGTACAGCACGGTGCCGGCGAACATCGTGGCGAAGATCAGCAGGGTCTCGAAGACGGGGGCGCGGCTGTTGAGGAACAGCAGCACCAGCGCGAGTCCGGCCACCAGCAGGGCACCGATCCGGGCCAGCGCCGGGTTGCCGCTGAGCATGCAGAGGAAGCCCATCACCACGATCAGCACCGCCGCCAGCACCAGGTGCCGGGTCGCGTCCAGGGACTGGGCGAGCGTGGCGCTGGCGAGCGATCCGCCGAACACCAGGCCGATCGCGGCGAAGGTCACCGCGATGGTGCCGCTGCGCCGGTGCCAGCCGAGCGTGAACAGGCCGGTGACCAGGAAGTAGAAGACCATCTCGTAGGTGAGCGTCCAGGTCACACCCATGCCGTTGACGACGCTCAGCATGTCCTGGAGCATCGTCGCGTTCGCGGCCAGCGAGATCAGGTTGTGGCCGGTGCGGAAGAGCGCCACCGATCCGTCGCCGTCGGGCAGCATCAGGATCGACACGGTGAAGGCGGCGATCAGCGCCGGGTAGATCCGGAACAGCCGACCCACCCAGAACGCCCGGACGTCACCCCGGCGTTCCAGTGAGGCGGGGATGATGTAGCCGCTGACCAGGAAGAACAGCATCACGCCGTACAGTCCCAGGTCGAAGTGGTCCCAGACCGCCCCACCGAACGGCAGCAGCTCCAGGATGCCGAAGTGGTGCAGTGCCACGACCAGGGCCGCGATGCCGCGCAGAGCGTCCAGCCAGCCGAGGCGGGCACCGGCGGAGGCCGCCGCCGCTCCGCGGTCGGCCCTCCGGAATCGACCGGGGAGCTGCAGTCGTATGAGATTCACGGCATGGACAGTAGCCCATCCGTTCCGGACTCATCGTCCCCGGAGCACCGGGGTCCGGCCGCTCGGGCAGGTCAGGCCGACAGGGCGGCCGTCCGGGCCGGCTGCGGCTGCCCGGACGGCCCACCGAGGCCCTTCCGGGGCAGACCGATGTTCTTGAGCTTCAGCGCGGGCTTCTCCACCAGGTACCAGGACAGGACCGCGGCGGCCAGGGCCAGGACGACGGAGGCACCGGTGTAGACGGCGTACCCGTGCCGCTGCACGTGCCAGAGGGCGAGGCCCTGCTGGATCGGGAACGCGTAGATGTAGACGCCGTAGGAGAGGTCGGCCTTGCTGCCGACCCTCGTCAGCGGGCGGGGCATGAAGCAGGCGAGCCAGATCAGCAGGTAGGCGAGGGCCGGCAGCCCGACCAGGTAGAACCCGCCGTACCGGGCGCTCCCCACCAGGAGGGCGAACGCCAGCAGCGCCAGGATCCCGTTCATCCGCAGGCTCTTCTTGTAGAGCTCGGCCACCGCCCCGAGACCGAACAACAGGCCCAGCGGCAGGAGCTTGTCCGTGCCCACCGTACCGAGGAAGGGCAGTCGCCAGTTCTCGAACCCCGTCGGGATGTAGATGGGTGACCGCAGACCGGGACCGTCGATCGCGAGGTAGACCATGAAGCAGTACAGGGCGACGACCGTTCCGAGCACCACCCAACGCGCCCGGTGCAGGACGCCCAGCGCGGCGAGGGCCGCCACCGCCAGGTAGCAGAGCACCTCGTAGACGAGCGACCAGAGCGAACCGTTGAACCCGGCGTCGGCGTTGTGGGTCAGCAGTCCGGAGATCCCCGGCTGACCGGTGCCTATCGACCAGTTCGCCATGACGTACCGCCACGGGCCCTGGGGGTGCGTCCAGAAGCCGTCCAGCAGGTGTTCCCGACGGGCCACGAGCGGCGCGACGACGAAGGCCGTGACCAGCAGGCAGACCCACAGGCCCGGCATGATCCGGATGGCCCTGTTCCACAGGAAGCGGGCCGGGGTGAGCCGCAGGCCGCTCCGGGTGATCAGGAGACCGGAGAGCACGAAGAAGCCGGCCACCGCGAGACCACCCAGCTCCACCTGCCCGCCCGACCAGTGCGCCCCGATGCTTCCCCTGCGCACGCCCAGCGGCATGGCATGGGCGAAGATCACCGACAGGGCCAGCAGGAGCCGCAGCAGACCGAACCCGTTCTCCCGGCCCAGCGCTTCGGACAAGGGCCGGGTGCCGAGCACGGCGGACCGGAACCGCGATATTCGAGACATGTGGGGGCATTCCTACGGAGCGGTGGGCGGCGACGGTGGGGGCGGAGCCACGGCGAGGACAGTAGCCCATCCGCGGAACCCGCCCTCCCGGGGCCCACCCGGTCCGGTCCACCGGGGCGGAACGCGGGGAAGCGCCCGGGAGCGGCCTCGCGGGGCCGCTCCCGGGCGTTCGGTCGCCCGCCGGGGTCAGCGGTTCATGTAGAAGCCGAACATGTCGACGACCAGGTCGGTGTTGCCACCGCTGGCGTTCCAGAAGTCGATGAGGCCGTCCGTGCCGAACTTCACCTGGACCAGGTTCGGCACCGTGTCGCCGGCCTTCCAGTTCAGCGTGGAGGCGTTCGGCTTGGCAGGCCAGGCCCAGGTGCCGTTGCCGTACTGCTGCCTGGTGTTCGGGTCCGGGAAGACGGTCAGGTGGCCGTCGGCCCGGGTGTTGGTCACCGTGCTGTTGAGCACGAGGTCGGTGTACTCCGGGGCCCACCCGCTCAGACCCATGTAGGAGTACCCCGGGCCGGGGACCTCGCCGTCCGGCACGTCCCGGGTGTCCCTCAGCCGCAGCGGCGTGACCGGGACGTAGGCGCTCCCGCCGGCCCCGTAGTAGCCGACGACGTCCACGATCACGTCCGAGGAGCCCTGGGCACCGTTGAGCACCTGGATCCGGCCGGACGCGTCGACCGGGACGATCACCGCGTTGGCGATGGTCTGGCCGCGGCGGAAGTTGAGGTTGGACACGCTCGGCGCCTGGCGGTCACCGGGGTGGACGGTCAGGTGGCCGTCGCTCTGCGGGTCGGTCACCGTGACGTTGAGCGCCACCGCGCCGACCCCGGCGGGAATGCCCGCCCGACCCGCGACCTGGACCGGGAAGGAGGTCCATCCGGGCACCTGGCCCTGGTCGGTGCCCAGTCCCTCGCGGGTGTCGACCAACCGGGTCGGGCCGACCGAGGTGTAACCGCCGGCCTCCGAGTGGCTGAAGTAGCCCGCGACATCGGCGAGCAGGTCGACGGCGGCGGCGCCGCGGTTGAACAGGTTGACGTAGCCGTCGGCGCCGACCGGGACGATGGCCAGGTTGGGGACCGTCTGGCCCGCGGTGTAGTTGACGTTCGAGGTCTCCGGGCGGTCCTCCCCACTGGGGTAGGCGATGAGGTGGCCCGCGCCGCCGGCCGGGTCGACCACGGTGAGGTTGAGCGCCACCGCGGTCACCCCCTCCGGGATCCCGCCGTTGCCGGCGATCTTCACCCGGGTCTCGCCCCAGGGCTGGACCCGGGCCGCCGGGGCGCCGGTGCCGTCCCGGGTGTCGAGCAGCCGGGTCGGACCGTAGGGGGTGAACTCCGAGCCGCCGGTCGCCACGGTGACACTGTTGGTCGCGGTCTCGCCGTTGGCGTCCGAGACCGTGACCGTGACCGTGTACTGGCCGAGGCCGGCGTAGGTGTGGTCGAAGCTGCTCTCGCCGGTACCGGCCCCGCTGACGCGGTCCGAGGAGCCGTCGCCCCAGTCGACCACCACGTCGAGCGGCGCGATGTCGCTGTTGATCCAGGTGTCCACGTGGACGTCGTAGGCGCTGGTGGCGTAGACGGAAACGTCCAGGGCCAGGCTCTCGTTGGCGGTCGCGGCGGCGGCGCCCTGGGCCTTGGCGGCCTTGCCCGGCTGCCGCACCGAGGCCCCGGCGGGGCTACGCACAGTGCCGAAGGCGGCGGAGGCGATGTCGGCGAGCGACTTGGCCGGCTGCGCCGGCACGGCGCCCGCCGCCGGGTGGGCCGGAGCCCCCGAGGTACCGGTTCCGGCCGCGACGGCCAGGCCGGGACCGACGACCAGGCTCGTCGCCACGGCGGCGGCGACGATGATGTGACGGTGACTGGGCACCGTACCCCCCATGGGTGTTGTCGAACGACGCACCGAACAGGTGCTCGCGCAGGCTACTGAAGGACCGCGTACGGAGCAATGGTTTTCCGCCAGTCCCGGTCCCTGCGCGGGGGCGTACCGGACAGAACGGTCCGGACCGCCAGCGGGACCGCTCGCGGCGCGGTCCCGCACTCACTCGCAGTCACCAACGGGCGTGGTTCGCGGGGTCGGTCCGGTCAGGCGTCGGTCCGGTCAGTCGCGCGTCATGTCGACGAAGCGCGAGTAGTGGCCCTGGAAGGCCACGGTGATGGTGGCGGTCGGGCCGTTACGGTGCTTGGCGACGATGAGGTCGGCCTCGCCGGCGCGGGGGGACTCCTTCTCGTAGGCGTCCTCGCGGTGCAGCAGGATGACCATGTCCGCGTCCTGCTCGATCGAGCCGGACTCACGCAGGTCGGAGACCATCGGCCGCTTGTCGGTGCGCTGTTCGGGACCACGGTTCAGCTGGGACAGCGCGATCACCGGCACCTCCAGCTCCTTGGCCAGCAGCTTCAGGTTTCGCGACATGTCGGAGACCTCCTGCTGACGGTTCTCGGCCCGGCGGGAGCCGCCGGACTGCATCAGCTGGAGGTAGTCGATGACGACCAGTTTGATGTCGTTGCGCTGCTTGAGCCGGCGGCACTTGGCGCGGATCTCCATCATCGACAGGTTCGGCGAGTCGTCGATGAACAGCGGCGCCTCGCTGACGTCGGGCATCCGGCGGGCGACCCTGGTCCAGTCGTCGTCCGTCATCGAGCCGGAGCGCATGTGGTGCAGCGCCACCCGCGCCTCGGCGGAGAGCAGACGCATGGCGATCTCGTTGCGGCCCATTTCGAGCGAGAAGATCACGCTCGGCAGCTTGTGGTGGATCGAGCAGGCCCGGGCGAAGTCCAGTGCCAGGGTGGACTTTCCCATCGCGGGACGGGCCGCGATGACGATCATCTGGCCGGGGTGGAGTCCGTTGGTGAGCGCGTCGAAGTCGGCGAAGCCGGTCGGGACACCGGACATCTGGCCGTTGCGGGAGCCGATGGACTCGATCTCGTCGAGGGCGCCCTCCATGATGTCGGCGAGCGGGGCGTAGTCCTCGTTGGTGCGCTGCTCGGTGACGGCGTAGATCTCCGCCTGGGCCGCGTTGACGATCTCGTCGACGTCGCCCTCGGCGGCGTAGCCCATGCCCGCGATCCGGGTGCCCGCCTCGACCAGCCGGCGCAGCACCGCGCGCTCGTGCACGATCTGCGCGTAGTACTCGGCGTTGGCGGCGGTCGGGACGGAGTTGACCAGGGTGTGCAGGTAGCCGGGGCCGCCGACCCGCTGGAGCTCGCCGCGCTTGGTCAGCTCACCGGCGACGGTGATCGGGTCGGCCGGCTCGCCGCGCGCGTAGAGGTCGAGGATCGCGCCGTGCACCAGCTCGTGCGCGGGACGGTAGTAGTCCGCGGGCTTGAGCACCTCGACCACGTCGGCGATGGCGTCCTTGGACAGCAGCATGCCGCCGAGGACGGACTGCTCGGCCGCGAGGTCCTGCGGGGGGACCCGCTCGAAGCCCTCCAGGCCGCCCTCCCCGGAGCGCTCGTCCTCGCCGCCCTGGCGCCGCTGACCGTCCCGCTTGAAGCCGCCGCCCGAACCGCCGGAGCCGCCCTTGCCGCCCTTCTGGAAGCCGCCGCCCTGTCCCTTGCCCTGACCGTTGTCACGGGCGCGCGAGACCGGCAGCCGGTCGCCGGGACCGTCCGGGAAGGGGGCGTCGGCGAAGGCACCGACCGGGAAGGGGTCGTCGGCACCCTGCCAGTCGTCCTCCGGCGGGGGCGGGGCGTCGTGGTCGTCGTACTGGGGGCCGGTCACGCGTGTTCCCCGATCAGCGAGTGGTGCGAGTTGGAGCGGGCCTTGCCGGTGGCGGCCGGGAGGGAGCGGAACCCGACTCCCCGCCACCGCATTTCTACGCCACCGCACCGACAAATCGGACGCCGGGGCGGGTGGGAGTGTCGGCCGGAGGCCCCACGCTAAGGCGCCGGGAGCCATTCGGCCAAGGCGGTTATCCACAGGGGGTGTGGACGAGTGCCCGATGGCTGTGGAGAAGTACCGCAAACCTGTGGACACCCCTGTGGAAAGCCCTGTGGATAACCAGACCATCGATCCACCGTCAACCCGCTGACCTGGGAGTCCCTCCTCCAGGGCCTGTGCATGAGAAATTCTTCACACACAGTCGGGTGGCGGTGGACACAGACCCGGACGGCCCGGTCGCCCAGGCGTACGAGTAAGTACTCCAATCCCCTGGCAACACTTACCTGTGGATGAGTAGCCTGGACCCCATGACCCTCACCGCCGACCGCCGCCGCCACGACCGGGAGATCCTCGCCCTCGCCGTCCCCGCCTTCGGCGCCCTGGTCGCCGAGCCGCTCTTCCTGATGGCCGACTCCGCCATCGTGGGCCACCTCGGCACGGCCCAGCTGGCCGGTGTCGGCGTCGCCTCGGCCGCCCTCGCCACCGCGACCGGGGTGTTCGTCTTCCTCGCCTACGCCACCACCGCCGCGGTCGCCCGCCGGATCGGCGCCGGGGACCGCCGGGCCGCGATCCAGCAGGGCATCGACGGCATCTGGCTGGCCCTGGTGCTCTCCGCCGCCGTGGTCGCGCTGACCCTGCTGCTCGCCCCCTGGACGGCCGACGTCCTCGGCGCCTCGGCGACCGCCGCCCCCTACGCGGTGACCTATCTGCGGATCAGCGCCCTCGGCATCCCGGCCGTCCTCATGGTGATGGCCGCCACCGGCGTGCTGCGCGGCCTCCAGGACACCCGGACCCCGCTGTACGTGGCCGTCGCCGGGTTCGCCGCCAACCTCGGGCTGAACGCCGGTCTGGTCTACGGCGCCGGGCTGGGGGTGGCCGGCTCGGCCTGGGGCACGGTGATCGCCCAGACCGGTATGGCCGCCGTCTACGTGTTCGTGGTGGTGCGCGGTGCCCGCCGGGAACGGGCCTCGCTCCGGCCGGACGCCGCCGGGATACGCGCGAGCGCCCGGGCCGGCGGACCGCTGATGGTCCGCACCCTGAGCCTGCGCGCGATCCTGATGATCGCCACCGCGGTGGCCGCCGGGCTCGGCGACAAGGAGATCGCCGCACACCAGATCGCCATGACGGTGCTGCTGTTCATCGCCTTCGCGCTGGACTCCGTCGCGATCGCCGGCCAGGCGATCATCGGCCGCTACCTGGGCGCCTCGGACGTTCCCGGCACCCGGGCGGCCACCCGGCGGATGATCGAGTGGGGCGTCGGCGCCGGGACGGTGCTGGGCCTGCTGATCGTGGTCGCCCGGCCGCTCTACGTCCCGCTGTTCACCCCGGACCCGGCGGTGCAGCAGGAGCTGGACACCGTCCTGCTGCTGCTCGCGCTCTGCCAGCCGGTCTCCGGGCTGGTCTACGTCCTGGACGGGGTGCTGATGGGCGCGGGGGACGGCACGTTCCTGGCCTGGGCGATGCTCGCCACGCTCGTCGTGTTCGCCCCGGCCGCGCTCGCGGTGCCGGCCAGTGGCACCGGGCTGGCCGGGCTCTGGTGGGCGCTGAACCTCTACATGCTGGTCCGCGCGGGCTTCCTGGTCCTACGGGCCCGGGGCGGCAAGTGGCTGGTCACCGGCGCCGTCCGGAGCTGAGCCCCGACGCGCTGCGGGGGGGCGTACCGGGTCGGGAGCCCGGGAACGACCGAGGGCCGGCCTCCCCCGAGGGGGAGACCGGCCCTGCGGCCACTGCTACCGCGTTGTCGCTGATCAGGCGGCGACGACGGCGATGTCCAGGTTGGCCTGGACGTCCGAGTGCAGCTTGACCGAGACCTTGTGGGTGCCCACGGTCTTGATCGGCGAGGCGATCGCGACGGCGCGCTTGTCGACCGCCGGGCCGCCGGCGGCCTTGATGGCCTCGACGACGTCGGCCTGGGTCACCGAGCCGAACAGACGGCCGGCGTCGCCCGAGCGAACGGCCAGCTTGACCTGGACGCCCTCGAGCTTGCCCTTGACCTCGTTGGCGGCCTCGAGGGTCTGGATCTGGTGGATCTTGCGGGCGCGACGGATGGCGTCGACGTCCTTCTGGCCACCCTTGGTCCAGCGGATGGCGTAGCCACGCGGGACCAGGTAGTTGCGGGCGTAGCCGTCCTTGACCTCGACGACCTCGCCGGCGGAGCCGAGACCCGGCACCTCGTGAGTGAGGATGATCTTCATTGTTCGGTCACCCTCTCTTAGCGCGCGGTGCTGGTGTAGGGCAGCAGCGCCATCTCACGGCTGTTCTTCACGGCCGTGGCGACGTCACGCTGGTGCTGGGTGCAGTTGCCGGTGACCCGGCGGGCACGGATCTTGCCACGGTCGGAGATGAACTTCCGCAGCAGGTTCGTGTCCTTGTAGTCAACGTAGTTGACCTTGTCCTTGCAGAAGACGCAAACCTTCTTCTTCGGCTTGCGAGCAGGCGGCTTCGCCATTGTGTGCTCCATTGGGTTCACGACCGGGCCGGCGTCTCACGACGCCGGACCCCTGGCCGCACGAAATCTGTCAGCTCTTAGAACGGGGGCTCTTCCGAGAAGCCGCCACCGGACGGGGCGCCCCAGCTGCCGCCACCCTGGTTTCCACCGGAGGGAGCGCTGGACGCCCACGGGTCGTCGGAGGGGCCGGACTGGCCACCGGAGTTTCCACCCCAGCCGCCGCCCTGCTGGCCGCCACCGCCGCCCCAGTTGCCGCCGCCCTGGCCGCCGCCCTGAGGGCCGCCGCCGAAGCCGCCGCCACCGGGGGCGCCACCGGGACCACCGGACCGGTTGGCCCGGGTGACCTTCGCGGTCGCCGAGCGCAGGCTCGGACCGACCTCGTCGACCTCGACCTCGAAGACCGTCCGCTTCTCGCCTTCCTTGGTCTCGTAAGACCGCTGGCGCAGTCGGCCCTGCACGATGACGCGCATGCCGCGCTGCAGCGACTCGGCCACGTTCTCCGCCGGCTGCCGCCAGACGTTGCACGTGAGGAAGAGGCTCTCGCCGTCCTTCCACTCGTTCGTCTGGCGGTCGAAGGTGCGGGGGGTGGACGCGATGCGGAACTTCGCGACCGCCGCACCCGACGGGGTGAAGCGCAGCTCGGGGTCGTCGACGAGATTGCCGACGAGGGTGATGACGGTCTCGCCTGCCATGTGGTGATGACCTCTCGGGAAGATGTCCGTTCACCGCTGTTTCACGTGAAACAGCGGACGCGAGCTACCCGAGACCCGAAGGCCTCAGAGGTGGCTCAGTGGGTGTCCGGGCGCAGGACCTTGGTCCGCAGAACCGACTCGCTCAGGCCCATCTGGCGGTCGAGCTCCTTGACGACCTCAGGCGTGGCCTGGAGGTCGATGACCGAGTAGATGCCCTCGGACTGCTTGTTGATCTCGTAGGCCAGACGGCGGCGACCCCAGGTGTCGACCTTCTCGACCTTGCCGCCCGCGTTGCGGACGACAGCCAGGAAGCTCTCGATCAGGGGGGAAACGGCGCGCTCCTCGACCGAGGGGTCGAGGATGACCATCACCTCGTAGTGACGCATGAGTAACCCACCTCCTTTGGACTCAACGGCCACGGTCTCTCCGTGGCAGGAGGGTTGTGCAGCGTCGACACCGGTGCAGTGCCGACTTCGGCCACCGTAGCGGCCGGGTCGGACAGCCCGTCCCCGTTCACCCGAAAGAGGGCAGCGGAGGGCACAACTACACCAGTGCAGACGACCCACCCTACCCGCACCCGGACGGACGAACAAAACGCATAGGGGTTGTGAGACCGACCCAACCGCCGCAATCTGGACGGAACGGGTTTCCTGCTCGTTCGTCTCCACGCCAGGAGGTGGGACACATGGCCCAGACCGTCCACCGCATGCCCGCCCTCACCCTGAACACCGACGGCCACCCTCACCCGCGCGAGAACACCCTGGTCGGCGTCACCGCCGTCCTGGGCGTGATCGCCTTCACCACCTCGTTCTTCCACAACCTGCATCTGCTGACCTCGTGGACCGGCCTGTTCGGGATCATCACCGGCCTGCTCGGGATGTACATCTCGGTGACCACGGCCGAGCGCTTCGTCCTGATGGTCACGCTCGGCGCCTCGGCGATCGGCTTCTACCTCGGCATCGCCCGCGGCGGGCTGTGGGGCTAGCTCCCACAGCGCGCGAGGAACCCCCGGCGCCCCCGCGGCGTATCTGTCTTCGACGGACCGGTACGCCGCGGGGGCGTCGCCGTGCCCGCGGCGGACGACCCGCGACAGCCGGGCTCCACCGCGGGCGGGACCCGCGGCCGACGGAACCCGCGGCCGACCGGACCCGTGGCCGACCGGACCCCGGACGATAGGGTCAGCCCGAGAACACGGGGCCCACCGCAGCCCGACCGACGAGGAGCACCGAGCATGAGCCTGCGCCTGAGGACGATCACCCGCGAGGAGCACCTCGCCTTCATCAGGAGCCGCGCCTCGGCCAGCCACATGCAGGTTCCGTCCTGGGGCGACGTGAAGGCCGAGTGGCGCACCGAGTCGATCGGCTGGTTCGACCAGAACAACCAGCTCGTCGGCGCCGGCCTGGTGCTCTACCGCCAGCTCCCCAAGGTCAAGCGCTACCTCGCCTACCTGCCCGAGGGCCCGGTGATCGACTGGTTCGACCGGGACCTCGACCGCTGGCTGCAGCCGATGCTCGCCCACCTGAAGTCCCAGGGCGCCTTCTCGGTGAAGATGGGCCCGCCGGTGGTCATCCGCCGCTGGAACGCCCCGACCATCAAGGAGGCCATCGCCGGCAAGGAGGCGAAGCGCCTGCGCGACATCGAGGCCGACTGGTACGAGCCGCGCGCCTTCGAGGTCGCCGACCGGCTGCGCAAGGCCGGCTGGCTCCAGGGCGAGGACGGCGGCGCCGGCTTCGGCGACGTCCAGCCCCGCTACGTCTTCCAGGTGCCGCTGGCCAACCGCTCGCTGGACGACATCCAGAAGGGCTTCAACCAGCTCTGGCGCCGCAACATCAAGAAGGCCGAGAAGAGCGGCGTCGAGGTGGTCCAGGGCGGCTACGACGAGCTGCCGATCTTCCACCAGCTCTACCTGGTGACCGCCGAGCGCGACAGGTTCACCCCGCGCCCGCTGTCGTACTTCCAGCGCATGTGGAACGCCCTCACCGCCGAGGACCCGAACCGGATGCGCCTGTACATCGCCTACCACGAGGGCGAGCCGCTGGCGGCGACCACGATGCTGGTCGTCGGCGAGCACGTCTGGTACTCCTACGGCGCCTCGGCCAACCACAAGCGCGAGGTCAAGCCGTCCAACGCGATCCAGTGGCGGATGATGCGCGACTCCTACGCGCTGGGCGGCGGTGTGTACGACCTCCGCGGCATCTCCGACACCCTGGACGAGAACGACCACCTGTTCGGCCTGATCCAGTTCAAGGTCGGCACCGGCGGCCAGGCCGCCGAGTACCTCGGCGAGTGGGACTTCCCGCTCAACAAGCTGCTGCACAAGGCCCTCGACCTCTACATGTCGCGCCGCTGAGCAGCACCCCGCCGAGCCCCCGAGCCGCCGTGCCCAACACCCCCTGGGAGATGACCCGATGACGCTGTCGCTCTATCTCGACACCGAACGCTGGCGTACCCACCAGCGCTCCGTCCTGGCCGAGTTCCCCGGCCTGGTGCCGGTGGCGAAGGGCAACGGCTACGGACTGGGCAACCACCGCCTGGCCGAGGAGGCGACCCTCCTCGGCACCGGCGTACTGGCCGTCGGCACCGCCTACGAGGCCGCCGACGCGGCCGACTGGTACGGCGGCGAGCTGCTGGTCCTCACCCCCTACCGGGTGGGCGAGGAGGCGCTCCCGCTGCCGCACGCCCGGGTGATCCGGACGGTGGCGAGCGTGGAGGGCCTGCGGGCGCTGCACGGCGCCCGGGTCGTGCTGGAGTGCATGACCACCATGCGTCGGCACGGCGTCTCGGCCGCCGACCTCCCGGCGGTCGCCGCCGAGCTGGAGGGCGTCGCCTTCGAGGGCCTGGCGCTGCACCTGCCGATGGACCGGCCGGACGGCTCCAGCCCCGTCGAGGAGGTCGCGTACTGGGTGGAGACCGCCCGGGCCGCCGGCCTCCCGGTGCACACCGTCTTCGTCAGCCACCTCGGCGCGGCGGGCATGGAGCAGCTGACCCAGCGCTTCCCCGGCACCGTCTTCCGGGCCCGGATCGGCACCCGGCTCTGGCTGGGCGACCACGGCGCGCTGGAGGTCAGGGCCACCGTGCTGGACGTGACCCCGGTCAAGAAGGGCGACCGGTACGGCTACCGCCAGCACCCGGCGCCGGCCGACGGCCACCTGCTGGTGGTCGCCGGCGGCACCGCGCACGGCATCGGGCTGGAGGCGCCCAAGTACGTCCAGGGCATGTCCTCGCGGGCCAAGGGCATCGCCCGGGCCGGTCTGGCCACCGTCAACAAGACCAAGTCGCCGTACCACTGGGCGGGCAAGCAGCTCTGGTTCGCCGAGCCGCCGCACATGCAGGTGTCGCTGCTGCTCCTGGACGGCGAGAGCGAGCCGCCGGCGATCGGCGACGAGCTGGGCCTCCAGGTCCGGCACACCACCACGCACTTCGACCGCGTGGTCGACCGCTGAGAAGCGCTGAGAAGCGCTGAGACGCGCTGAGACGCGCTGAGACGCGCTGAGAACCGCAGGTCGACCACGGATCGGCCGCGTGGCCGACCGCCGATCGACCGCCGATCGACCGCCGATCGACCGCTGATCGACCGCCGAGGGCCGGCCCCCGCGGGGGCCGGCCCGGTCAGACCTTCTCGGCCGGTTCCGCGGCGGGCGGCTCCTCCAGCCACGCCTCGGGGCCGGCCGGCGCGTACCCGGCGTAGCTCTCCTCCTCGCGCAGCCGGCGGGCACTGCCGAGCACGAACACGTCCGGGGCTCCGTCGAGCACCCCGCCGGACGGGTCGTCGCTGCCGTCCCAGCGGACCGGGTCGCGGTCCGGCAGCAGGATGTCCCGGACCACCAGGCCCACCAGGTAGAGCGTGCCCAGCAGGTGCAGCACGATCGCGAAGTGGTACCAGGACTCGCCGATCCCGTGCTGCTTGGCACCGGTGACGAAGCCCAGGTGGGACCAGATGCCCAGGGTGTAGAGCACCTCGCAGGCCTGCCAGATCAGGATGTCCCGCCAGCGCGGCCGGGCCAGCACCGCCAGCGGCAGCAGCCAGAGCACGTACTGCGGCGAGTACACCTTGTTGAGGAGCACGAACGCGGCCACCACCAGGAAGGCCAGCTGGACCACCCTCGGCCGGCGGGGCGCCGCGAGCCCGAGCCACGCTATCCCCGCGCAGCTCAGCAGCATCAGGACGGCGATGAAGGTGTCGAGGTTGGCCAGTCCGACGCCGCGGTTCTGCATCAGGATCAGCCAGAGCGAGCCGTAGTCCTCGGTGCGGTGCTTGCTGAAGACGTAGAAGGTCGACCAGCCCTGCCAGTTCGCCATCATGATCGGCAGATTGACCAGCAGCCAGGCGCCGACCGCGCCGCCGAGCAGGGCCCGCAGGTCGCGGCCGCGCCCGGCCCGCCAGCAGAGCACCACCAGGGGGCCGAGCAGCAGCAGCGGGTAGAGCTTGGCCGCGGTGGCGAGCCCGATGAACACGCCGGCCCAGAGCGGTCGCGAGCCGGACCACCAGGCGAGCGCGACGGCGGCCAGCGCCACGGCCAGCAGGTCCCAGTTCACGGTGGCGTTGAGCAGCAGCACCGGCGCCAGGGCGAACATCAGCGCGTCCCAGGGGCGGCGCCGGTGGGTGCGGGAGAGCGCGACCACGGCGACCACCGCGCAGGCCATCAGCAGGCCGGCGTTGATGGTCCAGAACCAGCGCTCCTGGTCCTGGAGGGCGCCGCCGCCGGGCGTCAGCCAGGCCGCGACCTGCATGAACAGGCCGGTCAGCACCGGGTACTCGAGGAACTGCAGGTCCCCGGAGGTGCCCGGGATCCGGTCCACGTAGGGGTGCAGTCCGGCCGCGAATCCGCGCCCGGAGAACAGGTGCGGGATGTCGCTGTAGCAGGCGTGCACGTACTGCGGCGAGCCGGGCTGGAACCAGGCGGCGTTGTAGCAGGGCAGCTTCTGCGCCATGCCCAGCACCGAGACCACGATCACCACCAGCGCCAGGAAGCGGGCCGGGATCCACCAGGAGACGCCGAGCAGGGCGCGCCGCCCGGGCGGGCCGCCGATCACCTCACTGCCGGCGGCCGCAACCGGGTCCTCGTCCGCCGGCACCACCACGGTGTTGGCCTGTGGACCGGGCGCCGGCGCGACCCGGTCCTCTTCCGCACGAGTGCTGGACGTCATGGCGGACATCCTGCCGCACCCCGCCCGCCCGTACGAGGAGGCCCCTGCCCCTTTTCCCGGGGCCGCGACGGCCGGGGCGGCCCCGGAACGGCCCCGGGACGGCGGCTCGGGGCCCGGCTACCGGCACGAATCGCTCCGAATACGGCGAAACGGCGGTGGGAGGCTCCGAGGAGCTCCCACCGCCGTCACGGTCACCCGGTACTACGGCGCCACCGCGCTGCCGCCGCCCGGCGAGGGCGAGGTGGACGGCTTGGGCGGCTTGCTGGTCGGGCCGCCGGTCGCGCCGCCCGCCCCGCCGCCCGGGTCCGGGGTCGGGGTGGTCGGCTGGGTCGGCGTGGTGCAGCCGATCGGACCGAGCAGGCAGCTCGGCGAGGGCGTGGTGCCGCCGCCGCCGTTGGCACCGCCACCGTTGGCACCACCGCCGTTGGCACCGCCACCGGTGGTCCCGCCGCCGTTGGCACCGCCGCCATTTGCACCGCCACCGGTCGTGCCGCCGTTGGCACCGCCGCCCGGGTTCGGGTTGGTCTTGGTCGGACCGGGCTGGGTGGGCACCGTGCCCGGGCAGTCGACGCCCGGGACGCAGGCCGGCCCCTGGGTGACCGGCGGCTGGGTCGGCTGCCCGGCGTTCGGGTCGACCGGGGGAGCGGTCACGGTCTCGGTGGTGGTCGGGGTCGGCGCGGCGCTCGCCGTGCTCGGCGCGCCCGAGGAGTCGACCTGCGAGCCGACCGGCTGCGGGGTCGGGAAGTTCAGCTTCTTCTCGTTGGCCAGCGCGACCTTCATGTACCGGGTGAAGACGTCCGCGGGGACGTCACCACCGTGCACCGAGTCCTTGCCGCCGGTGCCGTTCAGCGAGAGCCGCTCGTGCACGGTCGGGTCCTCGCGCCACATCGCCACGCTGGTGGCCAGCTGCGGGGTGTAGCCGACCCACCAGGCCGACTTGTTCTCGTCGGTGGTACCGGTCTTGCCGGCCACCGGACGGCCGAGGGCGTTGGTCTTGGTACCGGTACCCTTCTGCGCCACGTTCACCAGCACGTCGGTGATGTTGTCGGCGACGGCCGGCTCCAGTGCCTGCTTGGTCTCGTGCTTGCCGAAGCCGGCCCGCTCCTTGCCGTCCACCAGGACCTTGGTGACCGAGTAGGGCTCGGCCTGCTTGCCGCTGGCGGCGAAGGTGGCGTAGGCGTCCGCCATCCGGATCGGGCTGATGGTGGAGACGCCGAGCGGGAAGGTCGCCGTCTTCGCCTCCTTCTCGATGCTCTCCTTGCGGATGCCCAGCGCCTCGGCGGTCTGCATCACGGCCGCGCCGCCGACGTCCTGGTTCAGCTGCACGAACGGCACGTTGTAGGAGTACTGCATGGCCATCCGCAGCGAGACGTAGCCGCGCTTGCCCTTCTCCTCGTTCTTCTGCCGGTACGGCTTGCCGTCGTCACCGAGCAGCAGCGAGCCGTCCGGCTTGCGGATCTCCGAGAGGTCGTCGGACAGGTAGCGGCTGTCGGCGTTGATCCGCTTGGGCTTGCCCTTGTCGTCGGTCGCGGTCAGCACGCCGGTCTGCATGGCGGTGGCCAGGACGAAGGGCTTGAAGGTCGAGCCGACCTGGACGCCCTGGGCGTCGGCGTTGTTGCCGAAGTTCCCGTTCTCGACCCCCTCACCGCCGTAGATGGCGACGATCGCGCCGTCACCGGGGACGATGCTGGAGGCGCCGAACTGGACGAAGTTGTCGTTGTTCGGGCGCTTCTGGACGTTGAGGGTCTCCGCCTTGACGTCGTCCACGGCCTTCTTCAGGGCGTCGACCTTGTCCTTCTGGAAGGTCGTGTAGATCTTGAAGCCGCCCTTGTCGATCGCCCGCTGGTCGATCGTCGGGTCCTTGGCCATGACGAACTTGTTGGCGGTCTCGACCATGTAGCTGATCTGACCGTTCATATTCGCCGACGGGACCTGCTTGATCGGGGTGGGGAAGGCGGTGCACTTCGCCCGCTCCTCGGCGGTGGTGTTCTTGGTCTCCACCATCCGGTCGAGGATCCACTTCCAGCGTTCCTCGGCGCGGGCCTGGTTGGCCTTGATGGTCGGGTCGTAGTACGACGCGCCCTTGAGCAGGCCGGCCAGCATGGCGCTCTGGCACAGGTCGAGGTCCTTGGCGTTGACGCCGTAGTACGCCTGGGCGGCGGCCTGGGCGCCGGTGGCGCCGCGGCCGAACCAGCTGGTGTTGAGGTAGCCCTTGAGGATGTCGGGCTTCTCGTACTCCTGGTTGACCTTCAGGGTGATGAAGAACTCCTTCATCTTGCGGCTGAGGGTCTGCTCCTGGGTCAGGTAGGCGTTCTTGACGTACTGCTGGGTGATGGTCGAGGCGCCCTGGGTCTGGCCGCCCTTGGCCATGTTGACCACCGCGCGCAGCATGCCCTTGGGGTCGATGCCGCTGTCCGTGCGGAAGGTCTCGTTCTCCGCCGCGATGACCGCGTTCTGGAGATTGGGCGAGATGTCGGCCAGCTCGACGATCTGCCGGTTGGTCTCGCCCTTGCGGACCATCTCGGTGCCGTCGGCCCAGAAGTAGATGTTGTTCTGATCGTTCACCAGGGCGTTCAGCGGCGGGATCTTCGTGCTCTGGTAGACGTAGAAGACCGCCCCCACGCAGACCGCGGCGAAGAGCAGCACGGCGCTCAGCCACTGCCGCCAGGAGGGCAGCCAGCGGCGGACGCCCTGCTTGCCGAAGCGCGGGTAATCGATGAACCGCTTCTTGCCGGGGGCGCCGCCCCGGCCGGCGGCCGCGGCACCGGCGGCCGTCTCGGCACCGCGCCGGCCGCCCTTCTGGGCCGCCTTCCGCATTTCGGCACGGGTCATCCGGGGCTGCTGGGCGGTGTCCCGCGCTCCCGGCGGGCGCCGTCGGCCCAGACCCTCCGAGCCAAGCTCGTCGCGCCCGGCTCCTTCCGACCGCCCGTTGCCGTCGCCCGGCGGGCGACCGTCGCCGCCGGGCGACCTGCGCCGTCGTTCGCTCATTTTCCAGCTACTCCTCGCCAGGCCGGTCGAGCCTGAAGGCAGGGTCCACGTCCGATGCCCGTAACCGCCCTAACCCCGGAGGTGGTCCTCGTGCACACGCGACAGCGTACGCAGCTCCGAATCCGAACTAATCGGGCATCAATCGCCAATAACCGCAAAACGGCAACAGATCATTACATGCCCGTTGCCAACCGCACCCGCGCGTCGTCTTGTGATCACATTCACGCGCGTCCCCCTTGCCCGTTCGCGGACCCAGGCTTACTGTTCTCGATATATCGAGCCGATACATCGGAACGGCATAACGCCGGTCGAGGCGGATCGCGGACCGACCGGAGAGGGGAGGACGAAGGCAGTGGGCAGACGCTCAGGAGTGCTGGAGTTCGCCGTTCTCGGACTGCTCCACGACGCCCCGATGCACGGCTACGAGCTGCGCAAGAGGCTCAACGTCCTGCTCGGCTCGTTCCGCGCCTTCTCGTACGGGACGCTCTACCCCTGTCTGAAGAGCCTGGTGGCCCAGGGTTTCCTGGTCGAGGACAACCCGGACGTCGAGTACGTGCCGGCCACCGCGCTCAACGGCAAGCGGTCCAAGATCGTCTACCGGCTGTCCGCCGAGGGCAAGCAGCGTTTCGAGGAGCTGCTCGCCGACGCCGGTCCGGACGCCTGGGAGGACGAGCACTTCGGAGTGCACTTCGCCTTCTTCGGTCAGACCGACCGGGCCGTGCGGATGCGCGTCCTGGAGGGCCGCCGCAGCCGGCTCGAGGAGCGCCTGGAGCGGATGCGCAACTCGCTGGCCCGGGCCCGCGAGCGGTTCGACGACTACACGGTCGAACTGCAGCGGCACGGACTGGAGTCGGTGGAGCGCGAGGTCCGCTGGCTGAACGAGCTGATCGAGACCGAGCGGGCCAACCGCTCCGGCCGGGCCGGGGCGCCCGGCGGCGGGACCGGCTCCGCAGTACCCCAGACTTCGGACGGCCGAGGCCAGGAGGACGGGTCCGTCGACCCGCCCGGGCCACCGCACGACCGCCCGGGGCGTTCCGCCCAGGAGCGCTGAGACCGCGTCAGCCCTGTGCCGCGCGGCAGGAGTGGGCGCGTCATGCGCCCGTTTGCAGTCATCGAAGAAGCAGGACGAGCACCGCCGACCCTCGGCGGCGCTCATGAGATCACAGGGAGCAACCGGGAATGGGTTCGGTTCGCGTAGCCATCGTGGGTGTGGGCAACTGCGCCACGTCGCTGGTGCAGGGTGTCGAGTACTACAAGGACGCCGACCCGGCCGGCAAGGTCCCCGGGCTGATGCACGTCCAGTTCGGTGACTACCACGTCAGTGACGTGCAGTTCGTCGCCGCCTTCGACGTCGACGCCAAGAAGGTCGGCCAGGACCTCGCGCACGCCATCACGGCGTCCGAGAACAACACCATCAAGATCTGCGACGTGCCCCCGACCGGGATCACCGTCCAGCGCGGCCACACCCTCGACGGCCTGGGCAAGTACTACCGGGAGACCATCGAGGAGTCGGACGAGACCCCGGTCGACGTCGTCCAGGCCCTGAAGGACGCCCAGGTCGACGTCCTGGTCTGCTACCTGCCGGTGGGCTCCGAGGCCGCCGCCAAGTTCTACGCCCAGTGCGCCATCGACGCCAAGGTCGCCTTCGTGAACGCCCTCCCGGTGTTCATCGCCGGCACCAAGGAGTGGGCGGACAAGTTCACCGAGGCCGGTGTGCCGATCGTCGGTGACGACATCAAGTCCCAGGTCGGCGCCACCATCACGCACCGCGTGATGGCCAAGCTGTTCGAGGACCGCGGTGTCGTCCTCGAGCGCACCATGCAGCTGAACGTCGGCGGCAACATGGACTTCAAGAACATGCTCGAGCGCGAGCGCCTGGAGTCCAAGAAGATCTCCAAGACCCAGGCCGTCACCTCGCAGATCCGCGACCGCGAGCTGGGCGCCAACAACGTCCACATCGGTCCCTCGGACTACGTGGCCTGGCTGGACGACCGCAAGTGGGCGTACGTCCGCCTCGAGGGCCGCGCGTTCGGCGACGTCCCGCTGAACCTGGAGTACAAGCTCGAGGTCTGGGACTCCCCGAACTCCGCCGGTGTCATCATCGACGCCGTGCGCGCCGCGAAGATCGCCAAGGACCGCGGCATCGGTGGCCCGATCCTCTCGGCCTCCTCGTACTTCATGAAGTCCCCGCCGGTCCAGTACTTCGACGACGAGGCCCGCGAGAACGTCGAGAAGTTCATCAAGGGCGAGGTCGAGCGCTGAGCTCGCCCCACCCCGTGCTGAGTCCCTGAGCACCGAACGGGTCCGCGGTCCACGACCGCGGACCCGTTCACCTTTTCCCGGCGAATGTTTCACGTGAAACGCCGCCCGGATCCATGGCACCCTGAGCGGGTGGCGATCACCGAGAACGGCAGTACCCACCGTGCCGCGCACCGCGCCACGCTCTTCGGCCTGCTCCGCGGCCGCGACTTCCGCCGGCTGCTGACCGCCCGGGTGCTGTCGCAGCTCTCCGACGGCGTGTTCCAGGTCTCGCTCGCCGCCTACGTCGTCTTCTCCCCCGAGAAGCAGTCCTCGCCCGCCGACATCGCCTCGGTGCTCGCCGTGATGCTGCTGCCGTTCTCGGTGATCGGCCCCTTCGCCGGCGTCCTGCTGGACCGCTGGCGCCGCCGGCAGGTGCTCTACCTGGGCAACCTGGCCCGCTTCGGGCTCGGCCTGCTCACCGGCGGGCTGCTCCTGGCCCAGGCGCCGACCTCGCTCTTCTTCGCCTCCGCGCTGCTGGTCACCGCGCTCAACCGGTTCATCCTGGCCGGACTCTCCGCCGCGCTGCCCCGGGTGGTGCGGGCCGAACAGCTGGTGACCGCCAACGCGCTCTCCCCCACCCTGGGCACCGTCGCGGCGGCCTGCGGCGGCGGCCTCGGCTTCCTGCTGCACCAGGTGATGCCGCCGGGTCCCCGGGCCGACGCCGCCCTGGTGAGCCTGGCCGCGCTGCTCTACCTGTCCGCCGCGCTGGCCGCGCTGCGGATGGACAAGGACCTGCTCGGCCCGGGCGTCCACCCCGGTCGGCCCGCGCTCGGCCAGGCCCTGGCCCAGGCCGCCCGCGAGCTGCGGGCCGCCGTCACCCACCTGGTGCGGGACCGCCGCCCGGCCGCGCACGCGCTGGCCGCCGTGACCGCCGCCCGGTTCTGCTACGGCGTGCTGATCGTCGTCGTGGTGATGCTCGCCCGCTACACCTTCAACGACCCGGCGGACAGCGCGGCCGGGCTGGCCACCCTGGGGCAGGCGGTCGGCCTCTCGGCCGCCGGGTTCTTCGTGGCGGCGGTGATCAGCCCCTGGTGCAGCCGCCGGCTCGGGCTGGCCGGCTGGATGACGCTCTGCCTGGCCGCCCCGGTGGTCTTCGTCCCCGCGCTCGGCCTCGGCTTCACCCTGGTGCCCTGCCTGATCGCGGCGTTCCTGCTCGGCGTGGTCACCCAGGGCACCAAGATCTGCGCCGACACCGTGGTGCAGGAGTCGGTGGAGGACGAGTTCCGGGGCCGGATCTTCGCCATCTACGACGTGCTCTTCAACGTCGCCTTCGTGGCCGCCGCACTGGTCACCGCACTGGTGCTGCCGCTCTCCGGCCGCTCGGTCACGGTCGTGGTCGGCGTCTCCCTGGTGTACGCGGCCTCGGCCGCGCTCTACCTCCGCGCGGCCCGCCGCACCGGCCCGCTCCCCGGCGACCCGGCCCGCTGACCGCCGCCCGTGGGCCCGGGCGGCCCCTGCGCCCCGGGAGCGTCGTTCCGAGTCGCTAAGGTACGTCAGATCTGTCGCAGCGGCAGCACTCTGTCTCGGGGGACAATCTGATGAGCACACCACCCAGTCCGTACGGGCCGCCTCCTGGTTACGGCACCGCGCCGGCGCCGCAGCCCTACGGTCCCCCGGCACCGCCGCCGTACGGCCCGCCCCAGCCGGTCCCCGCGGGCTACGGCGCACCGCCGCCCCCGCCCGGCTACGGCTACCCCGCCGCGCCGCAGGCGGCCCAGCCGTACCCGCAGCCCGTCCACCCGCAGGGCCCCTACCCGCCCGCGCCGTACCCGCAGGGTCCGCAGGCGCCGGGGCCGTACGGGCAGACCTCGCCGCACGGCTACCCGCCGGCCCCGCCGCAGCCCGGACCGCCCGCCAAGGGCCGCGGCAAGGCCCGGCTGAAGGCGGTCGGCCTGGTCCTGGGTGTGATCGCCCTGATCGTCGGCTACTTCGTCACCGGCCCCAGCGTCAGCAGCGCCAAGGCCGGCGACTGCGTCAAGGCCTCCGGCTCGCGCGACGTCTCGGTGGTCAAGTGCACCGACAGCAAGGCGAACTACAAGGTGCTCGCCAAGTTCGAGTCCACCACCGACACCGCCAAGTGCCGCGAGGCCGCGGGCACCACCAGCACCGTCTCGGGCAAGAGCGGCCGTCGCTGGAACAAGAAGCGCTACGTGCTCTGCCTCGGCCCGCTCGCCGGCGTCCCGCCGGTCAAGAAGTCCTGACCGTCCGCCACCTGAACTTCCCCGGGGGATCCCCTTGTCCGTTCCGCCCCAGATGCCGTACGGCTCGCCGCCCCCAGCCGGCGGCGCCAACCCGTACGCCACCGGCAACCCGTACGCCGGGGCGCCGTCCCCGCAGCCGGCGGGCGCACCGCCGCCGGCCGGCTACGGCTACCCGGCCGCGCCGCCGCCGGCCGCACCCGGCTACGGCGCGCCCGCCCAGGCCCCGCCCGGGGGCTACGCCTACCCGCCGCAGGCCGGGGGCTACCCCGCACCGGCCGGCTACGCCCCGCACGGCGGTCCGGTGTGCCGGTTCTGCGGCGGCTTCCCCGCCGTCGAGACCACCGTCCGCGGCCACCAGGGCATCATCGTCGTCATGCGGTTCCTGAAGCAGCCGGGACCGTTCTGCCGCACCTGCGGCACCGCCGTGGTCCGCGACATGTCCGCCCGCACCCTGGTGCAGGGCTGGTGGAGCTACCTCTCCGGCATCTTCACCGTAGTCACCCTGCTGCGGAACCTCGCCGCCCACAACCGGATCAAGGACCTGCCGCCGCCGGCGCCCGGCACCCACGGGCCGCAGCTGGACCCGGGCGTGCCGCTCACCAAGCGGCCGCACATCTTCATGCTGCTGCTGCCGGTGCTCGGGATCGGCTCGTGGATCGTCCTGATCGCCACCGGCGCGCTCTTCGCCTCCACCAAGCACGACGACCCCTACCGCCCGCTGGTGATGCCCTCGGTGACCGTGCCGGCCTTCCCGTCGCCGACCTTCCCGTCCGTCCCGGCCGCGACGGTGCCGGCGGCGCCGGTGCCGGTGCCGACGATCACCCTGCCGACGCCGACCCCCACCAAGGTGGCCAGCGACATCGACAGCGCCAAGGCCGGCGACTGCCTGCGCAACGAGAACGGCACCACCGCCACCCACGACGCCAGCCCGCGGATCACCATGCTGCCCTGCGGCGACCCGAAGGCCCAGTACAAGGTGATCAAGAAGGTCTACGGGACCAGCGACAACGACAAGGCCTGCGAGAACGTCACCGGCGCCGAGAGCACCTACACCCGGGAGTCCGGCACGGAGGCGCTCAGCTACGTGCTCTGCCTGAAGAAGCTCTGAACCCGCGCCCGGGCCCGGACGCGGGCCCGCGCCGACCGGCCCGCGCACGGACGAGGGGCGGCCCCGGAAGAACCCCGGGGCCGCCCCTCGCGGCGGTCCGCGTCCTACTGCTGGGCGGCCCACCAGTCGCGCAGCGCGGCGACCGCCGCGTCGTGCTCCATCGGACCGTGCTCCAGCCGCAGCTCCAGCATGTGCTTGTAGGCCTTGCCGACCGCGGGGCCGGGCTTCAGGCCGAGCAGTTCCATGATCTGGTTGCCGTCCAGCGCGGGGCGGACGGCGTCCAGCTCCTCCTGCTGCTTCAGCTCCTCGATCCGGCTCTCCAGACCGTCGTAGGTGCGGGAGAGCGCGGCCGCCTTCTTCCGGTTCCGGGTGGTGCAGTCCGAGCGGGTCAGCTTGTGCAGCCGCTCCAGCAGCGGGCCGGCGTCGGTGACGTAGCGGCGCACCGCCGAGTCGGTCCACTCGCCGCCGCCGTAGCCGTGGAAGCGCAGGTGCAGCTCGACCAGCCGCGAGACGTCCTCGGTGAGCTCCTTGGAGTACTTCAGGTCGCGCATCCGCTTGCGGGTCATCTTGGCGCCCACCACCTCGTGGTGGTGGAAGGAGACCCGGCCGTCCTGCTCGAAGCGGCGGGTGCGGGGCTTGCCGATGTCGTGCAGCAGCGCGGCCAGCCGCAGGGTGAGGTCGGGACCGTCCTGCTCCAGGTCGACCGCCTGCTCCAGAACGGTCAGCGAGTGCTCGTAGACGTCCTTGTGGCGGTGGTGCTCGTCCCGCTCCAGGCGCAGCGCCGGCAGCTCGGGGAGGACGTGGTCGGCCAGGCCGGTGTCGACCAGCAGCCGCAGGCCCTTGACCGGGTGCGCGGCCAGCAGCAGCTTGTTCAGCTCGGCCTGCACCCGCTCGGCGGAGACGATGGTGATCCGGTCGGCCATCGCGGTCATCGCCGCGACCACCTCGGGGGCCGGCTCGAAGTCAAGCTGGGCGGCGAACCGGGCGGCCCGCATCATCCGCAGCGGATCGTCGGAGAAGGACTCCTCGGGGGTGGCGGGGGTGCGCAGCACCCGGGCCTCCAGGTCGTCCAGGCCGCGGTGCGGGTCGACGAAGCCCCGGCCGGGCAGGTCGACGGCCATCGCGTTGACCGTGAAGTCGCGGCGGACCAGGTCCTGCTCGATGGTGTCGCCGTAGCTCACCTCGGGCTTGCGGGAGGTGCGGTCGTACGCCTCGGAGCGGTAGGTGGTGATCTCGATCAGGAAGGACCCCTCCGGGGTGTCCTTGCGCGCGCCGACCGTGCCGAAGGCGATGCCGACGTCCCAGACCGCGTCGGCCCAGCCCTTGACCAGCTTCAGCACCTGCTGCGGACGCGCGTCGGTGGTGAAGTCGAGGTCGTTGCCGAGCCGGCCCAGCAGGGCGTCCCGGACCGAGCCGCCGACCAGCGCGAGCCGGTGACCGGACGCCTGGAAGCGGCGGGCGATCTCGTCGGCGACCGGGGAGACCCGCAGCAGTTCCTGCAGACCCAGGGTCTGCGCCTCGCTCAGGCCGGGGACGACCTGGACGGCGGAACTGGAATGATGGGTGCCGGTCGGGTGGGCGGTGGGCTCATTGGCAGTGGACACGGCTCACAAGGGTACGTGGCCCGGCGGCCCGGTCGCCCGCGTGTTTCCGGCGGCTCACTCCCCGGCCCGCAACACCGCACCCCTCACCACATCGTTACCATGCCGGTGGAACGAGTCCGGATGCACCGAGCACGGGCCACGGTGCCGTGCGCCGCCACGGCCGCCGGGGCACCGGACCGCCACATTTTCTTCACGGCTGCTCCTCACGGCATCCCACGGCCGACGGAACATCCGCAGCAGCACGGCAGCAGCAGCAGCGATCGAGAACGGCGAGGGCGAACCCGTGAGCGAGGGCGAACCGCGTGAGTGAGCCGGCACGGCACCCCGGTCCGGAGCCGGACGGGCGCCCCGGACGGGGCCTGGGACGAACCGTCCGACGGCTGGCGGGCGCGCTCGGCGCCGCCCTGGTGCTCGCCTCGGCGCTGCCCGGCGGCTCCGCCGGCGCGGCCCCGGCTGGGGGAGCCAGGCCGGTGGCCGACACGGCGGTCAGTGCCGAGCTCCCGGTGACCATGACCATCGAGTCGGTGAGCAAGCCGGTCGCCGTGCAGAGCGGCACCGTGACGATCACCGGGCACGTCACCAACGCCGGCCGGTCGGTGCTGAAGTCCGCGCACGCGGCCGTCCGCCGGCCCTGGCCGAGCAAGCCGCTCACCACCCGCAGCGACCTCGCGTCGGTGTCCTCCCGGAGCGTCCCGCTCAACGCGGACGGCGTCTCGATGGACAGCCCGCAGTACGCCCTCAACGAGCTCGGCCCCGGCCAGACCCAGCCGTACACCCTCAGCGTCGCCGTCGCCGACCTGCAGCTCTCCGGCGAGGGCGTGTACGAGCTGGCGGTGGACGTCTGGGGCTCGACCGCCGACAACCAGCGCGACCGTCCGCTGGGCATCGCCCGCAGCTTCCTGCCCTACAACCCCTCGCCGGCCGACGCCCAGCCGTCCAGGGTGACCACCCTCTGGCCGCTGGTGCACGCGCCGGTGCTGGCCGCGCAGACCCTCTCCGAGAACGACCAGACCGTCCCGGTGCTCCGGGACGACAGCCTGGCCACCGAGTTCGCCCCCGGCGGCCGGCTGTACGCGCTGGTCGACACGGGCGCCGCGCTGACCGGGCTGACCTGGGTGGTGGACCCGGACCTGCTGGACACCGCGTTCGCGATGACCAGGCGCTACGTGGTGCAGAAGCCGGGCACCGAGGGCAACGCGGCCAAGGAGGACAACACCGTCCCCGGCACCGGTACCGCCGCCGCCACCGCCTGGCTGGAGAAGCTGCGGGCCGCCGTGGCCAAGCCGGGCAGCCAGGTGGTGGCGCTGCCGTACGCCGATCCCGACCTCGCCTCGATCGCGCACAACGCCCCCGAGCTGGAGGGCATCGACACCGCGCTCGGCAAGGCGGCCACCGCCGGCCGGCTGACCGTCGAGGGCCGGCTGTCGGTGGACACCCGGGCCGATGTCGCCTGGCCCTACGAGGGCTACCTGGACCAGCGGATCACCGCCGTCGCCCAGCGCACCGGCAACAGCCTGGTGCTGGTGAACGGCGCGAGCATGCCCGAGTCCGACGCGCTGAAGTACACCCCCTCGGCCGCCCGGCCGATCGGCAACGGGCAGACCGCGGTGGTCGCCGACCAGCTGATCTCCTCCCTGTTCGAGGGCGGGCTCGGGACCCAGGAGGAGCAGAGCCGGGCCGTCCAGCGCTTCCTCGCCGAGACCTTCGTGATCTCCCGCCAGGAGCCGCAGAACCCGCGCGGCCTGCTGGTGATGCCGCCGCGCGAACTCGACGCCAACGCCGCCAAGGTGCTCGCGACCGCCCTCCAGGCCGCCCAGGACGGCAAGTGGGTCGAGCCGGTCAAGCTGGACACCCTGGCCCAGCTGCCGCCGGACCCGAAGGCCAACACCACCGTCCCGGCCCCCACCGACTACCCGGCCCGGGCCCGCGACGCGGAGCTGTCGGCGTTCGACCTGACCACCACCACCCGGATCCAGACCGACCTGGACACGCTGATGCGGGTGCTGACCCTGCCGCAGCGGGTGCGCGGCCCGTTCAGCGCGGCCATGGTCCGCTCGCTGTCCACCGAGTGGCGCACCGAGGGCTCGGCCGGGGCCGGCTACCGGGAGGGCGTGAAGCGCTACCTCAAGGAGCTGACCGGCGCGGTGAAGGTGCCGCCGAAGCGGGAGATCACCTTCGCGGGCGACACCGGGGTGCTCCAGGTCAGCGTCCGCAACGACCTGACCCAGACCGTCACCAACCTCAAGCTGGTCCTCACCCCGGCCCAGCCCAACCGGCTCCGGGTCGAGCTGCCGACCGAGGAACTGGTGCTGCCGGCCTCGCAGAGCGTCACCCTGCGCTTCCCCGCCGAGGCGAAGAACAACGGGCCGGTGAGCATGACGGCCCAGCTCTACACCACCGGGCCGAACCCGCAGAAGTACGGCGAACCGGTGACCTTCACCGTCCAGGTCACCTCGGTGACCAACGGGGTGCTCTACGTCTTCGGCGGCGGCGTGCTGCTGCTCCTGCTCGCCGCGCTGCGGTTCGTCCGCCAGCGCAAGCGGCGGGTGGCGCACGGCGACGAGGGCGACGCGCCGCTCGCCCCCCAGGACGGCGGGGCCGGCCCGGACGACACCGACGGCCCGGGCCGGAGCGAGCGCGGGGAGGGCCCCGGGACCGCCGCCGACGCCGCGGACGCCGACCGCCCGGCCGGTCCGGGACGGCCGGATCAGGACGGAGCGGCGCGGACACCGCGCGACAGCAGCGCGGATGGCCGGGATCGGGCCACCAGTGATGAGAAGGTTGGTCCTTGACAGCGCCGATACCGCCCGACTCCGGAGCGGCCTCCCCACGACAGCGAAGAGGTGACATGACCGGGCGCAGCGAGGAGCGGCCTCCGGGCCGCGGAGAGGGCCGTCCGGGGGCCGAGTCGCCTTCCGGCGACTGGTACGTGGCCGACACCTACGCCCAGGACCCGTACGCGGCCGACGCGTACCGCGACGGTCCGGGCGAGCCGGACCCGTACGGTCTGCGGACCGCCCCGCCCGCCGCGCCGCAACAGCCGGTGGCCGCGTACGACGTTCCCCCGCAGCTGCCGCCGCAGGGCGGCGACTACCCGGCGCCGGTGCCGCCGACGCCGTTCGGCCCGCCGGTGCCCCCGGTCCAGCCCGGCTGGGACACCCCCGCGCGGGCGGACTGGCGCGACGACCGGCCGCAGCAGCCGGGCGTTCCGGCCGCCCCGGCCGAGGGCTGGGGCGGGCAGCAGCAGTGGCAGCCCGGACCGGCGCACTCCGCCTGGGACTCCGAGTCCACCGAGTACGTCGGGGTGGACTCGCTCTTCGGCGGCCGGACCACGGCCGAGGCCCCGCGCCCGCCGGCCCAGGCGTCCCCCGGCCGGCCGTACCCGGCCCAGCAGCACGCCGCGCAGCAGCACCCGCTCCAGCAGCAGCACCCGGTCCAGCAGCCCGGCGGGCAGCCGCCGGCCGCGGCCGTCCCGCCCGCGCCGTTCCCCCCGGCCGGCGCGTACCCGGGACAGCACACGCCGCAGCACGGGCCTCAGCCCGCCTACGGCCACGGCGGCCACGGCGGCCAGGACGGTCCCAGGCCGTTCGTCCCGCCGATCGAGTTCGACCCGCCGCTCTCCGAGGAGGAGGCCACCCTCCAGGTGGCCGCGGTGCAGCTGCCGCCCGCCGTGGAGCCGCTCGCCGACCTCGCGGCCGAGGAGCAGGCCCGCCCCGCGGACGCCGCCCCGGCCGCGCCCGCCGAGCAGACCGCCGGCGGCGGCAGGATCGCCTCGGTGCTGAGCTCCAGCGCGATCATGGCGGCCGGCACCCTGGTCTCCCGGGGCACCGGCTTCCTGCGCACCATGGTGATCGCCGGCGCGATCGGCATCGCCGTGATGGGCGACTCCTACAACGCCGCCAACACCCTGCCGACGCTGCTCTACATCCTGATCGGCGGCGGCGCGCTGAACGCCGTCTTCGTGCCGCAGCTGGTCCGCAGCATGAAGAACGACGCGGACGGCGGCACCGCCTACGCCAACCGGCTGCTCACCCTGGTGATGGTCGGCCTGGCCGGCGTGGTCTTCCTGGCCGTGCTCGGAGCACCGCTGCTGGTCCAGCTGATCGCCCACCCGATGATGGAGAACCCGGCCCGCGCGGACACCACCGTGGCCCTGGCCCGGTACTGCCTGCCGACCATCTTCTTCATGGGCATCCATGTGGTGATGGGCCAGATCCTCAACGCCCGCGGCCGGTTCGGCGCGATGATGTGGACCCCGGTCCTGAACAACCTCGTGGTGATCTTCACCTTCGGCGCCTACATCTGGGTCTACGGGGGCTTCAACGGCACCCACGTCACGCCGGAGACGATCACCCCCGAGGGCGTCCGGCTGCTCGGCATCGGCACCCTGGTGGGCCTCGCCGTGCAGTCCCTGGCGATGATCCCGTACCTCCGGGCGGCCGACTTCTCCTTCCGGCCGCGGTTCGACTGGCGCGGGCACGGCCTGGGCAAGGCCGCCCGGCTGGCCAAGTGGACCTTCTTCTTCGTCCTCGCCAACCAGGCCGGCTACCTGGTCATCACCCAGCTGGCCACCGCCGCCGGCGCCGAGGCCGCGACCGGCGGCCACGGCGGTGTCGGCCTCGCGGCCTTCTCCAACGCGCTGCTGATCTGGCAGCTCCCGCAGGCCGTCATCACCGTCTCGATCATGAGCGCGGTGCTGCCCCGGCTGTCCCGCGCGGCCGCCGACGAGGACGCCGGCGCCGTCCGTGACGACATCTCCTACGGACTGCGCACCACCGCCGTCGCGGTCGTCCCGGCCGCGTTCCTGTTCCTCGCGCTCGGACCGGCCATCGGCCAGTCCATCTACGCGGTGGGCGGCGGCGGCACCGACCTGGAGAACGCGCGCAACGTCGGCCTGATGCTCTCCGCCTTCGCCCTCGGCCTGATCCCGTACTCGGCGCAGTACGTGATGCTCCGCGGCTTCTACGCCTACGAGGACACCCGCACGCCGTTCTCCAACACCGTGTGGGTGGCCGCCTGCCAGGCCGGCTTCTCGCTGCTCTGCTGGGTGCTCCTGCCCCCGGAGTGGACGGTCACCGGGATGGCCTTCGGCTACGGACTCGCGTACGCCGTCGGAGTGACGGTCGCGGTGCCCAAGCTGAAGAAGAAGATCGGCGGGCTGGACACCAAGCGCATCGGCAAGACCTACTCCCGCCTCACGACGGCCTCCGTCCCGGCCGCGGTGGTCGGTCTCGGCGTCAGCCTGGCGGTCACCGAGGTCGTCGGCGGCTGGGCCGGCGCGGTGCTGACGGTCGTCCTGGCCGGCGGACTCCAGCTGGCCGTCTTCGTGCTCATCGCGAAGCGGCTGCGGATCGAGGAACTCAACGCCATGCTGGGTATGGTGCGCGGCCGACTGGGCCGCTGATCCGGGGTCGGGCCGCCACCGGCCCCGGGTCGTCCCGGGCCCGGCAGGGCGGCCCGGCGTCGGATCTGCACCACATCTCTCCACCAACAGGCAACCGCCAGGACCTTTCGGCGGTCGTACCCGGTGGAGAACAGTGGGCACAATTGTCCTGGAGCACCGGAGTCACCCGCCGATGCGCTCCAACGACTCTCTCTCAGGCCCGGGGCGACACAAGGGGAGGCAGGACCACGGTGGCTGATGGCACCAAGGCGGTCGTCGACACATCGGCAGCTGACGGGGCGGCGGACGAGGCCGCGCTCGCGGCGGCGATCGACGAACTCGCCGACGGCACGGCCCGGGCCACCGCGGCCGGCTCCCCCGCCACGAAGAACGGCCGCGGCGGCCGCACCGACGACGGCGCGGCCGCACCCGCCCCGGCTCCGGCCGCGCCCGCAGCGCCCGGACCCGCCGGGACCGGACCCACCGGCACCGGACCCGCCCCGGTCGGACCGGCCCCCGCCGAGCCGACCGCGGAGTCGACCGCCCCGCTGTCGGTCTCCGAGATCGCCGCCGAGCTGGCCTCGGCCGACGCCGCCGGCCGGACCGACCCGGGCCCGGCCGCCGCGGCACCCGCCAAGCGCCCCCCGCGGGACCCCCAGCCGACCCACGACCCCCGCGACACCGCCACCCTGCCGAAGACCCTGCCCGCCCCGCAGCGGCGCAGCGGCGACATGATCGGCCACCGCTACCGGCTGGAGGAGTGCATCTCCTCCACCGAGACCTTCAGCAGCTGGCGGGCGGTCGACGAGAAGCTCCGCCGGGCGGTCGGGGTCCACCTGATGGCCTCCGGCCACCAGCGCGCCCGCAAGGTGCTGGCGGCCGCCAAGTCCGCCGCCCTGCTCGGCGACCCGCGCTTCGTACAGGTCCTGGACGCCGTCCAGGAGGGCGAGCTGGTCTACGTGGTGCGGGAGTGGCTGCCGCACGCCTCCGACCTCGCCAAGCTGCTCTCCGACGGCCCGCTGGAGCCGCACGAGGCCTACCAGATGGTCCGCCAGGTCACCGACGCGGTGGCCGCCGCCCACCGGCGCGGCCAGGCCCATCTGCGGCTCACCCCGCGCTGCGTGCTGCGCACCGACAGCGGTCAGTACCGGATCAACGGCATCGCGGTGGACGCCGCGCTGCGCGGCCTCACCGGCGAGGGCGGCGGGGAGGACGCCGAGCGCGTCGACACCCGGGCCATCGGCGCCCTGCTGTTCGCCGCCCTCACCCACCGCTGGCCCTACCCCGAGGACCGCTACGACCTCAAGGGCCTGCCCAGGAACCTCCGCGAGGTGGCACCGGACCAGGTCCGCGCCGGCGTCCACAAGGGCCTGTCCGAACTGGCCGCCCGGGCCCTGCTCGACCACCCGCCGCACCACGCCGAGCCGATCACCACCCCCGACGGGCTGGCCCGGGCGATCGCCCTGATGCCCCGCATCCGCCAGCCCCAGCCCGAGCTCCCGGCCTTCACCAGCCCGCCGCGCCACAACACCCACGCGCTGCCGACCGCGCCCAACCCGACCCGGGTGGTCGCCGCCCCCGGCACCGCCCCGGTCCCGGTGGCCGCCCCGGTGCGACGCAACGGGCGGCGGCTGCGCACGGTGGTCAAGGTGACCGCGTGGACGGTGGCGCTCGGCGCCATCGGCGTCGCCTCCTGGCAGCTGGTGGACAACCTGCGCCCCGGGAGCACGGCCGTCGCCTCCCCCCAGCCCAGCTCCTCCTCCGCCACCCCGACCGCCCACGCGGCCACCCACGACCCGGCTCCGGTCCCGGTCAAGGAGGCGCTGTCCTACAACCCGCTGGGCGACCGTGCGGACGGCGCGGCCAGCCTCGCCAAGGCCATCGACGACGACCCGGCCAGCGAGTGGCAGACCAACTGGTACAACGACGCGTTCGGGTCCAAGGGCACCAAGGAGGGCACCGGGCTGCTGCTCGACCTCGGCTCGGTGCAGACGGTCTCCAGGGTGACCCTCAAGTGGAGCACCGCCACCACCGCCGAGCTCCGGATGCCCGGCAAGAGCGTCGGCAACGCGCAGACCGCCAAGCCGGGTGATTTCACCGTCCTGGGGAAGAAGGCCGGCACCGCGGTCGAGTACAACCTGGACAGCCCGGTCACCACCCGCTATCTCTTGATCTGGCTGACCAACCTGTCCAAGAATCCGGACGGCGGTCCGAACGCGGGCAAGTACCAGGCTTTCCTCGGCGACGTGAAGGTCTTCGGCTGACCCGTCCACCGCGGTGGCGGGGCACGAACGGCGAGGGGTGGACGTGGCGCAGGACGGACCGGAGCGGGCCGACGAGGACGCGGCGCTCCTCGCCCGGCACGTCGGCGGCGACCGGGAGGCCTTCGGCCTGCTGGTGAACCGCCACCGGGACCGGCTCTGGGCCGTCGCCCTGCGCACCCTCGGCGACCGCGAGGAGGCCGCCGACGCCCTCCAGGACGCCCTGGTCTCCGCCTTCCGGTCCGCCCACACCTTCCAGGGCCGTTCCGCCGTCACGACCTGGCTGCACCGGATCGTGGTCAACGCCTGCCTGGACCGGGCCCGGCGGGCGGCCACCCGCCGGACCAAGCCGCTCGACGACGATCCGCAGCGGCTGGACGCCCTGGTCGGCTCGGCCGAACCGGCCGACTCCCCGGTGGTGCGCGCCGAAGTGCACCGCGAGCTCTCCGCCGCGCTCGCCGAGCTTCCGGTCGAACAACGGGCCGCACTGGTCCTGGTCGACATGCAGGGCTATCCGGTCGCCGAGGCGGCCGAACTGCTGGGCGTCCCGGTGGGCACGGTGAAGAGCCGCTGCGCCCGGGGCCGGGCCCGGCTGCTGCCGCTCGTCCGGCACCTGCGCGAGGAGCCGGACCCGGGGCCGCGGGGGAGCGGTGTTTCACGTGAAACACCGCCCCCGGGCAACACCGCCCGACCGACCGGGAACCCACCGGACGGCCGCACCGTCACAGGGACAGCCCCGGATCCAGCCCGGCCGATTCTGGAAGGAGATGCGAGCACGCGATGACAGCACCGCTCCCCTCCTCCGACCCCACCGCCGGACCGCACCCCTCGGTCGACGAGCTGGCCGACCTCGCCGAGGACCTGCTCGCCCCCGCCGGGGCCGATGCGCTCCGGAAGCACCTGGCCGGCTGCGCCGACTGCCGGGAGACCGTCGACGCGCTCACCGAGGTGCGGGCGCTGCTCGGCGCCGTCGAGCCTCCGGCCGTGCCGGCCGATGTCGCCGCCCGGATCGACGCCGCCCTCGCGGCCGCCGCCGCCGCCGGACCGCCCGCGGCGGCCACGTCCGCCGATGTGCCCGGCGATGTGCCCGCCACGGCAGCCGCGGCAGCGCCGACCGTGCCGGCCGCCCGGCCCGCGACCACCACCGGCGCCACCGGCGCCACCCCGGCCGCCGCACCGCCCAAGGCCCCGCCGTCCCGCCCCGCGGCCGGCGGCGGCCCGGGACGGTCCCGCCGCGGGCGCCGGAGGGCCCTGCTGCTCGGCTCGGCCGCCGCGCTGGTCGTCCTCGGCCTCGGCGGCGCCTTCCTCTCCCTGTCCTCCTCCGGGCGGCAGGACCTCAGCGCCACCGCCGGCAGTGCCGCCGCCGGCACCGCCGCCCCGGAGAGCTCCGCCGCCGGGGCCAAGACCGACCGTTCGACCGGCGGCACGGCCTACCAGGACGACCGGCTCGCCGCCCAGGTCGCGCAGCTGCTCGCCACCACGGGCACCGCCCGCCCGGTCAAGCCCTCCGCCGGCCCCGGTTCGGGCCCCGCCGCCACCGACCCCTCGGAGGGCTCCGGAGCGACCGCCGTACCGCCCGCCGAGAGCGGCCAGGGCCTCACCGGCGGCAACCGCTCCACCCCGGCCTGCCCGCCCCCCAGCACCGCCACCCTGCTGGCCACCGACCGGGGCAGCTACGCCGGCGCGGCCGCGGACCTCCTGGTGTACACCCTGCCGGGCCGTCCCGAGCTGGTCGACGTCTACCTCCGCGCCCCCGACTGCGGGCCGGTCCTGCACCATCTGACCGTCCCCGCGCCCTGACCGGAGGTTCCCGTGCGATCCATGCCGCGGACCGCGCGACACTCCCACAGTGCGGTCGCCTGGTACTGATCCCCCTGGGAATGCGAGACACTGGTCAGTCGTTGTCCCGGGCGGCGGAGCAGGACCGCCCTCCCCGCAGCAAACGCGGGTCGCGATGCGAACCAGGAGATGCAGTGAGCGACGTCCGTAACGTGATCATCATCGGTTCCGGCCCCGCCGGCTACACCGCCGCCCTCTACACGGCCCGCGCCTCCCTCAAGCCCCTGGTCTTCGAGGGTGCCGTCACCGCCGGTGGCGCGCTGATGAACACCACCGAGGTCGAGAACTTCCCCGGCTTCCGGGACGGCATCATGGGTCCCGAGCTGATGGACAACATGCGGGCCCAGGCCGAGCGCTTCGGCGCCGAGCTGATCCCCGACGACATCGTCTCGGTCGACCTCACCGGTGACATCAAGACCGTCACCGACTCCGAGGGCAATGTGCACAAGGCCCGCGCGGTGATCGTCACCACCGGCTCCCAGCACCGCAAGCTGGAGCTGCCCAACGAGGACAAGCTGTCCGGCCGGGGCGTCTCCTGGTGCGCGACCTGCGACGGCTTCTTCTTCCGCGACCAGGACATCGCGGTGGTCGGCGGCGGCGACACCGCCCTGGAGGAGGCGACCTTCCTCTCCCGCTTCGCCCGCAGCGTCAAGGTCGTCCACCGCCGGGACACCCTGCGCGCCTCCAAGGCGATGCAGGAGCGCGCGTTCGCGGACGAGAAGATCAGCTTCGAGTGGGACAGCGCGGTCGAGGCCATCCACGGCGACCCGAAGCTGACCGGTGTCACCCTGCGCGACACCACCACCGGCGAGCTGCGCGAGCTCCCGGTCACCGGCCTCTTCATCGCGATCGGCCACGACCCGCGCACCGAGCTCTTCAAGGGCCAGCTGGAGCTCGACGCCGAGGGCTACCTCAAGGTCGAGGCCCCCTCCACCCGTACCAACATCCCGGGTGTCTTCGCCGCCGGCGACGTGGTCGACCACACCTACCGCCAGGCCATCACCGCCTCCGGCACCGGCTGCTCGGCCGCCCTGGACGCCGAGCGCTACCTCGCCTCGCTGGCCGACCTGGAGGCCCAGGCCGCCACCGTCGCGGTCTGACCCGAAGCGATCCACCGTAAGGGCGGGCGCGTTCCACGTGGAGCGCACCCGCCCCGCCGGGACGAAACAGATCCGCCCCGTGCGGTGTTGTAGCCCTGGCAGCCCCTCGCCCGTTTGACCCCTAGGAGTGACCGTGGCCGGCGCCACCACCACCGTGACCGACGCGACGTTCGATGCGGACGTCCTCAAGAGCGACAAGCCCGTTCTCGTCGACTTCTGGGCCGAATGGTGCGGCCCGTGCCGTCAGGTCGCCCCGGTCCTGGAGGAGATCGCGGCCGAGCACGGCGACAAGCTCACCATCGCCAAGCTCGACGTCGACGCGAACCAGCAGACCGCCGCGACGTACAACGTGATTTCCATCCCGACCCTGATCCTCTACAAGAACGGCGAGCCGGTGAAGCAGATCACCGGGGCCCGTCCGAAGGCCGCGCTGCTGCGCGAGCTGGACGGCCTGATCTAGGTCCGTTCCCCCGGAACGCCACGAGGGCGGGACTCCCCACCGGGAGTCCCGCCCTCGTCCGTTGTCCCCGGCCCTCCGGGAGACCGTCCCGGAGGTCGCCCGGAGCGCTCGGAACGCCCGGAGCACTCAGAACGGCCGGAGCGCCGGCTCCTTCCGGCCGCCGCCCAGCAGCCGCTCCAGCGCCCCCTCCACGTCCCCCCGCCAGGAGAGCGTGTTCCGCGCCTCCAGCCGCAGCCGCGGATAGCGGTGGTGCGGGCGGACCGTCTTGAAGCCCACCGCCAGCAGGTGCTCGGCCGGCAGCACACAGCTGACCGGCTGCCGCCCCACCGCCCCGAACGCCTCGATCGCCCGGAAGCCCCGGCCCAGCAGGTCCTTGGCCACCGTCTGCACCAGCACCCGGCCGATCCCCTGCCGCTGGAAGCCCGGCAGCACCCGGCTGACCATCAGCTGGACGGCGTCCGAGGCCACCGGGCTGGTCGGGAAGGACTGCGAACGCGGCACGTACGCGGGCGGGGCGTAGAGCACGAACCCGGCCGGCTGCTCGTCCACGTAGACGACCCGGCCGCAGGACCCCCACTCCAGCAGCACGGCGGAGATCCACCCCTCCTTCTCCAGCTCCGGCTCGCCGGACTCCACCGCCGCCCGGCCGCTGACCGGGTCCAGCTCCCAGAACACACAGGAGCGGCAGGTCGACGGCAGGTCCGCGAGGTTGTCCAGCGTCAACGGAACGATCCGGCGTCCCATGCCCCGCACCTCCTCGTCCACTCCACAACCGAGCATTCCCCCCGAACGCCGATGGGTGCATGTTTCACGTGAAACAGCGCCCACGTGGAACATGCACCCATCGCGTACCGCGATCGGCCCGGTTCAGCCCTGCGACAGCCGCAGTCCGTCCTCACCGGGCGCGAGGCTGTCCAGGATCCGGTTGAGGTCCTCCACGGAGCCGAACTCCAGCACCACCTTGCCCTTGCCGAGCTTGCCGGCGCGCTGTGAGACCTCGACCTTCACCCGGGTCTCGAAGCGGTCGGAGAGCCGGCTCGCCAGATCGTTGAAGGCCGGCGAGAGGATCTTCCCGGCCTTGGGCGCCTGGCGCTTGGGCCGCTCCTCCCGGTCCATCAGCGCGACGATCTCCTCGGTGGTCCGCACCGAGAGCCCCTCCGCGACGATCCGCTTGGCAAGCTCCTCCTGCCGCTCCGGGTCCGGCGCCCCGAGCAGCGCCCGGGCGTGGCCCGCGGTGAGCACCCCCGAGGCCACCCGCCGCTGGACCGCCGGCGGCAGCTTCAGCAGCCGCAGGGTGTTGGACACGTGCGAACGCGAGCGCCCGATCCGGTCCGCCAGTTCGTCGTGGGTGCAGGAGAAGTCCCGCAGCAGCTGGTCGTAGGCGGCCGCCTCCTCCAGCGGGTTGAGCTCCGCCCGGTGCAGGTTCTCCAACAGGGCGTCCAGCAGCAGCTTGTCGTCCTCGGTGGCCCGGACGATCGCCGGGATCTGCTCGAGCCCGGCCTCCCGGGAGGCCCGCCAGCGCCGCTCGCCCATGATGAGCTCGAAGCGCCCCGGCGCGGACTGGCGCACCACCACCGGCTGGAGCAGTCCCACCTCCTTGATCGAGGCGACCAGCTGGGCCAGCTTGTCCTCGTCGAACACCTCGCGCGGCTGGCGCGGGTTGGGGGTGATCGCGTCCAGCGGCAGTTCGGCGAAGTAGGCGCCCTCCACCCGGGCGAGCTCCACCTCGGCGGCGGCCTGCTCCCGCAGACTCTCCGCGGCGGCCTTGGCCGCCAGCGTGCCCCGGCCCGAGGGCAGTGTCGGCACCGCCGTCGGCGACGCCGCTCCGGACGGGGCCACCGCGGGCTGCGCCGCGCCCCCGGCCCCTCCACCCGCCGGGGCCACCGGGGAGATCAGCGCCCCGAGTCCTCGTCCCAGACCCCTGCGACCACTCACCGATTGCCCTCCGTCGTACCGTGCTGTGCCACCGGGGCGCCCTGCTGCCCCGAACCGTCCCGCTGCTGCCCCACCAACGAGCCGCCGCCCGCGGCGGGCACCGCCCGCAGCGCCAGCTCCCGGGCCGCCTCCAGGTAGGAGAGCGCACCGGTGGAGCCGGGGTCGTAGGTGAGCACCGTCTGACCGTAGCTGGGCGCCTCCGAGATCCGGACCGAGCGCGGGATCGCGGTGTGCAGGACCTCCTGCGGGAAGTGCGTCCGGACCTCCTCCGCCACCTGGGCGGCCAGCCTGGTCCGGGCGTCGTACATGGTGAGCAGGATGGTGGAGACGTGCAGCGCCGGATTGAGGTGCGCCCGGACCAGCTCGACGTTGCGCAGCAGCTGGCCGAGGCCCTCCAGCGCGTAGTACTCGCACTGGATCGGGATCAGCACCTCCTGGCCGGCGACCAGGGCGTTGACCGTCAGCAGGCCGAGCGAGGGCGGGCAGTCGATCAGGATGTAGTCCAGCGGTTGCTCGTACGCGGCGATGGCGCGCTGCAGCCGGCTCTCCCGGGCCACCAGCGAGACCAGCTCGATCTCCGCACCGGCCAGGTCGATGGTGGCGGGGACGCAGAACAGCCCCTCGACCTCGACCACCGGCTGGACCACGTCGGCCAGCGGCTTGCCCTCCACCAGTACGTCGTAGATCGAGGGAACCTCGGCGTGGTGGTCGATGCCGAGCGCGGTCGAGGCGTTGCCCTGCGGGTCGAGGTCGACCACCAGCACCCGCAGCCCGTGCATGGCCAGCGAGGCGGCGAGGTTGACGGTGGTGGTGGTCTTGCCCACCCCGCCCTTCTGGTTGGCCACCACCATCACCCGGGTGGTGGCCGGCCGGGGCAGTCCTTCGCCCGCTCGGCCGATGGCCTGGACCGCAGCCTGGGCGGCACGCGCGATGGGCGTGTCATCGATCTGGTCGATGGTCTCCGAGTCCTGCATGGGGCTCAGTGTTTCACGTGAAACCGGAGCGGCAACAGTCACCGCCCGGCTGCGGGCGAGGATTCCCGAGAGCAGAGAGCGACGTTTCACGTGAAACACCATGCCCGCAATGTCGGAATTCTGACGATGCGACACTCCGGTGGACCCCAGGTCGCCTGTCCGCCGCCCTCCCGTCACCGGACGGCCGGATACGCTCCGCGACCCCCGCGGACGACCACGGGCGGGTGGTCCGAGGACCACCCGCCCGTGTCGACTCCCGTTCCGCCGGTCAGCGGGGACGCCGCCGGGGGTTGCGGGCGCGGTCACCACCGCGGGTCGCGCCACCGGCGGCGGCCCGGCCGGCCCTGGCCGCGGCCTTGGCCCGGCGGGTCGCCGCCCGCACGCCGCCCGGGCTCTCGCCCACCTTGACCTGGATCACCCGGGTCGAGGTCTCCAGGGTGCCGTCACCGACCGAGATCACCGACCACTCCACCCCGCCGAGCTTCGCCAGCCCGGCCCGCGAGTCGGCGAGCTCCTGCTCCGCGCTGTCGCCCTTGAGCGCCAGCATCTGGCCGTGCGGCCGCAGCAGCGGGAGGCCCCAGCCGGCCAGCCGCTCCAGCGGCGCCACCGCACGGGCGGTCACCACCTCCACCGCGACCTTGCCGACCATCTCCTCGGCCCGGCCGCGGAGCACGGTGACGTTCTCCAGACCGAGCTCGCGGACCACCTCCTCCAGGAAGGTGGTCCGGCGCAGCAGCGGCTCCAGCAGGGTCACCGAGACGTCCGGGCGGGCCAGCGCCACCGGGATGCCGGGCAGCCCGGCGCCGGAGCCGACGTCGCAGAGCGTGGTCCCGGCCGGCAGCAGCTCCGCGAGCACCGCGCAGTTCAGCACGTGGCGGTCCCAGAGCCGGGGCACCTCGCGCGGGCCGATCAGCCCCCGGGTCACGCCCTCGGTCGCCAGCAGCTCGGTGTAGCGGACGGCGGCGTCGAACCGCTCGCCGAAGACCTCCCGGGCGACGGCCGGCGGGGCGGGCGGCGGCTCGACCGCCGGCCGCCCACTCGCGGACGCGCTCCCGGCGTCCGGACCACCGGCCCCCGACTCCGGCTCTCCGGCAGGCACGCTCTCCGTGTCCATCTCGACCTCTCCGCTCCCCGGATCCACCGACCCGCTCCTGCACCGTTTCACGTGAAACATCTCTCGCCGGGCCAGCGCCCCGCGAAGGGACGACGACCCCGCCCGCGCGTGGCGGACGGGGTCGGGTCCTCGTGTCGCTTGCCGGCCGCCCTGGCGGCCGACGGTCGCCCGGCCGTCAGGCCGGCAGCACGACCACGCAACGCTGGGGCTCCTCGCCCTCCGACTCACTGCGCAGACCGGCCGCGGCCACCGCGTCGTGGACGACCTTGCGCTCGAACGGGGTCATCGGACGCAGCTTGACCTGCTCCCCGGAGCTCTTCACCTGCTCCGCGGCCTCGGACCCGAGGGTTGCCAGCTCCGTGCGCTTGCGGGCCCGGAACCCGGCGATGTCCAGCATGAGGCGGCTGCGCTCGCCGGTCTCCCGGTGGACGGCCAACCGGGTCAGCTCCTGCAGCGCCTCCAGCACCTCGCCGTCCTGGCCGACCAGCCGATGCAGGGCCCGGTCGTTGCCGTCGCTGACGATGGAGACCAGGGCACGGTCGCCCTCGACGTCCATGTCGATGTCACCGTCGAGGTCCGCGATGTCGAGCAGACCCTCCAGGTAGTCCGCCGCGATGTCGCCCTCCTGCTCCAGGCGGGCGACGATGTTCTCGTCGGCGCCGGGGGCGGCCTCGGCCTCGACGGCGGAGGTGGTGCCTTCCGTCACTGATGGACTCCTTCGGAGATGGGCCCGGTTGGTGGGCCGGTAACGAGGTTCAGGGGGCCGCGGCGGCGGATCGGACCGGGCCGGTCACTTCTTCTTCGGCCGCTGCCCGCCGCGCTTGGGCTGCTGACGGCCGCCCTGCTGACGGGTCGGGGCCGGCTTGGCGCCCGCCGGACGGGCCGCGGTCTGCTTGGCGGAACCGGCGGAACCGGCCGCTCCGGCCGCACCGGCGCTCGCGGCGTCGGTCGGGTCCGCGGACGTCGAGTCGGCCGGCACCGCGTCGGCGGACTGGCCGGACGGGGCGTCCTTGGTCAGGCTCGCCGGCTGGCCGGCACCGTGCTGGCGCTGCGACTTGGTCTGCTTCCGCGGCTGCTGGCGGCGCACCTGCACCGACTCCTCCACCACGGCCTCGGCGGTGGCGGCCGACTTCTTCGCCGGCAGCAGGCCCCAGAGCGGGCCCTGGACGACCGAGCCGTCCGGGTTCAGCCGGCCCTGCTTCTTCAGCCGCTCCTGACGCTCGTCCCAGGCCTTGCTGCCCGGCGTCGGGTTGTTGCGGATGACGATCAGCTGCTGGCCCATCGACCAGATGTTGGTGGTCAGCCAGTAGACCAGGACACCGACGGGGAAGTTGATGCCCATCACGGCGAACATGATCGGGAAGACGTACATCAGCATCTTCTGCTGCTGCATGAACGGCGTCTTCACGGTGAGGTCGACGTTCTTCGTCATCAGCTGGCGCTGGGTGACGAACTGCGAGAGCGACATCAGGACGATCATCACGGCGACGACGATCTTGACGCTGACCTCGCTGCTGCCGACGAAGGTCGCCGAGAGCGGGGCACCGAAGATGTGGGCCTGCTGGGCGCTGTCCAGCAGGGTGCCGTCGATCACGCCGATCGGCTTGCCGTCGGCGACCTTGGCGAGCACGCCGTAGAGCGCGGTGAAGAACGGCGCCTGCACGATGATGGGAAGGCAGCTGGAGAACGGGTTGGTACCCGCCTCCTTGTACAGCTTCATCATCTCTTCGGACTGGCGCTGGCGGTCGTTCTTGTACCGCTCCTGGATGGCCTTCATCTTCGGCTGGATCGCCTGCATGGCCCGGGTCGCCTTGATCTGCTTCACGAAGAGCGGGATCAGGCAGATCCGGATGACGACCACCATCGAGGCGATGGCCAGACCCCAGGCCCAGCCGCCGTTCGGATCGAAGACGTGGCTGTACAGCGAGTGGAACTGGACGATGATCCAGGACACCGCTGTGTACAAGGGGTTGAGGAAGGAGAAGGTCACCGGTCAGGCTCCTTGGACATTGGGATCGGCCCCACGGGGCCAATGGTCGCCGGGCCCTCTGGGTCCGGACCGGCGGGGGGCATGATCACCGGCTGGTCGGCGGCGGACCGGCCCTTCAGCCGGTCCCGCAGCCGGCGGTGCCACACCGGATGCTTGCGCGGCGGGACATGGTCGACCCCACCGGGCGTCCATGGATTGCAGCGCAGAATGCGCCACACGGTCAGTGCGCCGCCCTTCACCGCTCCGTGCGTCCGCACGGCCTCGAAGCCGTAGTGCGAGCAGGAGGGGTAGTAGCGGCACACCGGACCGAGCAGTGGGCTGATGGTCCACTGGTAGACCCTGATCAGACCCATCAGCAGGTACTTCATCGACCTGCTCCCGTCGGCGCCGAAACAGCATGCTCGGCCTTGAGCAGCCGTTTGAGCGCCGCGTCCAGGTCACGTTCGAGTTCCTGGTACGAGGCGGACGCGGCCGGAGGCAGCGCACGCACCACTATCAGGCTACCGGCGGGCAGCCGGGACAGACGATCACGCACAAGGTGCCGCAACCGGCGCTTGACCAGGTTGCGGGTGACCGCCGGGCCGACGGCCTTGCTCACGACGAAACCCGCACGCGCCGAAGGAGTCCCCTCGGCGACGTGCGGGCGGATGTCGCTGGTCCGGTCGGTGTGCTCCCCCGAGCCGTCCTCTCTGGCGAGATGGACGACCAACAGGGGCTTACCGGCCCGACGACCGCGTTTGACCGCGGTCGCGAAGTCCTGGCGCCGCCGCAGCCGATTCTCGGAGGGCAGCACAGCAGACTCTGGTGCGGATCAGGCGGACAGGCTGGTGCGGCCCTTGCCACGGCGGGCAGCCAGGATGGCGCGGCCGGCGCGGGTACGCATACGCAGCCGGAAGCCGTGGGTCTTCGCGCGACGACGGTTGTTCGGCTGGAAGGTGCGCTTGCTCACTCGGGGGCTCCTGAGGTGAATCGTAGGATGACGGGTGATCGCTTGGCCGTCACCGTGCGTCCGCGTGATCTCCCCGATTACGGAAATCCGGCCCATCACCCCAGTTCGGCTGGGGTTTGAGGCAATCCACGGCGCCCGTGCTGCGCGCCTTATGGAGCGGGTGGACCCGCGGACATGCGGCAGCGGCCATCGACAACTCGACCTGGTTACGGTACGCGGGACGGGGCACGAGGGTCAAACCAGCCGCCCGGAGGCGGTTTGCCCACAGCCTGTGGACAACGACTTGATCCGGCTCTGTTCGCTGACTACCGTTGCAGGACTTGTCTGGTTTGTTCATTGGAAAGCGTGCACCAGTGGCTGATGTCAACAGCGACCTCGTCCCGGTCTGGGCGAGAGTCGTAGAGCGGCTGGTCGGCGACCCGGACATCGGGGAGATGGACAAGCAGTGGGTGCAGCGCACCCAGCCGATGTGGATGATGCACGACACCGCCCTGCTGGCGGCCCCCAACGAGCGGGCCAAGCAGGTGCTGGAGGGGCGGCTGCTGCCGCAGCTGACCGAGGCGCTCTCCCGCGAGCTGGGCCGCCCGGTGCGGATCGCCGTGATGGTCGACGCCAACGCGATGCCCACCATGCCGGTGGCCGGCCAGGCACCCGCGGAGCCGTACCCGAACCCGTCCGGCCACGACGAGCACGAGGAACCCGACGACCGGCACGGCCACGACGAGCGCCAGCGGTACGCCGACGATCGCCACCCGCAGGACGAGCGCCGGCGCCAGGACGAGCGCCACCCGCAGGACGACCGGCACCAGCAGGACGAGCGCCGGCGCCAGGACGACCGGCACCCGCAGGACGAGGGCCACTACGGCGGCCCGGGCTACCCGCGCCCCTACGAGCCGGACTACGACCGGCCCCGCTACGACACCGGCGGCTACGAGCAGCGCCCCGCGCCCTACGGCGGTCCGGCGGCCGGCCCGGTCTGGCCCGGTTACCAGGAGCAGCAGCCCGGCTACCGCGAGGCCGACGAGCCGGCGGACCGGCCCGCGCCGAGGGCCCTGCCCCCGTCCTCGACCACCCAGGGCGACCTCTTCGGCGGCGCCTACGGCCCCGGCCCCGGCGAGCACCCGCGCACCGCCTCCGGTCGCCGCGGTCCGGGCGGCCGCCCCGCCCAGCGCCACGACAAGGCCCCGGCCGAGCGCGCCACCGACCGGCCGGCGGTACCGGGGGTCCCCCCGCCGCCCGGCGCACCGCCCGCCGGCGGGTCCCGCAAGGACGAGCCGGCCGCCCGGCTCAACCCCAAGTACCTCTTCGACACCTTCGTCATCGGCGCCAGCAACCGCTTCGCGCACGCGGCGGCGGTGGCGGTCGCCGAGGCCCCGGCCAAGGCGTACAACCCGCTCTTCATCTACGGCGAGTCCGGGCTGGGCAAGACCCACCTGCTGCACGCCATCGGGCACTACTCGCGCAGCCTGTTCCCGGGCACCCGGGTGCGGTACGTGTCCTCGGAGGAGTTCACCAACGAGTTCATCAACTCGATCCGGGACGGCAAGGCGGACACCTTCCGCAAGCGCTACCGGGACATGGACATCCTGCTCGTGGACGACGTGCAGTTCCTGGCGAGCAAGGAGTCCACGCAGGAGGAGTTCTTCCACACCTTCAACACCCTGCACAACGCCAACAAGCAGATCGTGCTCTCCTCCGACCGGCCGCCGAAGCTGCTGACCACGCTGGAGGACCGGCTGCGCAACCGCTTCGAGTGGGGGCTGATCACCGACGTCACCCCGCCGGAGCTGGAGACCCGGATCGCGATCCTGCGCAAGAAGGCGATCCAGGAGCAACTCAACGCCCCGGCCGACGTGCTGGAGTTCATCGCGTCCCGGATCACCCGGAACATCCGCGAGCTGGAGGGGGCCCTGATCCGGGTCACCGCCTTCGCCAACCTCAACCGGGCGCCGGTCGACCTGGAGCTGGCCGGGATCGTCCTCAAGGACCTCATCCCCGGCGGCGACGAGGACGCCGGGCCGGAGATCACCGCCCAGGTGATCATGCAGCAGACGGCGGCCTACTTCGGCCTCGGTGTGGACGACCTCTGCGGATCCTCGCGCAGCCGGGTGCTGGTGACGGCCCGTCAGATCGCGATGTACCTCTGCCGCGAACTGACCGACCTCTCGCTGCCGAAGATCGGCGCGCAGTTCGGCGGCCGCGACCACACCACGGTGATGCACGCGGACCGCAAGATCCGCTCGCTGATGGCGGAGCGGCGCTCGATCTACAACCAGGTCACCGAGCTCACCAACCGCATCAAGAGCTGACTTCCCGGCCCGTCCGCGGAGACGGCGGCGGGTGGCCGGAAAAGGGCGTCAGGAGCGATCCTGACGCCCTTTCGGCATATCCACAGGTGTGCGTCGGCGGCCGGCGGGGCAGGGATCCCGGTGACGGACACCGCGCCAGTGCGCGGCCCGCGCCGAACATCTGACCAGGGATTCGAACGCCCGGGGTGCGCGAGGCCGAAATCCACAGGCCGGACGGGTTCTCCACCGTCCACAGGCCCGGCGGCCGGAAGTTATCCAGAATTCCTCCACAGGGCGGCCGACGCTACGCTCTTCCGCGCAGGTCAGGTGCCTGTGGACTTGTGCACAACGGTTGTCCACAGGCTGTGGACAATTGGCGGCCCGTCACTGGGCCGTCCGGGTTGTCCACCGGTTGTCCCCAGGAAGAGGAAGGTTGTCCCCAGGTTGTCCACAGCTGTGTCCACAGTTCGACAACCTTCTGCGGGCGTTCATGCCCAGGTGTGAAAGGCGTCACGAAAAGTTGACCGGGGCCCGTGGATAACCGGGCCCGGATCTGGGGACGGAGCTGGGGATAACCTGTGGATACCCAGCGTGCCCTGTGGGTAACGCTCCGCCGTCCACAGCGGGCCGTGTTCGTCCACAGCCGCCGTCCACATGTCCTGTGGACAAAAAACCGGGCCTGACCTGCTAAAACAGGGTTATCCACGGTTTCCACAGGCCCTACTACTACCACTACACCTATAGACCCATCGACTTGCTCAAAAGCAGGTGGGCCCGAAATCTGTGGACAACCGGGCCCCGACATCCGTTCGAGTTGCTTCCGCCCGTCTGCCCCGTCTGTCGGTGGAGTACGTCAGACTGTCCTCGGCGACTGGAAGCGGAGCGGCGGAGCTCGGTGGACAGCCGCGGCGAAGACCAAGATCAGAAGAACCAGACGTGCGAGCGGGAGCGCTCGATCCAGGAGGCGGTTACCGGTGAAGTTCCGGGTGGAGCGTGACGTCCTCGCGGAGGCGGTGGCCTGGGCTGCTCGCAGCCTCCCGGCACGGCCGCCGGTGCCGGTGCTGGCCGGCCTGCTGCTGACGGCGCAGGACGGCAGCCTGGCGCTGTCCGGCTTCGACTACGAGGTCTCGGCCCGGGTCGGGCTGGAGGCCGACATCGAGGAGGCCGGCACCGTCCTGGTCTCCGGCCGGCTGCTCAACGACATCTCGCGCAACCTGCCCAACCGCCCGGTGGAGATCTCCACCGACGGCCAGCGGGTCAGCGTGGTCTGCGGCAGCTCCCGGTTCACCCTGCCGACCCTCCCGGTGGACGAGTACCCGGCCCTGCCGGCGATGCCGACCGCGACCGGCACCGTTCCGGGCGACGTCTTCGCCTCCGCGGTCAGCCAGGCCGCCGTGGCCGCCGGCCGCGACGACACCCTGCCGGTGCTCACGGGCGTCCGGGTCGAGATCGAGGGCGACCGGATCACCCTGGCCGCCACCGACCGCTACCGCTTCGCCGTCCGCGAGCTGATGTGGAAGCCCGAGCAGTCCGACATCTCGGCGGTCGCGCTGGTCCCGGCCAAGACGCTGCAGGACATCGCCAAGTCCCTGGGCAGCGGCGACAGCGTCTCCATCGCGCTCTCCTCGGGCGGCGCGGGCGAGGGCCTGATCGGCTTCGAGGGCGCCGGCCGGCGGACCACCACCCGGCTGCTGGAGGGCGAGTTCCCGAAGTACCGCAGCCTCTTCCCGACCGAGTTCAACGCGATCGCGGCGATCCAGACCCAGCCCTTCCTGGAGGCGCTCAAGCGCGTCTCCCTGGTGGCCGAGCGCAACACCCCGGTCCGGCTGAACTTCGAGGAGGGCGTGCTCACCCTGGAGGCCGGCTCCGGCGACGACGCCCAGGCCACCGAGCGGATCGACGCCTCGCTCGAGGGCGACGCCATCTCGATCGCCTTCAACCCGGGCTACCTGGAGGAGGGCCTCAAGGCCATCGACTCCCCGTTCGCCCAGCTGAGCTTCACCACGCCGACCAAGCCCGCGCTGCTCAGCGGCAAGGCCGCGGTGGACGCCGAGGCCGACGAGGCCTACCAGTACCTGATCATGCCGGTCCGCCTCTCCGGCTGAGCCCGGGACACCCGGCCGGACGCTCCGGCCGGGTCCGCGCACCGGCCGGCCCCCGGCCCGCCGGGCCGTTCGCCCACAGCCCTGTGCACAACCTGTGGAAGCCTCCCCCGGTCGGCCCCGATCGCGGGGAGGCGCTCGCGCTCCAGCACGTAGGCTCAAGGAGGCGCGGCAACGGCGCCGCCCGCAGAGACGTCACCACAGGTAAGGATTTGGCTATGGAGCTCGGCCTCATCGGTCTCGGCAAGATGGGCGGCAACATGCGCGAGCGGATCCGCCGCGCCGGCCACACCGTCATCGGCTACGACCGCAACCCCGACATCTCCGACGTCGAGAGCCTCCAGGAGCTGGTCTCCAAGCTGCAGGGCCCGCGCGTCGTCTGGGTCATGGTCCCGGCGGGTGCCGCCACCCAGGCCACCGTGGACGAGCTGGCCGAGCTGCTGTCCCCCGGTGACGTGGTCGTCGACGGCGGGAACTCCCGCTGGACCGACGACGTCAAGCACGCCGAGGCGCTGGCCGCCAAGGGCATCGGCTTCGTCGACTGCGGCGTCTCCGGCGGCGTCTGGGGCCTGGAGAACGGCTACGCGCTGATGTACGGCGGCGACGCCGCGCACGTCGCGCTGGTCCAGCCGGTCTTCGACGCGCTCAAGCCCGAGGGCGACTTCGGCTCCGTGCACGCGGGCGCGGTCGGCGCCGGCCACTTCGCCAAGATGGTCCACAACGGCATCGAGTACGCGATGATGCAGGCCTTCGCCGAGGGCTGGGAGCTGCTGGAGGCCGCCCCCGAGGTCACCGACGTCCGCGAGGTCTTCCGCAGCTGGCAGGAGGGCACCGTGATCCGCTCCTGGCTGCTCGACCTGGCCGTCCGCGCCCTGGACGACGACGAGCACCTGGCCAAGCTCAAGGGCTGGGCCGCCGACTCCGGCGAGGGCCGCTGGACCGTCGAGGCCGCGATCGACCACGCCGTCCCGCTGCCGGCGATCACCGCCTCGCTGTTCGCGCGCTTCGCCTCCCGTCAGGACGACTCGCCGCAGATGAAGATGATCGCCGCGCTGCGCAACCAGTTCGGCGGCCACGCGGTCGAGTCGAAGTAGTCCCGAAGCTTCTCCACAGCACCCGAGGCTTCTCCACAGAAGGCGAGCGCAGTCCACCGCCATGCACGTCGCGCACCTGTCGCTCGCCGACTTCCGCTCCTACGCCCGGGCCGAGGTTCCCCTCGACCCGGGCGTGACGGCGTTCGTCGGCCCCAACGGCCAGGGCAAGACCAATCTGGTCGAGGCGGTCGGCTACGTCGCCACCCTGGGCAGCCACCGGGTCGCCACCGACGCCCCGCTGATCCGGCTGGGCGCCGAGAGCGCGGTCGTCCGCACCTCGGTGGTCGACCGGGGGCGCTCCACCCTGGTAGAGCTGGAGATCACTCCGGGCAAGGCCAACCGGGCCCGGATCAACCGCTCCGACAACGTCCGTCCGCGCGACGTGCTGGGCCTGCTGCGCACCGTGCTGTTCGCCCCCGAGGACCTCGCCCTGGTCAAGGGCGACCCGGGGGAGCGCCGGCGCTTCCTGGACGAGCTGCTGACCGCCCGCGCGCCCCGGCTGGCCGGGGTCCGGCAGGACTACGAGCGGGTGCTCAAGCAGCGCAACGCCCTGCTGAAGACCGCCGCGATGGCCCGCAGGGCCGGTGGCGGCAAGGGCGCCGACCTCTCCACCCTGGAGGTGTGGGACGGCCATCTGGCCCGGGCCGGCGCCGAGCTCACGGCGTTCCGCCTGCAACTGGTGGCGTCCCTCCAACCGCTGGTCTCGGCCGCCTACGGGCAGCTCGCGCCGGGGGGCGGCGACACGGCGCTGGAGTACCGCAGCTCCTTCGAGGGCGAGCTGCCGACCAGCCGCGAGGAGGCCGAGGAGCAGCTGCTCCAGGCCCTGCGGACGGTCCACAAGCAGGAGGTCGACCGGGGGATCACCCTGGTCGGCCCGCACCGGGACGAGCTGGTGCTCAAGCTCGGTCCGCTGCCCGCCAAGGGCTACGCCAGCCACGGCGAGTCCTGGTCGTTCGCGCTGGCGCTGCGGCTGGCCTCGTACGAGCTGCTGCGCTCGGACGGGGGAGAGCCGGTGCTGATCCTGGACGACGTCTTCGCGGAGCTGGACGCCGCCCGCCGCGACCGGCTGGCCGAGCTGGTGGCCGGCGGCGAGCAGGTGCTGGTCACCGCCGCGGTCGCCGAGGACGTGCCGAAGGCGCTGGCCGGGGCCCGGTACGCGGTCGCCGACGGCGCGGTTCAGCGCGTCACCGCCTGATCCCGCCCGCCGCGTCCCCGCCCCGGGGCGGCTCTCCCCCGCCCCGCCGGACCGGTTCCGGCCGGGGCCTGCCGGTTCCGGACGGTTCCGGACGCCCCCGTACGGCACCCACCCGCGCCGCCCGGGCCGGTCCGGCTCCCGTACGCTGGACGGCTCACCGTTGTCCACAGGGTGGGGATAAGGAGATCGCCGTGAGCGAGTCGGCGGAGCACCCCGGGCCGACCGGTGCCGATCTGGCGCGGTCGGCGCTGCGGGCGGCCCGGGCGCAGGCCCGCCAGCGCGGTGAGCAGGTGCGCGAGAAGCGCGAGGCGAAGCGGACCGGTCTGCGCAGCGGGGCCCGCTCGGACGGCCGTGACCCGGTGCCGCTGGGGGCGGCGCTCAACCGGCTGCTGACCGAGCGCGGCTGGGAGTCCTCGGCGGCGGTCGGCGGGGTGATGGGCCGGTGGCCGCAGATCGTCGGGCCCGACATCGCCGCGCACTGCACCCCGACCGCCTACGACGACGAGGCGGCGGTGCTCACCGTGCAGTGCGACTCCACCGCCTGGGCGACCCAACTGCGCTGGCTGGCCCGGCAGTTGGTGGCACGTCTGAACCACGAACTGGGGCACGGCACGGTGCGCACGATCAAGGTGCTCGGCCCGGCCGCCCCGGTGCGCGGCTACGGCCGGCTGCGCGCCCCCGGGAGCAAGGGGCCGGGTGACACTTGGGGGTGACCCCGGAGGGTGCCGGGAGGGAGCGGACCGTAATCCTCCGGAACCCCTGACGGCCCTTCCAGGCGCTCTGAGCCCCCCGGTCGAGTATCGGGACATGTCCCGAGGGGATTCAGGGCGGCATTTCTGCCCTCAGAGGCTGCCAAACGCCCATCGATGTCAGTCGTACCGGTAGACTGAAGGGCAAACACTGTTGCTAGTGGCAACCGAGTCGAAACGCCGTGGTCGCACGCCCGCCCGTAGGGGAGCGGGGATGCGGCCCGTGCTGTGCCAGAGAGGGCGCTTCGTGGCCGATTCCGGCAACCCCAGCCAGATCCCAGACCAGACCGACCAGGCCGAGAGGTCGTACGACGCCAGCGCCATCCAGGTGCTGGAGGGCCTCGACGCCGTCCGCAAGCGCCCCGGCATGTACATCGGCTCCACCGGCGAGCGCGGCCTGCACCACCTGGTGCAGGAGATCGTGGACAACTCCGTCGACGAGGCGATGGCCGGGCACGCGGACACCATCAACGTCTCGCTCCTGGCCGACGGCGGCGTCCGTGTGGTCGACAACGGCCGAGGCATCCCGGTCGGCATCATGCCGGGCCAGGGCAAGCCCGCCGTCGAGGTCGTGCTGACGGTCCTGCACGCGGGCGGCAAGTTCGGCAACGGCGGCTACGCGGTCTCCGGCGGTCTGCACGGCGTCGGCGTCTCGGTGGTGAACGCGCTCTCCACGCGCCTCGCCGTGGAGATCCACACCGACGGCCACCGCTGGACCCAGGAGTACAAGGTCGGCGCGCCGACCGCCCCGCTGTCGCAGCACGAGGCCACCGAGCGCACCGGCACCAGCGTCACCTTCTGGGCCGACCCGGACATCTTCGAGACGACGGTCTACTCCTTCGAGACGCTCTCCCGGCGCTTCCAGGAGATGGCGTTCCTCAACAAGGGCCTGACCATCGCCCTGACCGACGAGCGCCCCGAGCACGTCGACGAGGAGGGCAAGCCGCTCTCGGTCACCTACAAGTACGACGGCGGCATCGCCGACTTCGTCGCCCACCTCAACTCCCGCAAGGGCGACGTGGTCCACCCCTCGGTGATCGACTTCGAGGCGGAGGACAAGGACAAGGCGATCTCGGTCGAGGTCGCCATGCAGTGGAACTCCTCGTACACCGAGGGGGTCTACTCCTTCGCCAACACGATCCACACCCACGGCGGCGGTACCCACGAGGAGGGCTTCCGCGCCGCGCTGACCGGCCTGGTCAACCGCTACGCGCGGGACAAGAAGCTGCTCCGCGAGAAGGACGACAACCTCTCCGGCGAGGACATCCGCGAGGGTCTGACCGCGATCATCTCGGTCAAGCTCGGCGAGCCGCAGTTCGAGGGCCAGACCAAGGACAAGCTCGGCAACACCGAGGCGAAGACCTTCGTCCAGCGGGTGGTGCACGAGCAGCTGAACGACTGGCTGGACCGCAACCCCAACGAGGCCGCGGACATCATCCGCAAGTCCATCCAGGCCGCCACCGCGCGCGTCGCCGCCCGCAAGGCCCGCGACCTCACCCGCCGCAAGGGCCTGCTGGAGTCCGCCTCGCTGCCGGGCAAGCTGAGCGACTGCCAGTCCAAGGACCCGTCCGAGTGCGAGATCTTCATCGTCGAGGGTGACTCCGCCGGCGGCTCGGCCAAGCAGGGCCGCGACCCGCGCACCCAGGCCATCCTCCCGATCCGCGGCAAGATCCTGAACGTCGAGAAGGCCCGGATCGACAAGGTGCTGCAGAACACCGAGGTCCAGGCGCTGATCTCGGCCTTCGGCTGCGGCATCCAGGAGGACTACGACGAGTCCAAGCTGCGCTACCACAAGATCGTGCTGATGGCCGACGCCGACGTCGACGGGCAGCACATCCGCACCCTGCTGCTGACCCTGCTGTTCCGCTTCATGCGGCCGCTGGTCGAGTCGGGCTACGTCTACCTCGCGATGCCGCCGCTGTACAAGATCAAGTGGGGCAAGGACGACTTCGAGTACGCCTACTCCGACCGCGAGCGCGACGCCGTGATCGCGGCGGGCGTCGAGGCCGGCCGCCGGCTGCCCAAGGACGACGCGATCCAGCGGTTCAAGGGTCTCGGCGAGATGAACGCCGAGGAGCTCCGGGTCACCACCATGGACACCGAGCACCGCCTGCTGCTCCAGGTCACCCTGGAGGACGCCGCCCGCGCCGATGAGCTGTTCTCGGTCCTGATGGGCGAGGACGTCGAGGCCCGCCGCTCCTTCATCCAGCGCAACGCCAAGGACGTCCGCTTCCTGGACGTGTGACGCCTGTCCGCAGGCCCCGCACGTACCAGTCCGCGTGAAAGGAAACTGACCACCAGTGGTCGACGACAACCGTCCCGACGGCGAGCAGCCCGAGACCCCCGAGGCCGCCGTCACGGCGACCATGCGCATCGAGCCGGTCGAGCTCGAGACCGAGATGCAGCGCTCGTACCTCGACTACGCCATGAGCGTGATCGTCAGCCGGGCGCTGCCCGAGGTGCGCGACGGCCTGAAGCCGGTCCACCGCCGGGTGCTGTACGCGATGTACGACGGGGGCTACCGCCCCGAGAAGGGCTACTACAAGTGCGCCCGCGTCGTCGGCGACGTGATGGGCAACTACCACCCGCACGGTGACACCTCGATCTACGACACCGTGGTCCGGCTGGCCCAGCCGTGGTCGCTGCGGATGCCGCTGGTCGACGGCAACGGCAACTTCGGTTCGCCGGGCAACGACCCGGCCGCCGCCATGCGGTACACCGAGTGCAAGATGGCGCCGCTGGCCATGGAGATGATGCGGGACATCGACGAGGAGACCGTCGACTTCGCCGCCAACTACGACGGCCGCTCGCAGGAGCCGACCGTCCTGCCGGCCCGCATCCCCAACCTGCTGGTCAACGGCGCCACCGGGATCGCGGTCGGCATGGCCACCAACATCCCGCCGCACAACCTCCGCGAGGTCGCCTCCGGCGCGCTCTGGGCGCTGGAGCACCCGGACGCCTCCAACGAGGAGCTGCTGGAGGCCCTGATCGAGCGGATCAAGGGCCCCGACTTCCCCACCGGCGCGCTGATCGTCGGCCACCGCGGCATCAACGACTACTTCCGCACCGGCCGCGGCTCGGTCACCATGCGCGCCGTGGTCGAGGTCGAGGAGATCCAGGGCCGCCAGTGCCTGGTGATCACCGAGCTGCCGTACCAGGTCAACCCGGACAACCTCGCGCTGAAGATCGCCGACCTGGTCAAGGACGGCCGGGTCGCCGGCATCGCGGACGTCCGCGACGAGTCCTCGTCCCGCACCGGCACCCGCCTGGTGGTCGTGCTCAAGCGCGACGCGGTCGCCAAGGTCGTGCTGAACAACCTGTACAAGCACACCGAGCTGCAGACCAACTTCGGCGCCAACATGCTGGCCCTGGTCGACGGCGTGCCGCGCACGCTGTCGCTCGACGCCTTCATCCGGCACTGGGTCAACCACCAGGTCGAGGTCATCGTCCGGCGCACCACCTTCCGCCTGCGCAAGGCGGAGGAGCGGGCCCACATCCTGCGCGCCCTGCTCAAGGCCCTGGACCTGATCGACGAGGTCATCGCGCTGATCCGGGCCTCGGCCAGCGCCGACGCCGCCCGCAGCGGCCTGATGCAGCTGCTCTCGATCGACGAGCTCCAGGCCAACGCGATCCTGGAGATGCAGCTGCGCCGGCTGGCCGCCCTGGAGCGGCAGCGGATCATGGACGAGCACGACGAGCTGCAGCGCAAGATCGACGAGTACAACGCGATCCTCGCCTCGCCGGTCCGTCAGCGCGAGATCATCTCCGAGGAACTCACCGCGATCGTCGAGAAGTACGGCGACGAGCGGCGCTCGACCCTGATCCCCTCCGACGGCGACCTCTCGATCGAGGACCTCATCGCCGAGGAGGACATCGTCGTCACGATCACCCGCGGCGGCTACGTCAAGCGCACCCGCTCCGACCTCTACCGCTCGCAGAAGCGCGGCGGCAAGGGCGTGCGCGGCGCCCAGCTCAAGCAGGACGACATCGTCGACCACTTCTTCGTGACGACGACCCACAACTGGATCCTGTTCTTCACCAACAAGGGCCGGGTCTACCGCGCCAAGGGCTACGAGCTGCCGGACGCCGGGCGCGACGCCCGCGGCCAGCACGTGGCCAACCTGCTGGCCTTCCAGCCGGACGAGCACATCGCCCAGGTGATGGCCGTGCGCACCTACGAGGACAAGCCCTACCTCGTCCTGGCCACCCGGGCCGGCCTGGTGAAGAAGTCCCCGCTCAAGGACTACGACTCCCCGCGCTCCGGCGGCCTGATCGCGATCAACCTGCGCCAGGACGACGAGGGCCGGGACGACGAGCTGATCGGCGCCGAGCTGGTCTCCGCCGCGGACGACCTGCTGCTGGTCTCCAAGAAGGCGCAGTCGATCCGCTTCACCGCGACCGACGACGCGCTGCGCCCGACCGGGCGCGCCACCTCGGGCGTCAAGGGCATGTCCTTCCGCGAGGACGACGAACTGCTCTCGATGAACGTGGTCCGCCCGGACACCTACGTCTTCACCGCGACCGACGGCGGCTACGCCAAGCGCACCGGGGTGGACGAGTACCGTGTCCAGGGACGCGGCGGCTACGGCACCAAGGCGGCGAAGATCGTCGAGGGCCGGGGCTCGCTGGTCGGCGCCCTCGTCGTGGACGAGAGCGACGAGATCATGGCGATCACCCTGTCCGGTGGGGTGATCCGCACGAGGGTTTCCGAGGTTCGTGAAACCGGACGTGACACCATGGGCGTCCAACTGATCAACCTGGGTAAGCGCGATGCGGTCGTGGGCATGGCCCGCAACGCGGAGGCCGAGGACGAGGAGTCGGTCGAGGACGAGGTGGCCATCGAGGCCGCCGGGTCCACCGAGGCGGCCGAGGGTACGGGAACGGCGCCGGGCGAGCAGACCGCCCAGGCCTGATCCCGCACCGCGCCGGCCGGTACCGGCACGCCGCACACACGTGCGCGGCGTGCCGGTACCGGCCGACGACCAGTACCGGGCAATCCCGCCGGGCGCTGGATGACGAGTGACGAAGCAGGGCGGTGCGGCCGTCCTGGTGGGAAGTGCGGGAGGACCAGTGAGTGGAGCCACGGGTGCTGCGGGAGGAGCCGGCGGCGGCCGTCCGGGCGCGGCACAGGGCGGCGGGGCGTACGGCGTGCCGCAGCCCCCGGCCGAGCACCCGGCCGCGTCCACCTCGCTGATGCCCCCGGTCGGCGGTGCGGGCCAGGGCGCGGGGTACGGCGGCCAGCCGGCCCCGCCGCCGGGTGCACCGGCGGGTGGCGGCAGCGGGTTCTCGCAGCCGACCACCTACGCCAAGGGGCAGCCGACCCCGCCCCGGGGCACCCGGGTCGGCGGCGGCCCGACCCCGCCCGGCGGGACGCCCGCCGGCGGCACCCGCCGTCCGGCCGCCCCGCCGGCGGTCGGCGGCCTGGGGCGGACCAGGAAGGCCCGGCTGCGGGTGACCAAGGCCGACCCGTGGTCGGTCATGAAGGTCAGCTTCCTGCTGTCGCTGGCGGTCGGGATCATCATCATCGTGGCGGCCGCGGTGCTGTGGATGACGCTGGACTCGCTCGGCGTCTTCGACTCGCTCGCCAAGACGCTGAAGGACGTCACCGGTTCCGACACCAACGGCGGCGGCCTGAACCTGATGGACTACGTGGGCTTCGGCAAGGTGATGACCTTCACCTCGCTGATCGCCGTGGTCGACGTGGTGCTGCTGACCGCGCTGTCCACGCTCTCGGCGTTCATCTACAACGCGGCGGCCGGCTTCACCGGCGGCATCGAGCTCACCCTGGCCGAGGAGGACTGACCGTCCGGGCGTGACCCGGACTCAGTTCCCGCCCCGCACGGGGCGCTTCCGCCCGGGGGCGGAATCAGCGGGCCCCACCGGCTGTTGCAGCCGGTGGGGCCCGTCGGCATTTCGGGTGACAGCCGCGGCGCGCGGCGCGCCACCCGGACGGCTCGGGTGGGCGGTGGGCTTAGCTTGGTCAGCCCGTTCCGCGTCTCCCGGTCGCCGCAGGCCTCCCGGTCCCGCCCGGATCCACCGGTCGACCGGCACGGCCGCACAGGCACAGCTGGACGGAGGCGCGCGGTGGCGGAGCTCGCAAGGCGACTGGTCGAGGCCCTGGACGGGCTGCTGGGGGTCACGGTGCCGCTGCGGCTGCGGACCTGGGACGGCAGCGTCGCCGGCCCGCCCGGGGCACCCACCCTGGTGCTGCGCAACCGCCGCGCGCTGCGCCGGCTGCTCTGGCGGCCGAACGAGCTGGGCCTGGCCCGTGCCTATGTCGCGGGCGACCTCGACGTCGCGCCGGGCAGCGACCTGTACGAGGTGCTGCGCACCGTCGCGCGGGTCGCCGAACTCCCGGAGGTGCGCGGGTTGCGGCTCGGCCCCGGGGACGTGCTGGGGGCCGGGGGCCGCCGTGCCGTGGGCGCCCTGCTGCGAGCCGGTGCGTTCGGCCCCGAGCCGGCCCCGCCGGCCGAGGAGGCGCCGGACGGCCGCGGCCGGGCGCACACCCGGAGCCGGGACCGCGCCGCGATCCACCACCACTACGACGTCGGCAACGACTTCTACGCCCTGGTGCTGGGCCCCTCGATGGTCTACTCCTGCGCGTACTGGGAGCCGGCCGCCAGGAGTCTGGAGGCGGCCCAGGAGGCCAAGCTGGACCTCGTCTGCCGCAAGCTCGGGCTGCGGCCCGGGATGCGGCTGCTGGACGTCGGCTCCGGCTGGGGCTCGCTGGTGCTGCACGCGGCCCGCCACTACGGGGTGACGGCGGTCGGGGTCTCGATCTCCGCGGAGCAGGTGGCGCTGGCCCGCCGGCGGATCGAGGAGGCGGGCCTCGCGGACCGGGTGGAGATCAGGCTCCAGGACTACCGGGAGGTCCCGGACGGCCCGTTCGACGCGATCTCCAGCGTGGGCATGGCCGAGCACGTCGGCGAGGCCCAGTACCAGGTGTACGCGGAGCACCTGTACCGGTTGCTGGCGCCCGGCGGCCGGCTGCTCAACCACCAGATCGCCCGCCGGCCGGACCGGCCCGGCGAGCCGTACCGCCCCAGCCCGTTCATCGACCGCTACGTCTTCCCGGACGGCGAGCTGTCCCCGGTCGGTTCCACGGTGTCCCGGCTGGAGGCGGCGGGCTTCGAGGTGCGCGACGTCGAGTCGCTCCGCGAGCACTACGGGCTGACCCTGCGTGAGTGGGTGGCCAATCTGGAGGCGCACTGGACGGAGGCGGTCCGGCTGGTCGGCCGCGGCCGGGCCCGGGTCTGGCGGCTCTACATGGCGGCCTCCGCGCTGGCCTTCGAGGAGAACCGGATCGGGGTCAACCAGATCCTCGCGGTCCGCACCGGCCCGGACGGCGCGGCCCGGTTGCCCGCCACCCGCGCCGACTGGCTGGCCGCCCCGGGCACCGCCTCCGACCTGCCCGTCCCGGAGGGGCCCGGCGGAGGGCCGGGCGTATCGGATTTGGGGGATCGGCGATCGGTCCGCTAATCTTTCAGTGCGGCAAGGGGCTATAGCTCAGACGGTTAGAGCGCTTCCCTGATAAGGAAGAGGCCACAGGTTCAAGTCCTGTTAGCCCCACCACCGCGAAGGGCCCGGAGCAACGCTCCGGGCCCTTCGGCGTTTTCCCGGCCCGGAGCCGGAACCACGGACCCCCGCCGGGGGTTGTACCGGGCGGGACCGGGACTCCCCGGCGGCATCCGACGGACGAGGCGGTGGCGCGAATGGCGATGGTCTTCGCGATGACCATTCCGGGACTGGTCTGCGTACTGGTGGCGCTGTCCTTCGTCGACCAGTTGGCCCTGCGGGCGCGCCGGTCGCGGCTGGTGCCCTGGCGGGGGACCGGCCGGGAGGGACAGATATCCGCGACCGGCTTCGAGCAGCTGCACGCGCAGTTCGCGGCCGGGAAGCAGCACCAGCTCGACGAGCGGCAGAGCAGTCTGATGCTGCGCGACGAGGAGGGCGAGGGTGCGCCGCCGCGCACCAGGGTGGACCTCGCGGGCGGAGTGGCGGTGGTGGTGGCGCCGACGGCGTCCGCCGCCGCCCCCGGGCGGGCTTCCGGCCCGGTGCCGGGGTCGCTCGGGCAGGAACGGTGACGGCCCTGCGGAGGGTCTGCGCCGGGCGGAACGTACGACAGGAGGTGTGGCGTCAATCCTCCGACCGGACGGGTCGGTTGGAGGCAGCGGTGGCTGGTCACGATTGGGACACCGGTGTGTATCATCGGCCGCAAGGGCAGTCCGGCCAGCCGACAGCCCGTTCGTGCTCGTAACAAACCATGGACTCGTCGGCCCGATCGCAACGATCGGCGCACGGCTGCTGAGTCCGTCAACGCAAGAAGGACGAGGTCCCGCGGTGAAGAAGCTTCTCCTGGTCGCCCTGGTCGCCCTCGGCGGCTTCTTTGTCTACCGTCAGGTCCAGGCGGACCGCGCCGAGCAGGACCTGTGGACCGAGGCCACCGACCCGGTTCCGGCCGGTCGCTGAGCCCCGGACGGTCTGACGACCGACAGTCTTCGGAGGTGCCGGACGGTGCCTCCAGGGCCGGTCGGCCCGGTCGGTCGACCGGGCCGACCGGACGTTCCCGGCCCCGTCCGGCAGGAGAGTCGGGACGGGGCGCCGGATTCGCGCCGGAACCGGGTACTCTTGTGCCCGGTGGTGCGCTCGGTGCCACCTCGGGGCTTTAGCTCAGTTGGTAGAGCGCTGCCTTTGCAAGGCAGATGTCAGGAGTTCGAGTCTCCTAAGCTCCACAGTCCGTCCACCGCGTGTGGACGGCCCGGCGGGGGCGCCGCCGGGAGAAAAGCGGGGGCGCCCCGCGCGTTTTTATAAAGGGTTTGTGGGGGGGAGTGGGGTGTGGGGGGGGGGGGGTGCCCGGGGCG
>NZ_JBIVGI010000036.1:59921-73921 GCF_044748625.1 Kitasatospora sp. NPDC089913 | reverse complement strand
GGGGCGGCGGCCGCCCCCCCCCCCCCCCGCCCCCCCCCCCCCCCCCGGGGGGGGGGGGCGGGGGCGGCGGCCCCCCCCCCCCCCCCCGCCGCTCGGCACCGGCCGCTCGCGCCGCCTCAGCGGGAGGCGCGAAGCTCCGGCACCTCGATCTGCTCGGTCTCGTCGTGCGGCGTGAGGTCGACCACCTCGGGGGCGGCCGTCCGGCCGACCTGGGGCAGGACCTGGGTCCGCTCCTCGGCGGCCTCCGGGGCCCCGGCGGCCGGCACCGTGCCCTGGGCCTCGACCGGTGTCCGGGCCTGGGCCTGGGCCTGCGCCTGCGCCTGCGCCTGGGCGGCCACCACCTCGTCCCCCACCACGTCCGCGAGGTCGGCCCGCTCGCCGAGCTCCGCGACACTGCCCACGACCGGCGTCGGCGCGGCCGGCCGGACCCCGCCCCCGGCCCCCCGCCCGAAGAAGCTGAACCCCTGCGGCCGCGCGGCCGCGGGCACCGCCGGGCGCGGCCGCTGCCGCTCGGCCGGCCGCACCGGCTGCGCGGCAGGCGCCCCGCCGAGCTGCCCCACGGGCGCCGTCAGCACCGGACGGACCGGCGCGGCGGGAACGGGCGTGGCCCCGCCGGACGCGGACGGCGCGGACGGCGCCGTGCCGGGCGCGGGCACGCCGGGAGCGACCGGAGCGGGCACCACCGGCGCCACTCCCCCGGACACCGTCCCGGGCGCCCGCGCGGGCACCGGGGCGTCCGTGGTCGCGGGCGCCGAACCGGCCCTCAGCGCGACCTCCGCACCCGCCGCGCGCTCCCGCGCGGCGGCGCGCTCCGCCTCCTGCCGGGCCTCCCGCTCCCGCTGTGCCTGCGCCTGCGCCGCCTGCCGCTCCAGCTGCCGCAGCACGGCCCCGGCGCGGACGAAGGCGGCCGGGCTGGCCGGGTACTTGGGGCGGCTCGCGGCGAGCGCCCGCTGGGTCGCCTCGGCCTCCTTGAGCGCCTGCTCGGCGACCGCCACGGCCCGCTCCTTGAGCAGCCGGGCGATCTCCGTCTCGGCCTTCGCCAACCGGGACTTCTCGGCGGTCAGCCGCCGGCCGAACCTGGTCGCCCGCTCCTCGGCCACCTCGGCCGCGTACTCCGCCTCGGCGAGCTGCTCCTCGAACCGCTCCTCGGCCCGCAGCCGCTGCGCCGCCGAGACCTCGGCCGCCGCCCGGGCGGCCCGGTCGCGCTGCCGCAGCAGCACGGCGAAGCCGAGCGTCGCGAGCACCGCGGCGGCACCCACCGAGCGCACCAGCACGGTGTCCTGACTGAACAGCAGCGCTCCCAGCGCGGCGACGAGGAGCACGCCGGCGGCGGTGGGGGGGAAGACCCGGCCGAGGACGGAGGAATGACGGTGGCGTCCGCGAGACATGCTCAAGAAACTAGCGTGCGAATTGGGGCCGTGTCAGCCCAGGGTCGGCTTCGGGCCTTGACACCGCACCCGACCGACCGGACGCGTCCGGGAATCCGCCCCGGACCGCCGGAGCGGGACCGGTCAGCGGTGGGTGGCGGCGGGCCCGTGACCACCCGGGTCGTCGTGGTTCTCCGGCAGCCGGCAGACGTGCTGCAGCCAGAGCGCCGCCGCGATCACGGCCACGCCGGCCAGTACCGCGAGCCCGGCGGTGATCGCCTGGTCCTTGCGGGCCGGCACGTCCAGTTCACCCAGCAGCTGGATCCCGGCGCCCGCGTAGATCCCGGTGACCACCGCCGACACCAGCGCGCTGGCCTGGGCGAGCACCACCGCGCGGGCCGCGCCCAGCGGGTCCACCCGCTTCGCGCCGGGCTGCCGCTCGCGCGCCGCCTTCAGCCGCGCGCGCAGCGAGAACGCGGTCGCCAGCAGGATCGCCGCCACCGCGGCCAGCACCACCGGCGCCGCGCCCGGCACCGCCGGCAGCGTGTCCAGGGAGGCCCAGAGCTTGGCACCGGCCCAGGACAGCGCCGTCGTGACGACGGTGATGCCCACCAGCAGACGGAGGCGAAGCAGCTTCACTCGGACGGGGTCCTTTCCCGGGCGACGGGCGACAGGCGGGACGCGGCAGGCGACGACGGAGCCGCCCGCCCCGGGGGCTCCGGTGCGGCGGCGTCAGGCCACCGTACCGGGCCCGGCCCGGAGGGGTCCCCGGACCGGGGCCGACACCATGGGTACGCCCGACGGCCCCGCCCGAGTTCCCCGGCCGGCCGGGCCGGGGAGCCGCGCCCGCGGCGCGGGCCCGCCGCGGACCTACTCCGGCAGGGTCAGCCGGATGTCCTCGCGGCGCCGGACACCCTGGGCGTCCGGGCCGCCGAGGGCCGCCAGCAGCGCGCCGACCGGCCCGTGCCCGGGCACCTCGGCCTCCGGCTGGGCGTCCAGCCACGGGGCGAGCACGAAGGCGCGCTCGTGCGAGCGCGGGTGCGGGAGCAGCAGCTCCGGGTCCTCGCTGACGACGCCCTCGTAGGCCAGGATGTCGACGTCCAGGGTGCGCGGGCCCCAGTGGACGGTGCGGACCCGGCCGAAGGCGTCCTCGATCGCGTTGCCGCGCTCCAGCAGGTCGCGGGGCGGCAGGGTGGTGCGGAGCACGACCACGGCGTTGTAATACGCGGGCTGCTCGGAGGGACCGCCCACGGCGTCCGTCTCGTACACCGCGGAGACGGCCTTGACCTTCAGCCCGGGCGTGTCCGCGAGGGCGTCCACGGCCCCCTGGAGGGTGTCCAGACGGTTGCCGAGGTTGGAGCCGAGGGCGATCACGGCGCAGCGCTGGCTGTGCAGGGTGGTGTCGGCCGAGTCGACCCGCTGCTCCAGGTCGAAGGTGCTCGGCGCGGCGGTCGGGTCACTGGTGGTCATCGCACTTCCCCTAGGGCTGAGACGGGCCGCGCTGCGGCGGGCACCGGGCACGCGGTACGGGTCACCCGCGGGCCCGGTGGATGGTCACGGTCACGTCGTCGAACGGCACGGTGATCGGCGCGTCCGGCTTGTGCACGGTCACCTCGACCTCCTGCACCGGCTCGTGCTTCAGGCACTGGTCCGCGATCCGCTGGGCCAGGGTCTCGATCAGCTCGACCGGCTCGCCCGCGATGATCGCGGTGACCTCCTCGGCCACGATGCCGTAGTGCGCCGTGCGGGTCAGGTCGTCGCCGGCGGCGGCGGGACGGGTGTCCAGGAACAGCACCAGGTCGACCACGAAGGTCTGGCCCTCGGCCCGCTCACGCTCGAAAACACCGTGGTGGCCGCGGGCACGCAGGCCCCGCAGAGTGACGCGGTCCAGCAAACGAATCACTGCTCCCAGTCGGACGGGCCCCGCCCGGTCGAGAACGGCGGGCAGGGCGGAGACGGGCGTCGCGCCCGCCGCTGACCTTTTCGAATCTACCCGCGCGCGCCGACAACACCCGACCGTCCTACCCGGCACGAACCGTCGCCACGCACGCCGCATTGGCGATTGACGTGAACGTTCGGTGACCTGCCGGGAATTCCCCGGCCACCGGCCGGGGCCGTTTCCCCGGGATTTCCGGCCCGGGCCCGGAATCAGTCCTCGTCGTCCTCGTCGGCGCTGGTCAGAACGGGTGAACCGTGGTGCGACCACAGTTTCCACCCGGCCGGAGTGCGCCGGAAGAGATTGGTCGACACGACCTTTCCGCCGACCAGCGGGCCGAGCTCGCCCTCCTCCTCCGCCTCGCCGCCGGAAAGGATGTTCTCGGTGCACGTGACAAGGGCCACATCACCCTGCACCTCCGCCTCCTCGTCGGTGAGGATGAACTGGATGTACTCGGTGTTCGCCATGATCAGCATGTAGGAGCGGGTCACCTGGGCCCGTCCGCGCAGCACCGGCCACCCCGGGTGGACGCAGACGACGCCCCCCTTGTCGTCCGCCTCGCCCGCGCCCAGCCAGGCGTCCTCCACCGCCTCCTGGTCGCCGTTCTCCAGCGCCTCGTAGAGCGCGCGGTTGGCCTCCAGGGCCGCCTCGCGGTCCGCCTCGATGGACCGTCGGCCCGCTGTCTCCCCGCTCAACCTGCCGTCACCTGCCATGACCCTCCCGTCTTCGCCAAGCGCTCACCCCTGCCGGGCCGCGCGCTGCCAGGCCGCGACCACGCGGACGGCATCCGCCGTCCCGGACACGTCGTGCACCCGCACCGCCCAGGCACCGGCCCCCGCCGACAGCACCGACACCGCGGCAGTGGCGTCGTCGCGCTCCCGGGCCGGGCGCAGCTCCCCGGTTTCCGGGTCGGCCAGCAGCGTACCCAGGAACCGCTTGCGCGATGCGGCGACCAGGACGGGACGGCGGAGCGCGGTGAGGGCGTCGAGGCGGCCGAGCAGCGCCCAGTTGTGCTCGGCGGTCTTCGCGAAGCCGAGCCCCGGGTCGAGGATCAGCTGCCGTTCGTCGACCCCGGCGGCGACCAGCGCCTCCACCCGGGCGGTGAGCTCGGCGACCACGTCGGCGACCACGTCGCCGTAGACGGCCAGCCGGTCCATGTCGGCGGACTGCCCGCGCCAGTGCATCACCACGAAGGGCACACCGGTCGCGGCCACCACCCGGGCCATCGCGGGGTCGGCCAGGCCCCCGGAGACGTCGTTGACGAGCAGCGCGCCGGCCTCCACCGCCCGCTCGGCCACCGAGGCCCGCATGGTGTCGACGGAGACCGCGACCCCGGCGGCGGCCAGTTCCCGCACCACCGGGACGACCCGTCGCAGTTCCTCCTCCTCCGGGACCCGCTGCGATCCCGGCCGGGTGGACTCGCCGCCCACGTCGACCAGGTCGGCGCCCCGGGCGCGCAGGGCGAGGCCGTGGGCGATCGCCTTCGCGGGGTCGTGCCACAGTCCGCCGTCCGAGAAGGAGTCGGGGGTCACGTTGACCACGCCCATGACCGCGCAGCGGTCCAGCCGCGGCAGTCCGGCGGGCAGCGAGTAGGGCACCGAATTGCTCATGCCCCCATTATCCGGTGGCCCGGTCCGCGCCACCCGGGCACCCGGCCGCGCCCGTCGCCCGGACCGCTCCGGTCCCGGACAGCGGGCGGCCCCCGCCGAGGAACGTCCTCGACGGGGGCCGGCGGCCGTGCGCCCGGCTCAGGCGGCCTCGGTGACCTCCGGCCTGGCCCCCGCCGGCTGCAGCCCCTGGCGGCGCGGCCTGCGGCCGAAGCGCGGCATGCCGAGGGTGATGAAGGCCTCCGCCTGCATCGCCGCGAAGCCGATCCTGGGCAGGTCCCTGGTGTTCGGGAAGACCAGGAAGCGCGGCTCCCACTCCGGCTGGAACTTCGCGTTGAACTTGTACAGCGACTCGATCTGGAACCAGCGCGACAGGAACACCAGCAGCCCGCGCCAGGCGCGCAGCACCGGTCCCGCGCCGATCCGCTCGCCACGCGCGAGCGCCGAACGGAACATCGCGAAGTTCAGCGACACCCGGCGCACCCCCATCGCCGGGACGGCCTGGAGCGCGGCGACGATCAGCAGCTCGTTCAGGCCCGGGTCGGCCGCCCGGTCACGGCGCATCAGCTCCAGCGAGATGCCGTCCTCGCCCCAGGGCACGAAGTGCAGCACCGCCTTGAGGTCGTCGCCGCTCTCGCCCTCCTCCGGCGCCTTGTGGGCGGTGACCACCACGCAGGCGTCGTCGCCCGGCTCGCCGAACCGGCCGAGCGCCATCGAGAAGCCGCGCTCGGTGTCGGTGCCGCGCCAGCGGGCCGCCGCGTCGGCGATCCGCTCCCGCTCCTCCCCGCCGAGCTCGGAGACCCGGCGGACCTGGCAGGAGTAACCGTTGCGCTCGATCCGCTTGACCATCTGACGGACGTTGCGCATGGCCCGCCCGGCGAGCGAGAAGGAGGCCGTGTCGACGATCGCCTCGTCCCCCAGCTCCAGCGCGTCCAGCCCCGCCTCCCGGGTCCAGACCTCGCCGCCGACCTCGCTGCAGCCCATCACGGCCGGCACCCAGGCGTGCTCGCGGGCCTCGGCCATGAACACCTTGATCGCGCCCGGCCAGGCCTCGACGTCGCCGACCGGGTCGCCGGAGGCCAGCATCACGCCGGACACCACCCGGTAGGAGATCGCCGCCTTGCCGGTAGGCGAGAACAGCACGCTCTTGTCCCGGCGCAGCGCGAAGTAGCCCAGCGAGTCCCGCTCGCCGTGCCGCTCCAGCAGCGCCCGGACCCTCACCTCGTCCTCGGCGGTCAGCTCCGGCTTCGGCTTCTCCGGCCGCAGCGCGAGGTAGGTGGTGGTGAAGGCGGTGATCAGACCCATCGCGCCGAGCAGGTAGCCGACCAGGTCAGCCATCCGGTCCGAGTTGTAGTGCACCGGCCCCTCGAAGCCGAACAGCCCGTAGAGGACGTGCTCCAGCCGCTGGTACAGGCCCGGGTGCCCCAGCTCGTACTTGGTCCGGGTACTGACGATCAGCAGGCCGATCAGGACGCTCACGGCGCCCAGGACGACCAGGTTCACCACCGCCCGCCAGCGGGTGCGCGGGTCGGCCTTGGCGTAGAACTCGCGCTGGTGGACCAGCATGACCACGAACAGCACCAGCGAGATGACGGCCGGGCCGAGCTGGTGCCAGCGCAGCAGGTGCAGTGCCGCGCCCACCGGCAGCAGCACGCACACCACCCGCCAGGCGCGCCGCTTGCGCCGGCGCAGCGCGTGCGCGAGCAGCACCAGGAGCAGGCCGACCATCAGGGTGCCGGCCGCGGCCAGCGTGGTGGTGCCGCCCGGCAGCTGCCCGGCGAAGGTGTGCACCTTGGTGTGCCGGAGCTTGGGGAACACCGCGCTGGCGATGTCGACCAGTCCGATCAGCAGACAGGCGTAGCCGACCGCACCCGGGAGCCAGGCCCTCGGAACGGCGGCCGCTTGGGTACGAAGCGTCTGCAGGCCGCGACGGCGCTGCGGCTGCTCGGGGCTCGGCTCAACGGACACGGGAACGCTCATGGGGGTTCAGCGTAGAGGCTGTCGCGGGGTGTCCGGTCACTCCGGGGTGGGAGCCGTGATGGACCTTCATGCGTTTTCCTTCATCTGGCAAGACGCACACCAAGGAACCGGCAACGAAGGGTAAACCGGCGCCCCGGGGGCGCTGCGAATTGAGCCGAGGGGTGGGTCCCGGGGGCCCCTCGCCGCGTGGCGCGACGAGCCCCCGCGTACGTGCTACGTACGGTGGACGCCGCATTTTAGGGCGTCGGTTGCGCGCGAGCGCCACCGGGATCCCGGGCCGTCCCGGCGTCCGGACAGCCTAGCCGCGGTGGCCGGAGCTGACGGTCCGCCAGACGATGAAACCCGCACTGCCAGTGTCCCACCGGAAGGCCGACAGCATGGAACTGACCAGCGACGCGCTGATGAACTCGCTGCTTGCCCTGGGTTCGGCCGCGCTCGTGATCACCCTGTGGCTGTGGCCGCGGCTGGCGAGGCAGCGCCCACTCCCGGTGCTCGGCCGGGTCGGCCTGTTGACGCTGACTCAGATCGTGCTGGTGTCGGTGCTGGCGCTCAGCGTCAACAACTCCTTCGGGTTCTACACCTCCTGGGACGACCTGCTCGGCTCGGGCGGCACCAAGCTCGCCCTCACCAGCAACGAGGCCCGCAAGGGCGGCGCACCGGTCGGCGACGCCCTGGTCCAGCCGACGAACGAGGGCGGCATGGAGACGGTCGGGGACCTGCCCAAGGGGCCGCCCGAGGAGGTCGGCCGGGTGGAGTCGGTCCGGATCACCGGCAAGGAGACCGGACTGTCCGACCAGATGTTCGTCTACCTGCCGCCGGAGTACTTCGACCCCAAGCTCGCCCTGACCCGGTTCCCGGTGATGCTGGCGATCGCCGGCTACCCCGGCATCACGGTCAATCTGATGAAGGAGCTGCCGGTCGTCCAGCAGGCGGTCGAGCTCCAGCGGGCCGGGAAGATGCAGCCGACCGTCGTGGTGCTGTCCCGCCCGACCCTGGAACCGCCGCGGAACACCGAGTGCGTGGACGTCGCCGGCGGGCCCCGCACCGAGACCTGGTTCACCAAGGACGTCCCCGAGGCGCTGCACTCCGCCTACCGGATCGGCCGCTCCCCCGCCTCCTGGGCCGTCTTCGGCTACTCGACCGGCGGCAGCTGTGCGTTCCGGCTGGCGATGCGCTCTCCGAACGTGTTCGGCGTCACGGCCGGACTGCACGGCGACGTGAAGGTCGTCGAGGACCAGTTCACCGGCGGCAGCCTGTTCGGCGGGGACCGGACGCTGGCGGAGCAGAGCGACCTCACCTGGCGGCTGCAGAACCTGCCCGCCCCGCCGCTGTCGATGCTGGTGGTCTCCACCCGCAAGGAGGCCGACTACCCGCAGACGGTCCAGTTCGTCGAGCTGGCCCAGCAGGTGGCCGCCTCCAATCCGCAGTTCCAGGTGGAGTCGATGTACCTGGACGACGGCGGCCACAACTTCGACAGCTGGATCCGCGAGCTGCCGGCCACCCTGGAGTGGATCGGCAACCACCTCGGCTAGGACACCTGAGTGATTACCGGCGGGTCGGGCGCGGCGGGCGCCCCCGCGGGGGGACGTATCGCGACCGCCCCGGCCGACGGCCGGGGCGGTCCCTGACCCGGGCAGGAGGCCCCATGCTCAGCACCCGATCCCTCTTCGAGGAGATCTACCGGAACGACGAGGCCTACCAGTTGTTCTGCAGCATCGCCGCCGGCGGCGAGGACCAGGGCGGCTGGGAGAACGAGCGGATCACCGAACTCACCCGTGACCCGGTCCTCGCCCCGAAGATCGCCCGGCACGGCGCCGACGAGCGCAAGCACGGGCGGATCTTCACCCAGCTGCTGCACAAGCGCGGCCTGCCCAAGGTCGACGTCCCCGCCGAGGCCGACTACTGCATGCTGCTCGAGCGGCAGGGCGTCGGCCTCGCCCACGAGCGGCTGACCACGGACATCCCGCTGACCGACCGCGAGATCATCACCTATCTGGCGCACAGCCGGGTGACCGAGCAGCGTGCGGCCGAGCAGATGCGCCAGCTGGTCAAGGCGTACGGGGACAACCCCGACCTCGGCCGGGCGATGCGGATGATCTCGGCGGACGAGGACAACCACCTCGCCTACTGCCACGAGGAACTGCTGCGGCTCTCGGCGGAGGGCCACGGGCCGTACATCCGGCACGTCCTGGAGACCTGCGCCCGGGGCGAGATCCGCACCCACCGGGACGTCGGGCTGGCGGTGACGTCCCGGATGGCCCGGATCCTCGCCTGGCCGCGCTGGCAGCTGGCCGTGGTCACGGCCGGCCTGCACGCGCTCTACCTCTACGACCTGCTGTACGGCTGGCGGCGGATGGTGCGGCTGCGGATGCCCGCCCGGCGGGACGCGCTGGGCACCCCGGCCCCGCCGCACGCCGGGCCCGAGCCGCTCTGAGCGGCCCCCCGGCCGCCCGTCCGCCCGTGCGGGGCCGTCGCGACCCGGTCAGCGCCCGATGATGAGGCTCATCGCCTCGGCCCGGGTGGCCGGGTCGCGCAGCTGTCCGCGCACGCAGGAGGTGATGGTCTTGGCACCGGGCTTGCGGATGCCGCGCATCGACATGCACATGTGCTCGCACTCGACGACCACGATCGCGCCGCGCGGTTCCAGGATCCGCATCAGCGCGTCGGCGACCTGGCTGGTGAGGCGCTCCTGCACCTGCGGCCGGCGGGCGTAGACGTCGACCAGCCGGGCCAGCTTGGACAGGCCGGTGATCTTGCCGCTGGGGGACGGGATGTACCCGACGTGCGCGACCCCGCGGAACGGCACCAGGTGGTGCTCGCAGACGGAGGTCAGCTCGATGTCCTTGACCAGCACCATCTCGTCGTGGCCGAGGTCGAAGGTGGTGGTCAGGACGTCCTCGGGCTCCTGCCAGAGGCCCGCGAATATCTCCTTGTAGGCCCGCGCCACCCGGGCCGGGGTCTCCAGCAGACCCTCGCGGTCCGGGTCCTCACCGACCGCGAGCAGGAGTTCACGGATCGCGTTCTCGGCCCGCTTCTGGTCGAACGTGCCGACGGCGGGCGGACCGTCGAGCGTCACCGGGTCGATCATGCGGGCCTCGCTAACTCGTTGGCGAACAGGGGTTGAACAGCACGGATGCCGCGCCTCCAGGGTACAAACCCCGGTGACGCGGCATCCATTCCGGCGGGTGCCGGAGGTGGTTCGTCAGCCCTCGGTGGGCGGCTCGACGGGCAGCTGCGGGAGCTTGACCACGTCGGCCGGAGCGGCCTCGGCGGCGCCGGCGCCGTTGGTGAGCGCCAGCTCCTTGGGCGACTGCACCGGCGGGCGGGTGGACGGCGTCCGACGGGCGGAGCCGGTCCAGGCCGGACGGGTCGGGCGCTTGACGATCGGCGCGAAGATCTCGGCGATCTGCTCCTTGTTGAGGGTCTCCTTCTCGAGGAGCTCCAGGACCAGGTTGTCGAGCACGTCGCGGTTCTCGACCAGGATCTCCCAGGCCTCGTTGTGCGCGCTCTCGATGAGCTTCTTGACCTCTTCGTCGACCAGCCCGGCGACCTCTTCCGAGTAGTCGCGCTGGTGGCCCATCTCGCGGCCCAGGAACGGCTCCGAGTTGTCGCTGCCGAACTTGATGGCACCGAGGCGCTCGGTCATGCCGTACTGGGTGACCATGGCCCGCGCGGTGGCGGTGGCCTTCTCGATGTCGTTGGAGGCACCGGTGGTCGGGTCGTGGAAGACCAGCTCCTCCGCCGCGCGCCCGCCCAGCATGTAGGCCAGCTGGTCGAGCATCTCGTTGCGGGTGGTGGAGTACTTGTCCTCCTCCGGCAGCACCATGGTGTAGCCGAGGGCCCGGCCGCGGGACAGGATGGTGATCTTGTGCACCGGGTCGCTGTACTGGCAGGCCGCCGCGACCAGGGCGTGGCCGCCCTCGTGGTACGCGGTGATCTTCTTCTCCTTGTCGGACATGATCCGCGTGCGCTTCTGCGGACCCGCCACGACGCGGTCGATCGCCTCGTCCAGGATGTTGTTGTCGATCAGCTTCTTGTCCGAGCGGGCGGTCAGCAGCGCCGCCTCGTTCAGGACGTTCGACAGATCGGCACCGGTGAAGCCGGGGGTGCGCTTGGCGACGGCCGAGAGGTCGACGTCGGGCGCGATCGGCTTGCCCTTCTGGTGCACCTTGAGGATGTCCAGACGGCCCTGGAGGTCGGGGCGCTCGACCGCGATCTGACGGTCGAAGCGGCCCGGACGCAGCAGCGCCGGGTCCAGGATGTCCGGGCGGTTGGTGGCGGCGATCAGGATGACGCCGCCCTTGACGTCGAAGCCGTCCATCTCGACCAGCAGCTGGTTGAGGGTCTGCTCGCGCTCGTCGTGGCCGCCGCCGAGGCCCGCACCGCGGTGCCGGCCGACGGCGTCGATCTCGTCGACGAAGACGATCGCCGGGGCGTTCGCCTTGGCCTGCTCGAAGAGGTCGCGGACCCGGCTGGCGCCGACACCGACGAACATCTCGACGAAGTCGGAACCGGAGATCGAGTAGAACGGCACCCCGGCCTCGCCCGCGACGGCACGCGCCAGCAGGGTCTTGCCGGTCCCGGGCGGGCCGTAGAGCAGCACACCCTTGGGGATCTTGGCGCCGACGGCCTGGAACTTGGCCGGCTCCTGGAGGAACTCCTTGATCTCGTGGAGCTCCTCGACCGCCTCGTCCGCGCCCGCGACGTCGGAGAAGGTGGTCTTCGGGGTGTCCTTGGTGAGCAGCTTCGCCTTGGACTTGCCGAACTGCATGACGCGCGAGCCGCCGCCCTGCATCTGGTTCATCAGGAAGAGGAAGACCAGCACGATGATCACGATCGGCAGCATCGACAGCAGCAGGCTGACGAGGGTGCTCTGCTTCTCGGGGCTGACGGTGTAGCCCTCGGTCAGCGTGCTCTGGTCGTTGTCGTTGATCTGCGCCTGCAGCTTGTCGGCGATGCCGACGCCCTGGTCCCCGATGTAGGAGGCCTGGAACTTGCTGCCGGACTGCGGCTTGCCGGTGCCCACGGCGGGCAGCTTCGCGCCGTCCTTCAGTTGGATCTTGATCGTGTTCGAGTCACCAGTGGTGATCTGCGCCGACTTGACCTGCTTCGCGTCGATCGCTGCGACGACCTGCCCGGTGTCCACCGTCTTGTAGCCGTTCGAATCCGAAACGACCTGCATCAGCACGATGACGGCGAGGACGGCCAGCACGATCCACATGATCGGCGCACGGAAGTATCGCTTGACGTCCATCCATGCGGGGCGTTGCCGCCCCGTCCCTCCTGCCACTCAACGGCGCCGCGGGGCTGTGGGCCACCGGCGCATTCGGTCAGTCAGTGCTCATGTGAAGAGCGGTTTTATTGGACCGTACCGCAGTACGCCCCCCAGGTGGCGGGAGCACGGCGATACGACGTTCTTCTATGGTCCCCCGACTCAACGGGCGGGAACAGGATCCTGTTCCCGCCCGTCGTCCGAACGGGTTCTCAGCCGCCGTAGACGTGCGGGGCGAGAGTGCCGATGAAGGGGAGGTTGCGGAGCTTCTCCGCGTAGTCGAGACCGTAGCCGACCACGAACTCGTTGGGGATGTCGAAGCCGACGTACTTGACGTCGATCTCGACCTTGGCCGCGTCGGGCTTGCGCAGCAGGGTGCAGACCTCCAGCGAGGCCGGGCCGCGCGAGCCCAGGTTGCCGAGCAGCCAGGACAGCGTCAGACCGGAGTCGATGATGTCCTCGACGATCAGCACGTCCCGGCCGGCGATGTCGGTGTCCAGGTCCTTCAGGATCCGGACCACACCCGAGGACTTGGTGCCCATCCCGTAGGAGGAGACCGCCATCCAGTCCATGGTCACCTGCGAGTGCAGGGCGCGGGCGAGGTCGGCCATGACCATCACGGCCCCCTTGAGGACGCCGACGATCAGCAGGTCCTTGCCTGCGTAGTCCCGGTCGATGCGCTCGGCCAGCTCCAGGAGCTTCGCGTCGATCTCGTCCTTGCTGATGAGCACCTTCGCGAGGTCAGCGCCCATGTCGTTCTGGTCCACCGGGGATACGTCCTCAAACGTGTCGGGGTCTGGATGGCCGGCGGCCGGCTCCCCCGGGCATGCCCGCCCGTCAGTCGCCCTGTCGCCGAAAGACCAGCGTGCCACACCGGCGGGTGGCCTCGACGCCCCCGGGTAGGTGCAGCGGCCCCTGACCACGCCATCCGGTGACCAGCAGGTCGATCGTCTCCAGGTGCCGGGCGAAGAGGTCCCCGGCCGGACAGCCCGCCCGCAGCGCGGCCCGGCGCAGCACCCGGCGGCGCACGGCGGGGGGCAGCTCGGACAGCTTCCCGGCGTCCAGGGCGCCTTCGCCCGTCCGGATGTCGCGTTCGGCGAGCGCGGCCCACTGGTCGAGCGCGTCGGCGTCGTCGCGGAACAGCCGGGCGGTCCGGGCGAGCGCCTCGACCACGCCGCCGCCCAGGTGCTTCTCCAGCACCGGCAGCACCTCGTGCCGGACCCGGGCGCGGGTGTAGGCCGGGTCGCAGTTGTGCGGGTCGTCCCAGACCTGGATCGCCTGGGCGGAGCACGCCTGCCGGGTGGCGGCCCGGTCGAGCTCCAGCAGCGGGCGCCGGTAGCGGCCCTTCTGGGCCGGCATGCCGGCCAGCGAGCGGGCGCCGGACCCCCGGGCCAGGCCCAGCAGCACGGTCTCGGCCTGGTCGTCGCGGGTGTGGCCGAGCAGCACGGCGACCGCGCGGTGCCGCTCGGCGGCCGCGTCCAGGGCCGCGTACCGGGCGTCCCTGGCGGCGGCCTCGGGGCCGCCCTCGCGGCCGACCCGGACGGCGATCGCCTCGACCGGGTCGAGGCCGAGCTCGCGCAGCCGGTCGGCGACCTGGTCGGCCCGCTCGGCGGAGCCGGACTGGAGGCCGTGGTCGACGGTGACGGCGCCGACCCGCAGACCGATCTTGGGGGCCTCGAAGGCGGCGGCGATGGCGAGCGCCATGGAGTCCGCACCGCCGCTGACGGCGACCAGGACCAGCGGCGAGCCGGGCGCGGCGGGGGTGCGGGGCAGCCCGGACGGATGGCGGTGGGCGTTGCCGATCAGCGTGGTGCCGACGGCGGCCGGCAGGGCGGCGG
>NZ_JBIVGI010000036.1:54240-59823 GCF_044748625.1 Kitasatospora sp. NPDC089913 | reverse complement strand
GGCGGCCACCGGCACGCCGGGGACGCGCTCGCGCGGTTCGCGGGCGGGCGCGGTGAAGGTGGAACCGGCCTCGGCGGCGAGGTCGGCGAGGGTGCGGGGCAGCCCGGACGGATGGCGGTGGGCGTTGCCGATCAGCGTGGTGCCGACGGCGGCCGGCAGGGCGGCGGCGGCCACCGGCACGCCGGGGACGCGCTCGCGCGGTTCGCGGGCGGGCGCGGTGAAGGTGGAACCGGCCTCGGCGGCGAGGTCGGCGAGGGTGCGGCGTACGGCCAGGCGTATCGCGGCTACAGCGGGGTGTGGGCCCACGGCGGACGACTCCTCGGCGGAGGGGGGACAGGACTGCGGTGGGCGCGGCGGGGACCGCGCATCCATGAGCACCGTGTTACCGGGCGCTCACAGATGGTGGCAGAAAGGAGGCACCCGCTACGCCACCCGCGCCACCGGTACGACCACCGTCCCACGTTCGGGTGAATGAAGAAACGTATCTTCACCCGCCATGTGCACGACTGGACCACTCGTGCGAACGGATCCGACCGCCACCCGGTCCCGCCCCCGCGGGGCCGTCAGCGGCCCACCCGGGCGACCCAGGCGGCGGGGTCGTGGATCTCGTCCTTGGTCGGCAGGGTGTTCGGCGAGGTCCAGACCCGGTTGAAGCCCTCCATGCCGACCCGCTCGACCACACCCCGGACGAAGACCGCGCCGTCCTGGTACTGCCGGAGCTTGGCGTCCATCCCGAGCAGCCGGCGCAGCACCAGGTCCAGCCGGTTGGCACCGCGGTCCCGGCGCTGCTGGAACTTCTCCCGGATCTCGGCGACGCTCGGCACCACGGCCGGGCCCACCCCGTCCATCACCACGTCCGCGTGCCCCTCCAGCAGGGACATCACGGCGGTCAGCCGGCCGAGGATCTCCCGCTGGGCCGGCGACTGGACGATCTCCAGCAGGCCGGCCGACGGGGCGTCGCCGCCGCGGCCGCCGAGGCCGGGCAGTCCGGCGCCGAGCGAGCCGGCCGCGTCCCGCAGCCGCTCCACCAGCGCACCGGGGTCGACGTCCGTCTCGGCCAGGAAGGACTGCACCTCGGACTGGATGTGGTCGCGCAGCCAGGGCACCGCGGTGAACTGGGTGCGGTGGGTCTCCTCGTGCAGGCAGACCCAGAGCCGGAAGTCGGCCGGGTCGACGTCCAGCTCCCGCTCGACGTGCACGATGTTGGGCGCCACCAGCAGCAGGCGGCCCGGACCGGGGCCCTCGGGGCCCAGCCGGGGCTTGTCGAACAGCGCGGCCGGGCTGTCCGGCGCCTCCAGCGAGGGCTCGGCCGGGGCGAAGGTCTCGTACTGGCCGAGCACCTTGGTGGAGAGGAAGGCCAGCAGCGCGCCGACCTCGATCCCGGTGGCCTTCTCCCCCACCGTGCCGAGCACGGCGGAGGCCGAACCGCCCGTCCGGCGCGCCTGGAGCTTCTCCACCAGCGGCTGGACGATGGTGCGGAAGCCCGCCACGTTGGCCCGCACCCAGCCGGGTCGGTCCACGATCAGCACCGGGGTCGCGGTGGCCTCGGCCAGGCTGCTGGAGCGCATGCCGGTGAACTCCCGGACGTGCTCCTCCGCCGCCAGGGCGTGCCGGCGCAGTTCGGCGACCACCGCGGCCGCCTCGGCCCGGCTCACCTCCGGCCCCGGCCGCACCAGCCTGGTCGCGGTCGCGACCGCGAGATTCCAGTCGACCATGTCGGCCCCGCCGCTCGCGCTCGTCATGCCCTCACCGTACGTGCTCCCGTGCGCCTGGGGGAGCCGGAACGGCCGGTCAATGGCGGCCCGGTGGCCGACCCGTGGCCACTCAGCGGCAGCCGCAGGCCGCCAGCCTGGCCACCACGCGGTCCATCGCGGCGCGGGCGGTGTCGACCGGGGCGCCGGTCCGGGTCATCAGGGCGAAGGCGAGCAGCCGCCCGTCGGCGTCCACCACGGTGCCCGCCAGGGTGTTGACGCCGCTGAGGCTGCCGGTCTTGGCCCGGACCAGACCGGCCGCGTCGGCCGCCCCGGACCCGGCGCCGAAGCGCTTGCCGAGGGTGCCGGTGAAACCGGCGATCGGCAGGCCCGTCAGCACCGGACGCAGCGTCGGGTGCTGCGCGGAGGCGGCCAGGCCGAGCAGTCCGACCAGGACCGCCGGCGGGATCGCGTTGCCGGGGTGCAGACCGCTGCCGTCGTTGAGCACCACACCGGTCATCGGCACGCCGAGCCGGGCGAGTTCCTGGGTGACGGCGGTGGCGGCGCCCTCGAAGGCGGCCGGCTGGTGGGCCGCGATCGCGGCCTGCCGGGCGATCGCCTCGGCGAGGGTGTTGTCGGAGGTGGTCAGCATCCGCTCGACCAGCCGGGCCATGGTCGGCGAGTCCACCCGGCCGAGCACGGGGGCGTCGGCGGCGGCCGGGGCGGCGGCGGCCTTCGCCTTGCCCTGGACGGTGACTCCCTGGGCCTTCAGCAGGTTGGCGAAGGCCTCGGCGGCCGCGCCGGCCGGGTCGGCGACCCGGGCGGGGGCGTCGGCGAGGCTCTTCGGGTCGGCCTTGCCCTCGTCCACCATCAGCGGCGTCACCGCGGCGATGTTCTCGCCGTCGTGGTTCTTGTGCAGCAGCGGGCCGGTGTAGAGCGAGACGTCGTAGTCGAGCACGACGGTGGTGGTGCCCGCGGCCTTCAGCGCGGCGGCGGTCTGCCGGGCCAGCGCGTCCAGCGAGGCGGGAGCGGTGTCCGGGTCGGCGGGGACACCGGCGATCTGCACCTGGTCGGCGGGGAGCGCGGTCAGTGTCGGGTCACCACCACCCACGAGGGTGATCCCGCCCGTCGCCGCGCTCTTGACGACCCGGGTGACCAGCCGGGTGTCCCCCGGGATCAGCGAGAGGGCCGCGACCGAGGTGGCCAGCTTGGTGGTGGAGGCGGGCGTGGCGGCGGTGTTCTCCCCCTTGCCGTACAGGAGTCGGCCGTCGGCGGCGTCCGCGACGGCGAGGCCGACGGTGCCGAGGTTCTGGTCGGTGAGCACGGTGGCCAGCGCCTGCTGGAGGCCCTGCGCGGTGGGCAGTCCGGCCCCCGGACCGGCCTCGGCGGCGGCCAGCACGGCACCGGCCGGGGCCGGCCGGGCGACGGCGGAGGGCTTGGCGGAGGCGGTGGCCGAGGTGGGCGCCGAGGCGGTGGCCGAGGCGGACGGCGAGGCCGGTGCGGGCGGGGCGGACGCGGTGGTGGACGGCGGGGCGGTGCCGGGGCGGGCGGAGCTGCTGCCCGGGCTCCCGGGCCGGCCCGACTCCTCGCCCCGGTCGCCCCGATCGCCCTGGTCCCCCCGGTCGCCCTTTTCGCCCCGGTTCTCCTTGTCGCCCCGGTTCTCGCCCCGCCGGCCGTTGCCCTCGTCCTGGCCGCCCCGGGTGTTGCCACCGGCCCCCGGTCCGGACGGCGAGGCCGATCCGGACGGCGGCGCGGACGGCAGCGCGGAGGCGCCCCCCGCCCCCAGCACCGTCGCGGCGACCAGCAACGACGCCCCGAACAGCCCCGCGGCCGTACCCCCGTGCCGGCGCCCCGGCCCAGCCCCTGCTCGCACCGACCCGGCCCCTTTCCTGAGCACTCACTCCCGTAGGAGACACTTGGATTCTGTCAGTCCCTACCTTGGAGGAACCGTTGGAGTTCGACGTCCTTATCGAAATCCCTAAGGGCTCTCGTAACAAGTACGAGGTCGACCACGAGACCGGTCGCCTTCGGCTCGACCGGATGCTCTTCACCTCGACCCGCTACCCGGCCGACTACGGCTACGTCGAGGGCACCCTGGCGGACGACGGTGACCCGCTGGACGCCCTGGTCATCCTGGACGAGCCGACCTTCCCCGGTTGCCTGATCAAGTGCCGTGTCATCGGCATGTTCAAGATGACGGACGAGGCCGGCGGCGACGACAAGCTGCTCTGCGTCCCGGCGACGGACCCGCGCTGGGAGCACCTGCAGGACATCCACCACGTGTCGGAGTTCGACCGTCTGGAGATCCAGCACTTCTTCGAGGTCTACAAGGACCTGGAGCCCGGCAAGTCCGTCGAGGGTGCCAACTGGGTCGGCCGCGCCGAGGCCGAGGCCGAGGTCACCGCGTCGATCAAGCGCCTGGCGGAGCAGGGCGGCCACTGAGCCGTCCTGCCCGTCTCGTGCGTCCGGCGGTCCGTCCGCCCGGCGCTTCGAGGTAGGCGAGGCAGTCGAAGGCCGGGGTTCGCGGAGTACTTCCGCGGGCCCCGGCCTTCGCCGTTCCCGGGGCCGGGAGGCGCCAGGTTGCCGACAGGTTGCCGACACCCTGTCGGCATGACCAGGAATTAGGTTAGGCTACCCAAAGCAATCGGGGACGTAGTCGACCACTGGAGGCCCGCATGTCCACGCCCGAGCAGCCCGTCGTCCCGTTCTCCACCGTGCTGCGCACCGCGAGCAGCGCCGAGCACGAGGCCGCCGAACAGTCCTCGTTCATGAGCCGCCTGCTCGGCGGGCACCTCGGGATCGAGGCCTACGCCGACCTCACCGGCCAGCTCTGGTTCGTCTACCGCGCCCTGGAGGAGCGGGCCGAGGAGCTGGCGGAGCACCCGGTGGCCGGGCCGTTCGTGGACAGCACGATCCTGCGCACCGCCGCCATCGAGCGCGACCTCGCCCACCTGCGGGGGCCGGATTGGCGCGAGGGCCTCGTCCCGCTGCCGGCCACCGCCGCGTACGTCGCCCGGCTCGAGGAGCTGGCCCGCGAGTGGCCGGCCGGCTGGATCGCCCACCACTACACCCGCTACCTGGGCGACTTGTCGGGCGGCCAGATCATCCGCGGCATCGCCGAGAAGACCTGGGGCTTCGAGCGCAAGGGCGACGGCGTGCGGTTCTACGTCTTCGAGCAGGTCGAGAACCCGGCCGCGTTCAAGCGCGACTACCGGGCCAAGCTGGACGCCGCGGGCCTGGCCCTGGACGAGGTCGAGCTCCGCCGGGTGGTCGAGGAGTGCAAGCGCGCGTTCCAGCTGAACGGCGCGCTCTTCCAGGACCTGGACACCCGGTACCCGCTGAGCGCCTGAACCTCCCGGCGCGGGAAGTCGGACCGGCCGACCTTCCCGTGCCGCGCCCGCTCCGGCCCCACGATGGCCCCCTTGCCGCCGCAAGGGGGCCATCGTGGTGTGCCGGCAGCCACTCACCGTCCGCCCTTCCCGGGGGATATCGAGGATCGAGCGGAGCACTGCCTCTCGGAGTCGGAAGTCGGCGGTTCCGACTTCCCCTCCCGGGCGCCGGGCGCCGGACCACCCCACCTCGTACCGGCTGCCCTTCGCTCGGCCCGAACGAAGGGCAGCCCCCGTACAACCTGCCGCTCCACCCGGCGAGGTCGAGGATCGGGCGGAGCGGAAAGTCGATGCCACCGGCTTCCTGATCCTGGCTCCCATCCCGATGCGCGGCCGGGATCGGCATGGGAAGTCGGCCTGCCCGACTTCCCGCACCAGAGGACAACCCGTTCGAGGAGCGGTGGGGGGGGGGGGGGGCCCCCCCGCCCCCCCCCCCCCCCCCCCCCCCCCCCCACACCCCCCCCCCCCCCCCCAAAAAAAACCAGCCGCCCCCGCCCCGCGGC
>NZ_JBIVGI010000036.1:0-54230 GCF_044748625.1 Kitasatospora sp. NPDC089913 | reverse complement strand
TCTGTGGCCCGCCCCTACTCCCCCCACCACCCCCCCCCCGGGGGGGGGGGGGGGGGTGCGCGCCCCCCCCCCCCCCCCACCACCCGCCAACAACCCGGCAACTCCTCCACGCAGCAGAAACGTTCATCCACGGCGAGCGACTGCGGGCCTAGCGGCTCGACACAGGAAGTCGAGGCGGCCGACTTCCTGCGCAGGAACGAGACGTCCGAGGGGTCGGCCTTCCACTCCGGTTGCCGCTCGCCCGGATCGGGCGAGCGGCAACCGAACCGGTTGCTGGAGTGGGAAGTCGGAGAGGCCGACTTTCCGTTCCGCCTGCCGGTCGGCTCCTGGCCGCCCTTCCGGGCGGGAGGCATGGCCGGGGTGTGGGTTCTGCGGCGGGGCCAACGGGTCCGAAGGGTCTTGCTTCCGGTGCCCCCTTGCGGTTCGCAAGGGGGCACCGGCCTGCTGTGGTGGCGACCGGCCCCGAAGTGGGAAGTCGGCCTCACCGACTTCCCACTCCGGACTCCTGCCGCTCGCTCGGCCCGAGCAAGCAGCCCCCTTGACTCGGGTCGGCGCGGGAAGTCGGCCTGCCCGACTTCCCGGTCCAGGGGGCAACACGCTCGAGCACCGCCGCCAACGACCCAGCAACTCCCCCGCGCAGCAGAAACGTTCATCCACGGCGAGCGACTGCGGGCCTAGCGGCTCGACACAGGAAGTCGAGGCGGCCGACTTGCTGCGCAGGAACGAGACGTCCGAGGGGTCGGCCTTCCACCCCGGTTGCGGGACTGGAAAGTCGAAGAGGCCGGCTCCCCACTCCGCCTGCCGGTCGACTCCTGGCCACCTTCCCGGGCGGGAGGAACGGCCGGGGTGGATTCTGCGGCGGGGGTCCACGGGGCCGACTTCCTGAGGACGGTTATGCGTTCGGTACCCCCTTGCGGTTCGCAAGGGAGTACCGGCCTGCTGCGGTGGCGACCGGCCCCGTAGTGGGAAGTCGGTGGGGTCGACTTCCCACTCCACGATCCGACCGCCCCGGACCGCCACCCGGGTGCCGCTCGCTCGGCCCGAGCGAGCGGCACCCCCTCAGCAACTGGGGTGGCAAGTCGGCAGTCCCGACTTCCCACCCCGGGGTTCTTCGTTCGGTGGCCCCTTGTCGCTCACAAGGGGCCACCGGGCAAGCACGGGCGAGAGGTTGGTGGAGTTGGTTCGCCCTCCGCCCAGTGCCTGCTGCCCCTCACTCGGATCTGGCGAGGGGCAGCCACTCCCGACCTACCACCTGCGGTGCGATCTAGGAGCAGGAAGTCGATGCGACCGACTTCCTGCTCCTGGGTACTGCCCCGGTGCCTCCCTCGCCGCCAGTAAGGGAGCCACCCACGATCGGGCCGCGCGCCACCGGGTACCGGGACGTCGGAACGGTCGACTTCCCACGCGCAGTTGGTTCTTCCGAGATACACAGCCGGGATCGGAGTGGGAAGTCGGCGGGTCCGACTTCCCACTCCACGCTCTGGCGGCGGGGCGTCCCACTCGATGCTTGCTGCCCCGTGCTCGAATCGAGCGAGGGGCAGCAGTCCACAGCCGACCGCTTCTCGGACCAGGTCGAGCGTGGGTCGGCGCAGGAAGTCGACGGGATGGACTTCCTGCGCCTTCCCGATGAGCCCCTTACTGGTCGCAAGGGGCCACCGCTGGGGTGCGGTTTTGGGGCCAGTGGGGCTGCGGGCTGTCGGGGTCGGCTTGGTGGGGGGTCCAGGTGTGTTCGGTGGTGCCGTCGGGGTGGGTGTGGGGTTCCCAGTGGCCGTGGCGGGTGATCGGGGGTGGGGGCGGGCCGATCTTCAGGGCGGTGACGACGCCGGTGATCACGGTGGCGATGGCGAGGGCGAGGAGGACGGTGAAGGCGGCGCCGACGAGGAAGGTGCTCATTCCCGGGTCACCTCGCGCAGCAGGGTGAGGAGGTTGAGGAGGGTGGAGACGGGGGCGTCGCCGAAGTCGACGAGCAGGCGGCCGTCGATGGTGGGGTCCGAGACGGCGGCGGAGCCCCAGCGCAGACCGAGGGGTCTGCCGCGTTCGTGGAGTTCACGGAGGAGGGCGGTGACCTCGGGTTCGGTGTAGGTGCGCAGGATGCGGTCGTGGGGGTCGATGGGGGTGTTCACGCGGCGAAGTCCAGTTCGAACCAGACGACCTTGCCGGTCTTGGTGGAGTCGGCGCCCACCCGGTGGGTGAGGGCGCGCACGAGGTGGAGGCCTCGCCCGGAGACGGCGTAGGGATCGGCGGAGATCCGGGGCGAGGGCAGGTCGGGGCAGTCGTCGCACACCGAGACCCGGAGCATGGCGGGCCGGAGGCAGACCAGGACGGGCGGCGCCTGGCAGCCCCCGTGCTGCCAGGCGTTGATGTACAGCTCCTGGAAGGCGAGTTCGGCATCGTCGATGACGCCCGGCGGCCAGCCGGCGGAGGTGAGGGCGGCCCGGAGTTCGGCACGGGCGAGAGAGCAGTCGGGCGGGATGAGGGCACGCATGAGAGACCTCCAGGGGAGGGGCAGGGAGGGAGAACGAGGGATGCCACGAACGAGGCCAGCCCGGACCCGGCTGATGCGCGGCGAGAAGCGGGCAGCCTGCGCCTACTGCCCGAAGAAAAGGCACTGATGACGATCAGTCATGTGACCGACGCAACACTGACGGTAGGCCATTAGGTTCCACGTGTGCAACACGATCCGGGAAGATGGCCGGGCGGGGGCGAGAGCTCTCACTCTCGCGAGTGGCATCCCGGGCCTTCACAGCGAGAGACTTCCCAGACACGGAAGGACACCCCTTGGCACTCAGGACCCAGATCAGTGAGAGGCAGCGCCGCTTCGGCGCTGAGCTGAGACGCCTGCGCGAGGCCGCCGGACTGGCGGTCAAAGACGCCGGTGCGCTCGTCGGCATGGGCGGCCCGCAACTCAGCCACATCGAGGCCGGACGCACCGGGCTGGATCCGGACCGACTCACCACCCTGCTGAACGCCTACGGTCACATGGATGAGACCTATGTGACGGCTCTCCAGGAGATGGGGCTCAGCAACGGCAAGGGTTGGTGGAGCGCCTTCAAGGGGTCGGTCAACGCCTCGGCCCTCGATCTGGCCGAGTCCGAATCGACCGCCGCTTCCCTCTCCAGTTACGAGACCCTGCTGATCCCCGGACTGCTCCAGGTACCTCGTTACAGCGAGGTCATCCTCAGCAGCGACGAGAAGAAGATGGAGTTCCGTCGTAGCCGCCAGCAGGTCATAGACGGGGACGGGGCCATTCCCTTCCATGCGGTGATCCATGAGGCCGCTCTGCACACCCGGTTCGGCGGCCCGGACGCCATGAGAGATCAGCTGGACCATCTGGTCGAGATCAGCGAACTCGACCACGTGACAATCCAGATCCTTCCCTTCCGTTGCACCGACTACGTCTCCACGGGCACACCGTTCATGATCGTGCATGGCGCGCACCGTGATCTGGACACAGCACTGATGGAACACCCCGGCGGTACCTCGTATTTGAGCGACCAGGCGGAGGTTGCCGCCTACCGTGCGAAGTTTGATGCGCTCAAGGCACTTGCGCTCCCGGCGCTGGACGCATCGCTCCCTCTACGATCTCGTGTCGAACACGACTCATGGGGATTGGTCCAGCACCTCCGTTACACCCTCTGAAGAAGGCGAATATGGCACAGCTCGATTGGCAGAAGTCCAGCTTCAGCGGAGACGACTCCAACTGCGTCGAGATCCGTACCGGGGACGGCCTGGTCGAACTCCGGGAGTCCGACGACGGCGACACCGTCCTCCACACAACCCCGGCCGCCTTCGCCAGCCTCCTCCGAACCATCAAGGCCGACCGACTCGACCACCACGCATAACTTCCAGGTGCCCTCGCTCGGATAGAGCGAGGGCACCAAACCCGCCCCAAAACCGCGGCACGGGAGGCAAGCAATGCGAGATCACCACTGGCAGAAGTCCAGCTTCAGTGGCGCATCCAATGAGTGTGTCGAGGTCCGCATCGGGAGCGGCCTGGTCGAACTCCGGGAGTCCGACGACGGCGACACCATCCTCCGCACCACCCCGGCCGCCTTCGCCAACCTCCTCCGCACCATCAAGGCCGACCGACTCGACCACCCCTTCTAGCCACCACGGCGCTTCCATCGCGCAGGAAGTCGGCCGATCCGACTTCCTGCGCACAGCGCTGTGGCCCCCAGGACCCCGACAGTGTGCAGCCCGAACGATTCCTGGTACTGATGGGGCGTGCGCTTCGACACTGTCCCGATACCCCCGTCCATTGATGCCCGGCCCCGCGACGTGCGCGGCTACCCCGTTCCGGCGATCACGCCGTGGGAGGGCGAGCAGCCCCAGTTCGCGTTGACGGACTACGGCCGCAGCGCCGACTGCGCGCGGGGGCGGCTCTGTTCGGTCTGCAACAAGCTGATGCCCAAGGGGCCGGTGTGGCGGGTGGTCGGTGAGACGGAAAGCGCCGCGATCGCCGAGGCGCTGGCGGCCGGCCGCCCCTACCGCAATCTCTCCCCGACCCTCGAGGGCCCCGGCCACCGCGCGTGCATGCTCTACGCCTCGATGGTCTGCCCCTACCTGGCCCGGCCCAACGCGCGGCGCCGGCAGTCGGCCGAGCAGCCCGACGAGATGACCGAGCACGTCGTCCGGGGCGCGGTCCGGGGCACGACCGGCGCCGTGGTGGGGTTCGCCGACTACGAGTACGGGATCACCGAGACCCGGGTGCTGTTCCGCTTCGTCGACGTGGTGGAGTTCTTGCCCCACGACAACGCGGACGAGCATCTCCCCGACCTCCAAAAGGAATTGGACCGCCTGGCCGGTAGCTGACCCGGCCGGGCGGTCCAACGGTCCTCGAGCTCGTCGGTGTCAGCCGCGGTAGGCCGGCAGGCCGACCCGGCTGGTGACCACGGTGGGCTTGGCGGCACCGCTCGCCGGGAGGGTGACGATGCCCTTCGGCGTGCGGGCGGCGATGGTCCGACCGTCCGGGGAGAAGGTCGGCTGGGTGTAGTCGGTGGTGGCCTTGGGGGTCAGGTCCTTGGCCGTCTTGTCGTGCACGCCCTGCACGAACAGGTGGTCGTGGCCCTGCACCGAGCGGACGAAGACGACGTCCTCACCGTCGGGCGAGAGCGCGGGCTGGGAGCCCTTGGTCAGCACGTCGCTCTGCGAACGCAGGTAGTCGTCGTGGATGTAGACGGTGCCGGTGCCGGGGTTGGCGTAGACGGCGGTGCCCTTCTTGCTGCTCGCGTTCGGCCAGATGTTGCCCGTCTCCGGCAGCTCGGGACCGTCGAAGCCACCCGAGACGGCCAGGTCGGTCGGCTGGCCCTGGACGGCGTTGGCCGGGATGGTCTCCAGGCGGGAGACGCCGTTCTTCCGGGCGACGAAGACGATGTTGTTCCGGGAGAGCAGGCCGCCCTCGGCGTAGCCCGGGATCGTCTGCCAGGTCGGGTGGTTCCAGTTCTGGCCACCGGGGTTCTTGGCCACGGTGACCCGGTTGCTGCCGTCCGCGTCGGAGATGACGAGGTTGCTCGCACCGTCGATGAAGACGGCCTTGTTGCCGTCCGGGGACCAGGCGAGGTCCCGCACCACGGTGCGGAAGTCGACCGTCTTGCCGTCGATCTGCACGTACCGGGTGCCGTTGCTGACGGTCAGCACGTTGTGCTTCAGCCCCTTCGGACCCGCGGCAGCGGCCGAGGCGGCCTGGGCGGCCGGGCTGACGGCGGCCACGAGGCCGACCGTGATGGCGCCGATGGCGGCGAGCTTGGCGATGCGGGACGAGGACTTGCGGAACGAAAGGGCCTTGCTCATGATCGTGTATCCCCCGAGAACGCTGTGACGGTCCGATGCTGTGCCAGAGCCGCTTCCATCGCCCCCGGGACTGTCGTCCACTCGTTCGGCCGCTCGCTGCTCTGTGCGATGAGAGAAGCCTGTCAGCCGAGCTTCCTTGATCTGTACGGCAACCGTCACAGGCGTGAAACAGCGTCACACGATCTACACAAACGGGACATCGAGCTCCGGCGCCGACCGGGGATCCACCACCCGGCACACCACCTCGGCTCCGTCGGCTCCCCCGCCGAGCACTGTGGCCCTCGCTCGGACCGAGCGAGGGCCACAGTGCACTTCGGACCGGATGTCAGACGCTGAGCGACTTCCGGTGGCGGGCCAGGGCGGTGGCGCCGCCGCCCAGGAGCAGCAGGCCGGCGGCGGTGGCCAGCAGCGGGACGACCGGGGTGTCCGAGCCGGTGGAGGCCAGCACGCCGGAGCCGCCGAGCGAGGAGGAGCTGCCGCCGGTGGTCAGCGAGGCGCCGCCGACCGTGCCCGCGCCGGAGACGCTGCCCGTTCCGGTGCCGGTGCCGGTGCCACCGACGGAGCCGCCGGCACTGCCCGCACCGCCCGTACCGCCGCCCGCCGTGCCGGTCGGCAGCTGGGCGTTCTTGTCGAAGGCCAGCGAGACGGTGACCGGGTCGAGCGCCTCGCCCGCCTTGTAGTTGGCGAAGGCCGGCACGCCCTCGGCGGTCAGCTTGGCCGGGACGGCGTTCAGCGTCACGACACCGTTGACCGGGGCGAGGCTCGCCTTGGAGAGGTCCAGCTCGGCTATCCGGGCGCCGGACAGCGTGGTGGTCTTCCCGTCCAGCGACTTGGCGTTGACGTCGGCGGTCAGGAAGGCGCCGTCCTTGTCGATGCTCAGGCCCAGCTTGGAGAAGGTGGTGTCCAGCTGGTAGCCGCCGCCCTCGCCCGGGTGGCCGAGGAAGCGCACCGAGCCCGCGAAGCCCGCGGAGAGCGCGTGGGTCTTGGTGTTGTACGCGCCCTTGGCACCGCTGAACCGGTAGTCGGCCGCGCCGCCCGCGAACTCGACCTTGCCGTTGGCCACCGGGCTCTGCAGGTACTTGCGGAAGCTCTCCTTGACCTGCCAGTCCAGGGTGCCGTTGACGACGGCGAGCTCACCGTTGCTCGGCGCGGTGGACGGGCTGCCGGTCGCGGTGGGCGAGTTGGTCGCGCTCGGCGAACCGGTGGCGGTGGGCGAGGAGGTGGCGGTCGGGCTGCCGGTCGCGGTGGGCGAGGCGGTCGCCGTCGGCGAGGCCGTGGCGGTGGGCGACGCCGTGGCGGTCGGGGAGGCGGTGGCCGTCGGGCTGCCGGTGGCGGTCGGCGTGGCGGTGGCCGTGGGGGTCTGCGTCGGCGTCGGCGTGGCGGTCGGGGACGGCGTGGCCGGGCTCTGCTTGAGCAGCAGCGACAGCGGGTCCATGTCCGACCCGGCGGCGTAGAAGCCGGCGAAGGCCTTGGCGCCCTCCTCGGTCAGCTTCGCCGCCGTCGGCGTGCCGTTGGTGGTGTCCCGGCCGACCGTGAAGGTCACCAGCGGGACGTCGTCGCGGCGGGTCGGCTCGGGGGCGCCCACCGTCTCCTTGGACGCGGTGTCGGCGGTGAGGGTGCCGACCGTGCCGGCGGTGGTGATCTTCAGGTCGCTCAGGCCCACGTCCAGCGCGCCGTGGTGGGCGGTGAACCGCACCCCGCCGGTGAAGGCGGAGGTCAGCACGTGGGTGCCCATGTCGTAGCTGGCGCTCGCCAGCCCGAAGTGGAAGCTGCCGTCGGCGTTGGTGGTCGCGCCGCCGCTCAGCTCCACCGCACCCTGGCCGACCGGCCCGGTGACGTAGCTCCGGAAGCTGGCCTTGACCCCCCAGTCCAGCGAGCCGGTGTCGTAGGTGACACTGCTCGGCGCGCCGGCACCGAAGGCCAGGACCGGAGCGCCGAAGGCGGTCAGGCCGAGGCCGGCGGTGACGGCGGCCAGGGCGGCCATCCGGGTGCGGTTGCGGGACATGGGGGTCTCCGTTCGTGAGCGGGGAAGTGGAAGGGGGGGTCAGGCCGCGTCGGCGGGGGTGGCGCGACGGCGGCGGAGGACGAACAGGCCGGCGGTCACGGCCAGCGCGACGGCGAGCAGGCCTCCGCCGACCAGGGCCGCGGTCGGGACGCCGCCCGAGTCGCCGGCGTCCGCGGCGACCGGCGCCGCGGCGGGCGTGGCCGGCGGGGCGGTGGTGGCCGACGGGGTCGGCGCGACCGCCGGGGCGCTGCCGAGGTCCGGCAGCGGCGGGAGCGCGGCCGCCGGGTCGAGCGCGACGGCGAAGCTCAGCGGGTCCATCGCGGTGCCCGCCGGGTAGAGGCCGCCGAAGGCCTTGCCGCCCGCCTCGGTGAGCGTGAGCGGGAGTTCGACGGCCTTGAGCAGGCCGCCCTCGGTGCTCAGCCCGGCCGGGTCGAAGGTGCCCAGCTCGACACCGGTGAGCTGCTGGGTGCCGCCGTCCGGGGTGCGGCCGGCGACGTCGGCGCGCAGCACGCCCTTGCCGTCGGCCACGGTGACGGCGGTGTTGGCCAGGGTCAGGTCCAGGCCGTAGGCGTCGCCGCTCTTCAGACCGGTGAAGCGGACGCTGCCGGTGAAGGCGGCGGTGAGCGCACCGGTGGCCTGGTCGTAGCTGCCCTTGGCGGGCGTCCAGCGGTAGAACGCGCCGCCGTCGGCCGCGCCGCCGGACAGCTCCCACCGGCCCTGGGCGATCGTGCCGGTGACGTAGTCGCGGAAGGTCCGGCGCACGCCCCAGTCGAGCGCGCCGTTGGCGAACTCGGTGGCCGGGGTGGCGGCCGGGGTGGTCGGAGCTGCGGGGCTGGCCGGAGCAGTCGGCGCGGTCGTGCTCGGCACCGGCACCGCCGGGGCCGACGCGGACGGCGACGCGGAGGCGGTCGGCGAAGCGGGAGCCGTCGGCGTCGGCGTGGCCTGCGCCGCCGGGAGGTTGACCGAGAGGCTGACCGGGTCGAGGGCCGTCCCGGCGGTGTAGAAGCCGCCGAAGGCCTTGGCCCCCGCGTCGGTCAGGGTCGCCGGGACGTTGCTGAGCGACAGGGTCCCGGCCGCGCCGCGCAGGTCGACGCCGGCCAGCGAGAGCTCGGCCAGCTTGGCCTGGCTCGCGTTGCTGACCTGCCCGGTCTCCCGGGACTTGCTGCTGACGTCCGCGTAGAGCCCGGCCGCGCCGCCCGCGGCGGCCCGGAAGGTGAGCCGGCCGATGCTCAGGTCGAGCGCGTTCGTGCCGTTCTCCTGGTGCCCGGTGAACCGGACCCCGCCCGAGAACGCGGCCGTCAGCGCGCCGTTCGCCGGGTCGTACGAACCGGTGGCCGAGTGGAACCGGAAGCCGCTGCCCGACACCGTGGCAGCGCCCCCGGTGAGCGCCCAAGTGCCCTTGGCGATGGGGCCGGTGACGTAGGTCAGGAAGGACTGCTTGATCCCCCAGTCCAACCGCCCGCCGGACACCTTGCCCTCGGCCGCCACCGCCTGGCCGGGGAGGACCACAACGGTCAGCAGGGCCGCCAGGGCGGTCACCAGGGCGGCGGCCAAACGGCGGAGCCGATGGGGCAGAGGCACGCGGATCACTCCTCGGCGCGGCGGGAAGGGCAAGTGGGAATTCGGGGTCGGCGCAGCACGGACCCCCTTGCGAGCTTTAGGTAAGGCTAACCTAATATATGAGTCAAGAGCCCCGCCGGGCACCCCCCGCACCCCCGCACCCCGGCGGCGACAACTCCCACCGAAGGGAACGATCTTGAGCGGCAGTACACCCCGAACCAGGGCCGCCCGCCGGCCCGCGATCCTGCTGCTGCTCCTCGGTCTGCTGCTCGCCCTGACCGCCTGCGGCTCGGCCTCCGGCGGCGCCGGAGCGGCCGCCGGGAAGGGCGCCTCGCGCGCCCCGGACGCGGTCGAACCGCTGGCCGACGCACCGGTCCCCGCACTCCCGGCCACCGCGACCTCCGCCGACGGCCGGACCGTCACCGTCGCCAGCGCCGAGCGGATCATCCCGCTCAACGGCAGCCTGGCCGAGATCGTGTTCAGCCTCGGCCTCGGCCCCAAGGCCGTCGCCCGGGACGTCTCCACGACCTTCCAGCAGGCCGCCGCCCTGCCCGTGATCACCCAGGCCCACGACGTCTCCGCCGAGGGCGTGCTCTCGCTGCACCCGACCGTCGTGCTCGCCGACCGCTCCACCGGCCCCGCCGAGGCGATCGCCCAGATCCGCGCGGCGGGCGTCCCGCTCCTCGTCCTCGACGACGCCAAGCGGCTCGAGGACGTCGGCCCGCGGATCGACACCGTCGCCGCCGCACTCGGCGTCCCGGACGCCGGCAAGCGGTTGAAGGAACGCACCGAGCAGCGGATCACCGCCGCCAGGGCCGACCTGCCCGCCGTCGAGCGGCACCCCAAGGTCGCCTTCCTCTACCTGCGCGGCAGCGCCTCGGTCTACCTGCTCGGCGGCCCGGCCTCCGGTGCCGGCTCGCTGATCACCGCGGTCGGCGGCGAGGACGCCGGCACCGCCGCCGGTCTCACCGGCGACTTCACCCCGCTCACCAGCGAGGCCCTGGTCAAGGCCGCCCCCGACGCGATCCTGGTGATGAGCAAGGGACTCGACTCCGTCGGCGGCGTCGACGGCCTGCTCAAGCTCCCCGGCGTCGCCCAGACCCCGGCCGGCCTCGACCGCCGGATCGTCTCGATCGAGGACGGCCAGCTGCTGAGCTACGGCCCGCGCACCCCCCAGGTGATCAACGAGATCGCCGAACAGCTCTACCCCAAGGCCGCCGAGTGACCGCCGCGGCACCCGGGAAGAGCATCCCGCTGACCGCCCGGCGGCCCGGCCGGACCACCCTGCTCACCGTCGGCCTGGCCGTCGCCCTGGTGGTCTTCGCCGTGCTCGCGGCCGGGATCGGCGCCTACCGGATCCCGCTCGGCGACATCCTCGCCTCCTTCGGCCACCGGCTCGGCCTCGGCGGCCACGCCCTCGACCGGGTCCCCGAGTCGGTGCTCTGGAACGTCCGGCTGCCCCGGGTGGTGCTGGCCCTGCTGGTCGGCGGATCGCTCGGCTGCGCGGGCGCCCTGATGCAGGGTGTGTTCGGCAACCCGCTGGCCGAACCGGCCGTCATCGGCGTCTCCTCCGGCGGCGCGGTCGGTGCCGTCGGCTGCATCGTGCTCGGCCTGGACGCGCTCGGCACCTGGACGGTGACCGCCTCCGCCTTCGTCACCGGCCTGCTCACGGTCTTCGCGGTGTACGCGATGTCCCGCTCCGGCGGCCGCTCCGAAGTGGTCACCCTGATCCTCACCGGCGTCGCGGTGAACGCCTTCTGCGGCGCGCTGATCGGCCTGTTCCTCTTCACCGCCGACACCGCCGCGATCAGCCAGGTCACCTTCTGGCAGCTGGGCTCGCTCTCCCAGGCCACCTGGGGCAAGGTCCTCGGCGTGCTCCCGTTCGCCCTCGTCGGTCTGGCCGTCGCCCCCCGCTACGCCCGCTCGCTGGACCTGCTGGCGCTCGGCGAACGGCCCGCCCGGCACCTCGGCGTGGACGTCGAGCGGATGCGGCTGGTGCTGATCACCCTCGTCGCCCTGCTCACCGCCGCCGCGGTCGCGGTCAGCGGCATCATCGGCTTCGTCGGCCTGGTCGTCCCGCACCTGCTGCGGATGCTCGCCGGACCGGGCCACCGCTTCCTGCTGCCCGCCTCGGCACTCACGGGCGCGCTGGTCCTGGTCGCCGCCGACCTCGCCGCCCGCACCCTGGCCGAACCGGCCGAACTCCCGCTCGGTGTCCTCACCGCGCTGATCGGCAGCCCGTTCTTCTTCTGGCTGCTGCGCCGCACCCGGACCAAGCAGGGAGGCTGGGCATGAGGCTCGGACTGCGCAACCGCCCCGAGGTGCCCGAACGCCCCTCCCCGGGCACCGAACTGCTCACCGCGAAGGCCGTCCGGCTGAGCCTCGGCGGCCGCGAACTGCTGGCAGGCGCGGACGTCCGGGTCACGGCCGGCGAGGTGGTGGCCCTGCTCGGACCGAACGGCGCCGGCAAGTCCACCCTGCTCTCCGTCCTGGCCGGCGACCTCGTCCCGACCGCGGGCGAAGTCCGGCTGGACGGCCGCCCGCTGACCGACTACCGGCCGCTCGACCTGGCCCGGCGGCGCGCGCTGCTCCCGCAGGCCGCCGCGCTGTCCTTCCCGTTCCCCGCCGACGAGGTGGTCCGGATGGGCCGCGCCCCCTGGGCCGGCACCACCGCCGCCGAGGAGGACGAACGGGTGGTCGCCGAGGCGATGGCCGTCACCGAGTCCGCCGCGTTCACCGGACGGCCGTTCACCGCCCTCTCCGGCGGCGAACGGGCCCGGGTCGCGCTGGCCCGGGTGCTCGCCCAGCGCGCGGCCCTGCTGCTGCTGGACGAGCCCACCGCCGCACTCGACCTGCGGCACCAGGAACTCGTGCTGCGCCTCGCCCGGAGCCGGGCCGCCGCCGGGGACGGCGTGGTCGTCGTCCTGCACGACCTGTCGCTGGCGGCGGCCTACGCCGACCGCGTGGTGCTGCTGGCCGACGGCGCCACCGTCGCCGACGGGCCGGTGGCGGAGGTGCTGCGGGCACCGCTGCTCAGCGAGGTGTACGGGCATCCGGTCGAGGTGCTGCCGCATCCGCGGACGGGTGTGCCGCTGGTGCTGCCGGAGCGCCGGTAGGCCCGGCGGCGCCCCGGCGCCGTCAGCTCTCGTCGTCGAGCCGGAAGCCGATCTTCAGGCCGACCTGGAAGTGCTGGATCCCGCCGTCCGCGAGATGGCCCCGGACCTGCGTGACCTCGAACCAGTCGAGGTTGCGCAGGGTCCGGGAGGCCCGCTCCACGCCGTTGCGGATCGCGGCGTCGATGCTCTCGGTCGAGGACCCGACGATCTCGGTCACCCGGTACACGTGCTCGCTCATGACGGACTCCCTCAGCTGTGCGACGGCCCCCGGTCCACCGTGCACCGGGCCCCGCCCGTCCGCACTCCGGCAACCGCCGGACGGAGAGAGGTGCCTCGGGGCGGGGCGCGACGCCCCGCCCCGGGAACCGTCCGTCAGAAGGTCGCGCGCACCTCGCCCACCGGGATCCCGCCGCCCAGCAGCGGCGCGGCGGCGATCCGGTCGATCGTGCCGTCCCCGGTGGTGACCCCGAGCCGGCGCAGGGCGGCGGCGAGCACCGGGCCGCGGGCCCGCTCCGCACCGTCCTCGATCTTGAAGGCGAGCGCCCGGCCGTCCGGCAGCGCGACCGCCTGGACCGCCTCGGCGCCCATCTTGGCGAGCGCGCCCGGCACCGCGCGCATCAGCCGGGTGTCGGCGCGGCGGGTGCCGGCCACGTACTCGGGGTGCGCCCGCATCGCGTCGGCGACCCGGCGCTGCGGGGTGCCGGGCCCGGCCAGCAGCAGGGAGCGGTAGCCGCGGGCCAGGCCGGTCAGGCTGACGGCCAGCAGCGGCGCGCCGCAGCCGTCCACCCCGGCGTGCGCGGAGGTCTCGCCGACGGCCTCCTCCAGGGCCTCCTGGGCCAGCCGCTGGATCGGGTGCGCCGGGTCGAGGTAGCTGTCGGTGGGCCAGTCGTTGGCCACGCAGGCGGCCAGCCAGCCGGCGTGCTTGCCGGAGCAGTCCATCAGCACGGGCTCGTGGTCGCCGCCCCAGCGCAGGTGGAGTTCGGCCTCCGTCTCGTCCAGCGGGAGGTCGGCCGGGGTCCGCAGCGCGGTCTCGTCGAGGCCGGCATCGGCCAGTATCCGCCGCACACCGGCGAGGTGAAACGATTCTGCCGAGTGGCTGGACGCCGCCAGCGCCAGCAGCTCGCCCTCCAGCGCCAGCCCGGCCCGCAGGGTCGCCACCGCCTGGAAGGGCTTGGCGCAGGAGCGGGGGAACACCGGGGCGTCCGGCGCGCCGAGGGCGAACTCGACCGAGCCGTCGGCGGCGAGCAGGACCAGCGAGCCGTGGTGCCGGCCCTCGACGAAGCCCGAGCGGACGACCTCGGCGAGCACGGGCAGGGCGGGGTTGGACATGGCGAAGAGCCTTCCGGAGGTGAGGGTGGGCCGGGGGCGAGCCGGGCCCGTCCCCACCCCGGGTGCCTCGTCCGATCAGAGCGGGCCGCCTGCGAGCAGGTCCTCGACCCGTGCTTCCCCATCACGGTACCTGCGGGTGATTTCGGCGTTGCAGCCGTCCGCCGTCCGCAGCAGCCGCTGCCGCCGCCCGGACACCTCGCGCTCGTGCGCGCGCAGCCGTTCCAGCGCCGCCAGCAGCTCCGCCGCCGGGTGCGCCGCCAGGTCGGCCAGCTGCACGTCCCCCATCAGCGTGTCCGCCTCCAGCTGGGACTGCTGCCCCCGCGGCGGCCCCAGGGTGACGTGCCGGGCCGAGCGGCGGACGGTCGGCGCCGCGTCCGTCAGGATCGCCGGCAGCCGTTCCAGCAGGGCGCCGGCCGGCTCCGCCGGGTCGGCCGGACGGGCCGCGCCGCCGTCGGGCCGGCGGTCCAGCTCGGCCAGCAGGATGTCCATCCGGCCGTGCAGCAGCCGCCGCAGGTAGGAGAGGTCCTCCTCCTGCTCCAGGGTCTCCCGGCGCAGGATCCGCAGCTGGTCCAGGCCCAGCCCTTCGAGGTCCGGTCCGGAGCCGGGCTCCTCCGGCGCCCGTCCGTACCGGTCCTGTGCCGTGCCGATCGCGTCCATCAACCAACCCACCTGCCGTCGTCCCGATCCCGCCCGCTCGCGGCACCCCGTCGCCTGCCGCCGGTCCGGCCCGTCACCGCCGCGCGCGCCGTCGGCGCGTTCCCGTCCGGAGGCACGCCCGGACGCCCGCGATGGTTCCCTCCCCCGGCCGTGGCCACCCACCGGGGCGACACGACCAGAACGCCTGACCTACCGGCTCGACCGCCCGGCCGAACCGGGCCCGGCGCGGCGGACCTTCGGCGCCCCGGACCACGGACGTGCCCGGCCTCCCCCCGCATGACGCGGCGGACGGCCGGCTCCGCCCTTGTACGGTCCCCCAGCGTGCCACCCCGCCCGCCGCCGCCGCACCGCCCGTGCACCCGAACGGCCCCCTGGCGAAGAGGGGTGGCTGATACGACCGAAGCTTTTCGCAGCAGGAGCGGCGCCAAGGAGCGCGCAGGCGCACGCTACCCGGCGCACGCCAGGCCGACAGGCGCCCCTGGGGGGCCTGCTCGCGCCCCCACCGCCTCCGGCAGAATGACCGCATGCGAGCAGTGGTGCAGCGAGTGAGCGAGGCCCGGGTGACGGTGGCCGGCGAGACCGTCGGCGCGATCGAGGGGCCCGGGCTCTGCGCCCTGGTCGGCGTCACCCACGACGACACCCCCGCCAAGGCGGCCCAGCTCGCCCGCAAGCTGTGGACCCTGCGGCTGCTGCCCGCCGACGGGGACGGGGTCGAGCGGTCCTGCTCGGACATCGCGGCGCCGCTGCTGGTCATCAGCCAGTTCACGCTCTACGGCGACGCCCGCAAGGGCCGCCGCCCCACCTGGAACGCCGCCGCGCCCGGCCCGGTCGCCGAGCCGCTGGTGGACGAGGTGGTCGCCCAGCTGCGCGCGCTCGGCGCCGAGGTCGAGACCGGCCGCTTCGGCGCCGACATGAAGGTGGCGCTGGTGAACGACGGCCCGTTCACCGTCCTCGTCGAGGTCTGATCCCCGGCCGGGTCCGGTCCCGCCGGACCCCGCCGGACTGCCGCTACTGCCGCTACTGCCGCTACTGCCGCTACTGCGGGACGATCACGTCCTGCGTCCCCGGCACCGTGCCGGCCAGCAGCACCGCGTCCACCGGCACGTTCCGCTTCACGACGGCCAGCGCGACCGGCCCGAGCTCGTGGTGGCGCGCCGAGGAGGTCACGAAGCCGAGCGACCGCCCCTGCGGGTCCGAGGCGAGCCGCACCTCGGTCCCGTGCGGGGGCAGCACCTCCTCGGTGCCGTCCAGGTGCAGGAAGACCAGCCGGCGCGGCGGCCGCCCCAGGTTGTGCACCCGGGCCACCGTCTCCTGCCCCCGGTAGCAGCCCTTCTGCAGGTGCACGGCGGTGGCCAGCCAGTCCACCTCGTGCGGGATGGTCCGGTGGTCGGTCTCGAAACCGAGCCGCGGCCGGTGGCCCTCGATCCGCAGCGCCTCGTACGCCCACACGCCCGCGGCCGGGCCGTACCCCGCGGTCAGCGCGGCGAGCTCGGCGCGCGGCAGGAAGAGGTCCCGGCCGTACGTCAGTTCGCGGACGGCGGCCGCACCCTCGGCGGAGGCGGTCGAGCCGGCCGGCAGGTGGACCACCGCGAAGTCGGCGGTCGCGTCGGTCACCTCGACCCGGTAGAAGAACTTCATGCTCTCGAGGTAGCCGATCAGCGCCTGCTGGGTGCCCGGCTCGACGTGCGCCCAGGTGGTGGTGCCGTCGTCGACCAGGTAGAGGGCGTGCTCGACGTGCCCGTTGGGCGAGAGCACCAGCGCCTCGGTGGCCTGCCCCGACGGCAGCGCGCTGACGTGCTGGGTGAGCAGCAGGTGCAGCCAGCTCAGCCGGTCGTCGCCGGTGACGGTGAGCACCCCGCGGTGCGAGAGGTCGACGAAGCCGGCCCCCCGGGCGAGGCTGCGTTGCTCGCGGAAGAGGTCGCCGTAGTGGGCGGCGACGCCCTCGTCGGCGCCCTCGGCGGGGACGGCTCCGGGCAGCGCAAGCAGCGGGCTCTTCAGACCGGTCATACCGGCAAGCTTACGGCCGCTCGGCGGCGCGCTTCGCGGAGCAGTCGGCGCAGCGGCCGAAGATGGCGAAATGCTTGAGGTCGGTGTCGAAACCGTGCGCGGCGCGCAGGCTGTCGATCAGCGGCTGGGCGATCTCGGTGCCGGTCTCGGTGACCTTCTCGCAGTCCCGGCAGACCAGGTGCAGATGGTGGTGGCGGCCGGCCAGGTGGTAGGTCGGGGCGCCGTGGCCGAGGTGGGCGTGCGAGACCAGGCCGAGTTCCTCCAGCAGCTCCAGGGTCCGGTAGACGGTGGAGATGTTGACGCCGCTGGCGGTCTGCCGGACGTGGCAGAGGATGTCGTCCGGGGTGGCGTGGTCGAGCGCGTCGACCGCCTCCAGGACGAGCTGGCGCTGCGGGGTGAGCCGGTAGCCGCGTTCGCGCAGGTCGGCCTTCCAGTCGCCGGAGAGCTGCCAGTCGGTGGTGCCGGTGTCCGCCACGGTCCTGTTCCCTGCCAAACGTCGGGGGTCCTGGAACAAGTGTAGGGACCGGCCGACGGGCCGGTCCCTGCACCTGTGCGCCTCGGCGGACGCCGCGTGCTTCCTACTTGAAGAACGCGATGCCGTCGTCCGGCAGGTCGTTGATGTCCTTGATCAGCTGGGCCGGCGAGAGCACCTTCTTCAGCTGGGCGGACATGTACGGGCGCAGCGGGACGTTCGGGGCGGCCTTCTCGCCGACCCAGAGCAGTTCCTCGTTGACGAAGCCGTAGAGCCGCTTGCCGCCCGAGTACTCCGGGGAGCCCTCGATCCGGGCCACCGCGTCGGTGGAGACGTCGATCTGCGGCTTGCCGTCGGCCAGCTCGCCGTACCAGATCTCCACCGTGCCGTCGTCGCGGACGGAGGAGATCTCGATCCCGCGGGCACCGCTGGCGCCGTGCTGGTTGCTGGTCACGCGCCAGAAGGCGTGCTCGTTCTCCAGCGGACGGACCTTCTCGCCCTCGTTGTCCAGCACCCAGGTGCGGGAGCGGAACTCCAGGAAGGGCCGTCCGTCGTGGCGGATGACGATCTCCTGGCCGAAGTTGCACTTCTCGGTGTCCTGGCCCTCCGAGCCCGGCAGGGGGGCGTAGACGCCCGCGCCCTCCCAGGTGCCGAGGAGGAAGGCCAGCGGGACGACGTCCTTGTGGAGGTCAGAGGGGATCTCGATCATGTTCCTGGTCGCTGTCGTCGGTGCGGGATCACTTCAACCGTACGGCAGTCGCTCAGCGCTGGCCCTGGTACAGCTTCATCACCGAGAAGACGGCGAACCAGGTGATCAGCACGGCCATGAGGGCCAGCAGACCGTCGAAGAAGATTTCCAGACCGGACACGGGGGGCTCCCAGGGCGGCGACAGTGTGTGGATTTTGCTGCCGCTCACTCTATCCGGCGGGCCCGGACGGGTCTCGGTGAGCCCCACCACGTCGGCGATCTAGTGTGTCGGGCATGTCGTCTCAGAAGAAGCTCGTCATCAAGGTCACCGCCGGAGCGGACGCGCCGGAGCGGTGCTCGCAGGCGTTCACGGTGGCGGCGGTCGCCGTCGCCAGCGGGGTCGAGGTCTCGCTCTGGCTGACCGGGGAGTCGTCCTGGTTCGCCCTTCCGGGGCGCGCGGCCGGGTTCGAGCTGCCGCACGCGGCCCCGCTGCCGGACCTGCTGGAGTCGGTCCTGGCGGCCGGCACGGTCACCCTCTGCACCCAGTGCGCGGTGCGGCGCGGGATCGAGCAGAAGGACACCGTCGAGGGCGTCCGGATCGCGGGCGCCCAGGTCTTCGTCAGCGAGATCATGGCCGACGGCGTGCAGGCGCTCGTCTACTGAGGCCGGCGCGGGTCCTCACCGCCCGTCTGGGCGGTCCCGGTCGGGGCGGTCCCGGTCGTGGCCGGGCTCGTCCCACTTCGGGTCCTCCCAGCGCGGGTCGTCCCACCAGTCGTCCTCGGGGTCCCGCCGGTTGGCGAACACCGCCGCGACCGGCGGGATCACCATCGCGACCACGCACATGCCGATCGCGGCCGGGACGGACCAGAACCGCACGACGCCCCAGGCCAGCACGAACAGCCCGAGGCAGACGCCCATCATGGCGAAGTAGTAGCGGTGTCGCCGGCGTGCCTGCACACCTCCACGGTATGCCCGAGGGCCCCCGCACGGCAGGGGCCCTCGGTGACGCCGGTCCGTCGTGGACGGTCAGACCGCGATCGCGACCTCGGTCAGGTTGCCCTGGGAGGCGACCACCTGGCGGTCCACGGTCTGGCCCGGGACGAGCGCCCGCAGGGTCCACTTGCCCGGGCGGGCGAAGAACCGGAACTGGCCGGTCGCCGAGGTGGGCACCTCCGCCGTGAACTCGCCGCCCTCGTCGAGCAGTCGGACGTAGCCGTTGACCGGCTCGCCGTCGCGGGTCACGGAACCCTGGATGATCGTCTCGTTCGCCACGTCAACTCCTGCCAGGTCCGGCCCACCGGCCTTCGCACCGCACATGTCTTGTCTTCCCTTCAGCCTTACGGGTGGAGCGGGCGGCTCAGTTGCCGAGCTCGATCGGCACGCCGACGAGGCTGCCGTACTCGGTCCAGGAACCGTCGTAGTTCTTCACGTTCTCCTGGCCGAGCAGCTCGTGCAGGACGAACCAGGTGAGCGCGGAGCGCTCGCCGATGCGGCAGTAGGCGATGGTGTCCTTCGCCAGGTCGACGCCCTCGGCCTCGTACAGGGCCTTGAGCTCGTCGTCGCTCTTGAAGGTGCCGTCGTCGTTGGCGTTCTTCGCCCACGGGATGTTGCGCGCGGAGGGCACGTGGCCGGGGCGCTGCGACTGCTCCTGCGGGAGGTGGGCCGGGGCGAGCAGCTTGCCGGAGAACTCGTCGGGCGAGCGGACGTCGACCAGGTTGAGGGTGCCGATGGCGGCGATCACGTCGTCGCGGAAGGCGCGGATCGAGGAGTCGACGGCCTGCGCCGTGTACTCGGTCGCGGCGCGCTGCGGCACCTCGGAGACCAGGTCGCGGGAGTCGAGCTCCCACTTCTTGCGGCCGCCGTCGAGCAGGCGGACGTCACCGTGGCCGTACAGCTTGAAGTACCAGTAGGCGTACGAGGCGAACCAGTTGTTGTTGCCGCCGTAGAGGACGACGGTGTCGTCGTTGGCGATGCCCTTGGCGCTGAGCAGCGCCTCGAAGCCGGCCTGGTCGATGAAGTCGCGGCGGACCGGGTCCTGGAGGTCGGACTTCCAGTCGATCCGGACGGCGTTGCGGATGTGGTTCTTGTCGTAGGCGGAGGTGTCCTCGTCGACCTCGACGATGACGACCTTCGGGTCGTCCAGGCGGGCCTGGACCCAGTCGGCGTCGACCAGGACGTCGCTGCGGCTCATGGTGATGTTCTCCATCCGGGGGCGGTTTGCGGAAGGTGGTGCTGCTGGTGGCTGCTTCGGGTGCTGCGGCGCAGCGGGGGTGCGGCCGCCCGCCGGACGCCGGTCCGAATTCCTGTCCGAATACTGGGACATGCGGCGGCGTGCGGTGCGAGCGGGCGAGAGGTGCGGAGCAGGGCGGCCGCGCCCGGCCCGAGGGGCCGGCACAGGTCACCGGAGAAATCGGCGGCGGGCGGCAACTGCCCTGCCAGGACGCCGAGTCAGCGCATTCGACACAGACAGGCGGCCACGCGGCACAGGTCTACCGCCCGCCGCTTCGTGAGGTCCGTCTGTCGCTTCATGCCAACGATGCTAGGGACACCCGGCGCCCGCTGTCATCAGCGTATCGAATAACGAGACCAGATCGCTCGAATGCTGGGATTTGACCCTCTCATGGGCGTCCGGAACCGGCCACGGCCCGAACGAGGGGGCCCCGGGGGCCGGTCCCGGGGCGGGAACAGCACAGCTCCGCGACCGGCGCTGGACAGCGCGTCTCGCGGAGCGGAACGGTGGACGGCGGGGTCCGGTCAGCCGATGAGCTTGACGTCCTTGCCGTCGAAGGCCAGCCGGAAGCCCTCCTCCTGCGGTGTCACCGAGGCGAGGTTCAACCCGGCGGGCAGCGCGGAGAGGGTGAAGCTGATCGGGTCGATGGCCTGGTCGGACACCCCGGCGAGCAACGAGGCCATCGCGCTCATCCGGAAGCCGTCCACCGTCACGGTGTTCCCCTTGTTGTGCACCGAGGCCTCGCCGACCGGGAACGGCCCGAGCGAGGCCTTGACCTTGCCCGGCCCGCCGTAGGAGAGGGTCAGCCTGGTGTTGGCGCCGAGCGAGAGCCGGCCCGCGTTCGGCACCAGCTCCGAGGCCGGCGGCAGCAGCCGCGACAGGTCCGCGTAGTCGATCAGCCCCGAACCGGACCCGGTGTCCACGGTGGCGCTGCTCATGTTGTCGCTGACCTCGACACCGGAAAGTCTGGCCGAGAAGGAGTGCAGCGCGACCTTGTCCTTGCCCTCGCCGACGGTCAGCCCGTCCGCGGAGATCCGCACATCGTCCAGCTTCTGCGAGACGACCTGGGTGAGGAACGGGAAGCCCTCGATCGACACGTGCGGCTTCTGGCTCATCCGGCCGCTCTTCAGGATCTGGTCGGCCGCCTCGTCCTCGGCGACCCCCACGGCTATCCGGTCGGCGCCCACCAGCACCCCCGAGAGCACCACCAGGCCGATCGTCGCCTTCAGCCAGCCGCGCATCGCTCTCCCCCGTCGTCGCCGGTCGCCGTCGTTCGCTGTCGTTCGCTGTCGTTCGCTGTCGTTCGTTCCGGTGCGCTGTCCGGCACCGTCCCCGCACCGCGGTCGTGCCGCGGTCGGTGCTCGCGGCGGCGGATCCGGGCACTCCGGTACGACCGCTCCGCACGACCGTACGACGTCCCGCCCCGGAGCATGGTTCCGGAGCGGGACGCCGTGGGGAAGGCCGCCGCGGCGGCCGCGGTCAGCCGAGCAGGTCCGTGGCGATCCACACCAGCGGCGCCGCGACGGCGAGCGGCAGCGCCACGCCGGCCGTCATGTGCACGAACCGGGACGGGAAGTCGTACCCCGCCACCCGGCGACCGATCAGCGCGCCGAGACCGGCCGCCGCGCCCAGCGCCGGCGGGGCGCCGACCGCGAGACCCAGCCCGACCGCCGCGAGCAGCCCCAGCAGGGGTCCCAGCCACTTCGGCCCGGGCAGCGGCGCGGCCGCCAGCAGCGTCGCCAGCGCGACCGCCCCGACCGCGGCCGGCACCCAGTCGGCCAGCAGCAGCGCGGTGCAGAGCACCGTCACCACGGTGGCCGAACCGAGCACCGTGAGCGCGTAGAACCGCTCCTTCGGATCGGCCGGCCGGAACGTCTGCAGCACCAGGACCAGCAGGAAGAACCCGCCGAGCGTGCCGACCACCGCGGCGATGCCGCCGTCCCCGTCGGCCAGCAGCACCGCCGCGTCGGCCACCACGCCGGACAGCGCGGCCAGCGCGATGCCCTGCCGGGCCGGCCACATGCCGTTCAGCCGGAACCAGCCGGCCGCGGTCAGGCCCTGGAGCAGCACCAGGACCAGGGCGAGCGGGATCTGGCCGAGCGCCGCGCCACCGGCCAGCAGGGCGGCGGCGCCGGCGGTGATCAGCGCCGGCTGGAGGCCGGGGTCGTTGATCGGCGAACCGGTCCGGACGGCGGGCGCCGCCGGGGCCGCGGCCCGGACCTGGGCCGGGGCAGGCGCCGGGGCGGTGAACGGCGCGGCCGGCGCCACGGGGGCGCCGGGGCCACCGGGTGCCGCGTGCGGGTTCTGCGCGGCGCGGGCCGCCCTGGCCGCGCGGGCGGCGGCCGGGTCGGTCAGCACCGGGGCCGGCGGCTCCGGGCGCTTCAGGGTCATGGTCGGCTGGTCCAGGCCCTGCCCCTGGTCCGGCACCGGCACCGGCGCCTGGGCCGGCGCCTGCATCGGGGCCTGAGGGTGGGACGGGGCGCGGTCCCGCGCCGGGCCCTGACCGTACGGGGCACCGGCCGGGGCCTGGCCCTGCGGCCGGCCGTGCCGGGCCCGGGGCTGCGGCTGGGCCTGCGGCTGCGGCTGGGCGTGGCCGGGCGGCACCGCACCGGACACCCGCACGGGCGGGAGCAGCGCCGTCGCGGCGTCGTCCAGCGGCGGCACCGGCGGCAGCAACGCCGTCGCGGCGTCGTCCACGGCCGGACCGCCGCCCGGCCCCGCCCCGTACGGCGACTGCGCGTACGGCTGCTGACCGTAGGCCTGCTGACCGTACGGCTGCTGCTGCGGGTACCCCGCCGGCTGCGCCGACGGTCCGCCGTACGACGGTGCGCCCGCCCCGGGGGCGTGCGGCTGCGCCGCGAGCCCCTGCTGCGCATAGGGATCCGGCGCGTACCCCTGCTGGGGGGCGTACGGATACGGCGGCTGCTGCGGGTGGTACCCCTGCGCCCCCGGCTGCTGCGGCCGCGCCTGCCCCGGCCCGGACTGCCCCGGCTGCTGCGGCGGCTGCCCGTACGGGTACTGCGGTTGCTGCGGTTGCTGCGGCGGCTGCTGGGGGTGCTGCCGCGGCCGGCCCTCGGGGGTCCCGTTCGTCCCGGTCATGCCGCTCACCCGCCCGCGAACGGCGGGAGGACCTCGACGGTGCCGCCCTCGCTGAGTGCCACCGTCGTGTGGTCACGGCCGCCCACCGGCGAACCGTCCACCAGGTAGGAGCAGTGGCCGAGCAGCAGGACCAGCTTCGGCCGGTCGGCGTGCCGCGCCTTGGCCTCCGCCAGCGCCTCGGCCAGGGTCGCCGCCAGGTACGGCTCCTCGGCCAGCCCGGCCTCCGACTTCGCCGCCGCCCAGTAGCGGATGGTTCCGCTCACCCGAACGGCGGCCGCCGGGTCGTGCCCGGTGGTCGCGCCCATGGCAACCCCTTCTCGTCGTCCTCGCCCGTTCCCGGGTACCCCGGCCGGGTCCACCACCGGAGGTGTCCGCGCCTCGCCCGAAAGGTGTACGCGCACGGTGCCGCCGATGTGCGTCCCATGATGGCGTGTTCGCCCGCACGAGCGGCAATCGCCCTGGCCCGGTCCCCGGCGGCGCCGTCGCGAAGCTGTGGCGGGACTCACCCGGGGCGGGCCCCGAAAGGGCCGAACCGCCGGGTCGGAGCCCTCCCGGCCCGGGGACCGGTCGGCTATCCTCGACCCCTGAGGGATCCGGGCAGAGTCGCCCCCGGGTCCTTTTGTGCTTTCAGGACGCCAGTACGGACGTTCTTGCGAATCGTCGGCCCACCCCCGGCGGTCCGCGGGAACCGCCCCCGCCACGCACGGCACAACGACGTGCCGGACCCGGCAGGGGCGTCGGACAACCCCGGCTCCGGGCCGCCGCCCGGGACGGGCCAGGACCGGAAGGTTCGCGGGATGAACAGGGCAGAAACGGTGCATCGCGGGTTGCGGGACCCCCGGCACGTGCCCCGTTCCGCCGTCCGCGCCGTCGGGTCCGGCGGTTCCCGCCCGGCGTCCCCCTCCTCCCCCTCACCAGCACGTGCGCCATCCGGCTGTGGCGGCAGCCGGAACGCGACCGCGACGACCCGGAAAGGGGACTACCGGGTATGAGTTCTCTGCTCCTCCTCACCAACGCGCTGCAGCCCTCCGCGGAGGTACTGCCCGCGCTCGGCCTGCTGCTGCACAGCGTCCGGGTGGCGCCCGCCGAGGGTGCCGCCCTGGTCGACACCCCCAGCGCCGACGTCATCCTGGTGGACGGCAGGCGCGACCTGCCGCAGATCCGCAGCCTCTGCCAGCTGCTGCGCTCCACCGGCATCGGCTGCCCGCTCATCCTGGTGGTGACCGAGGGCGGCCTCGCCGCCGTCACCGCGGAGTGGGGCATCGACGACGTCCTGCTCGACACCGCCGGCCCGGCCGAGGTCGAGGCCCGACTGCGGCTGGCCCTCGGGCGGCTCCAGGTGACCACCGACGACAGCCCGATGGAGATCCGCAACGGCGACCTCTCGGTCGACGAGGCGACCTACTCGGCCAAGCTCAAGGGCCGGGTGCTCGACCTCACCTTCAAGGAGTTCGAGCTGCTCAAGTACCTCGCCCAGCACCCCGGCCGGGTCTTCACCCGGGCGCAGCTGCTGCAGGAGGTCTGGGGATACGACTACTTCGGCGGCACCCGGACGGTCGACGTGCACGTCCGACGGCTGCGGGCCAAGCTCGGCGTCGAGCACGAGGGCCTGATCGGCACCGTCCGCAACGTCGGCTACCGCTTCGTCGTCCCGGAGAAGCCGGACAAGGGCGAGCGTCCCGACCAGGCCGCCCGGCGCCCCGCGACGGTCCTGGAAGCCTGACCGGCGGGCCGGGCGGGACCACTCCGCGCCGCCCGGCCCGGCCTGTCCGGATTCGCCCCACCCCGTCCGGCGGACGCCGCACGATCGCCCCTGGCCGGGGGCGATCCCCACTGCCCCGCCGCACGCCACACGCGTAGACTCCCCCCGTGGCCAAAGTGACGCGCGACGATGTAGCCCGACTGGCTGGTACCTCGACCGCGGTCGTCAGCTACGTGATCAACAACGGGCCGCGGCCGGTCGCGCCCGCCACCCGGGAGAAGGTGCTCGCCGCGATCGAGCAGCTCGGCTACCGGCCGAACAGCGTCGCGCAGGCGATGGCCTCCCGCCGCACCAACCTCATCGGCATGGTCGTCCCGGACGCCCGCCAGCCGTTCTTCGCCGAGATGGCGCACGCCGTGGAACGGGCCGCCTCCGAACGCGGCAAGCTGGTGCTGATCGGCAACTCCGACTACGTCGACGACCGCGAGGTCCACTACGTCCGCGCCTTCCTCGGCATGCGGGTCTCCGGCCTGATCCTGGTCAGCCAGGGCCCCTCCCAGCGGGCCGCCGAGGAGTTCGCCGCCATGGAGGGGGCCAAGGTCGTGCTGCTGCACCGCCGCCCCGAGGCGATCGACGACGTCGCGGTGGTCACCGACGACGTGGGCGGCGCCGAGACCGTCGTCCGCCACCTGCTGGAGGTGCACGGGCACCCGTACGTGGCCTGCTTCGGCGGCCCGGTCGAGTCCCCCGCCCCCGGCGACCCGGTCATCGACCACGTCGAGGGCTGGCAGCGCGCCATGGACGCGCACGGCCTGCCGACCGAACCGCACCTGATCGACGCGCCCTTCCACCGCTACGGCGCCTACGAGGTCGCCCTCGGCGTGCTGCGCTCCGGGAACCGCCCGCCGGCGATCTTCTGCTCCACCGACGACCAGGCCATCGGCGTGCTGCGGGCCGCCCGCGAGGTGGGCCTGCGGGTGCCGGAGGACCTCGCCGTGGCCGGCTTCGACGACGTGCCGGAGGCCGCGCTCGCCGACCCGCCGCTGACCACCGTCGCCTCCGACCGCGACGCGATGGCCCGGGCCGCGGTGGACCTCGTCCTGGACGACTCGCTGATGGTGCCCGGCTCGGACACCGAGCGGGTCCGCAAGTTCCCGTCGCGCCTGGTCGTACGGCGTTCCTGCGGCTGCTCCCCGGACGGCGCCGACGCCTAGGCCGGGCCTGCGCCTGACCAGGCTTTATGAGAAGTCAACGGGCTTCTCGGACCCTTCTGAGCGCACTCTCACCGGATTCTCATCCACCGGGCGGACGTTGGTCGCCATGAGCGATCACCAGCAGTGGCAGCACCGCACCGACGGCCCCCACGACGGACCGTCCGAGCCCCCGGCGGGGCCCTCCCGGGACCGGATCATCCCGGGCACCGTGCTCGGCGGCAGCCGGTACGAGCGCACCGGGGACGCGAGCACCGTGTACGCGAACACCGGGGAGCCGACCACCGGGGACCCGAGCACCGCGTACGCGAGCACCGAACACGGCAGCGCCGGGTACGGCAGCGCCGCCCACCCCGCCGCCGGCACCCCGCCCCCTCCCCCGCTCCCGCCGTTCCCGCCCGAGCCGGCCGGCCCGGCCCCGTCCGGGGGCCCCGGCCACCGGGCCCGGCGCGGCCTGCTGCGCGGACGGCTCGCCCTGGTCACCGCCGTCGCCGCGGTCGCCGCCGTGCTCGGCGGCGTCACCGGCGGCGTCGTCGCCGCCCAGGACCACGGCTCCGTGAGCCGCACCGGCACCGTCGCCAGCCCGGTCGCCGCCCGTTCCGACGGCAGCGCCGACGTCGCGGCCGTCGCCGCCGCCGTCTCGCCCAGCGTCGTCCAGATCACCGTGCAGACCGCGAACGGCACCGCCACCGGCACCGGCGTGGTCCTCACCGCCGGCGGCCAGATCCTCACCAACTACCACGTGGTCTCCGGCGCGGCCGACGGCGGCCGGATCACCGTCACCTTCCACGACGGCTCCACCGCCGGCGCCGCCCTCACCGGCACCGACAAGAGCCTGGACGCCGCCGTGATCACCGCGAGCGGCGCCAAGCAGCTCACCCCCGCCGTGCTCGGCGATTCCTCCGCCGTCTCGGTCGGCGACCCGGTCGTCGCCATCGGCAACCCCGAGGGCCTCACCGGCACCGTCACCTCCGGCATCATCAGCGCCGAGCACCGCGAGGTCACCGTCCAGCTCGACGAGGGCACCACCAGCGGCAACGGCGGCTTCGGCCTCCCCAACCTGCCCGGCCTGCGCGGCAACGCCCCGCAGAGCGGCGGCAGCACCGCCACCTACCAGGCCTTCCAGACCGACGCCGCGCTCAACCCGGGCAACTCCGGCGGGCCGCTGATCAACGCCTCGGGGCAGGTCATCGGCATCAACTCGGCCATGTACTCGCCGAGCGGATCGAGCGCCACCGCCGGCGGCAGCGGGGCCGGCAGCGTCGGCCTCGGCTTCGCCATCCCGATCGACGACATCAAGCAGGTGCTGCCCCGGCTGCAGTCCGGCCAGAACGTCTGAGCACGTCCGACAATTGACCCGAGCAGGGCCTCCCGCCACCAGAAAGGGCAACCGCCGATGACCCCGTCCGCCGACGACCGCACCCCCGCCGAGCCCGGGCAGCAGAGCACCGCCCGGCTCCTCGTGGTCGACGACGAACCCGCCCTCCGGGACGCCCTGGAGAGCAGCCTCGTCTTCGAGGGCTACGAGGTCGCCACCGCCACCGACGGCTACGAGGCCCTCGAATCCGTCGAACGCGACCGGCCGGACCTCGTCCTGCTCGACATCATGATGCCCCGGATGGACGGCCTCACCGCCGTCCGCCGGATGCGCTCCCGCGGCGACACCGTCCCGGTGCTGATGCTCACCGCCCGCGACGCCGTCGGCGACCGGGTCACCGGCCTCGACGTGGGCGCCGACGACTACCTCGCCAAGCCCTTCGAACTCGACGAACTGCTCGCCCGGGTGCGCGCCCTGCTGCGGCGCAACGCGCTCGCCAACGAGGCCGCCGCCCGGGCGGCGGCCGTCGAGGAGGAGACCGACGTCCTGGCCTTCGCGGACCTGCGGATGAACACCGCCACCCGCGAGGTCACCCGGTCCGGCCGGCCGGTCGAACTGACCCGCACCGAGTTCATGCTGCTGGAGATGTTCCTCGCCCACCCCCGCCAGGTGCTCACCCGGGAGCAGATCCTCAAGGCGGTCTGGGGCTTCGACTTCGAGCCCTCCTCCAACTCGCTGGACGTGTACGTGATGTACCTGCGCCGCAAGACCGAGCAGGGCGGCCTGCCCCGGGTCATCCAGACCGTCCGCGGGGTCGGCTACGCACTCCGCCCGGCCGCCGGCACCGCGGCGTGAGCCCCACCGTCCCGCCGCCGCCGCTCACCCCGCCGCGCATCCCGCGCCGCGGCCGCCTCACCACCTGGTACCGCGCCCGCTCCCTGCGCAGCCGGTTCGCCATCCTCACGGCGGCGGCGGTCGCGGTGGCGATCGCGCTGTCGACGCTGGCCTGCTGGTTCATCGTGGAGAAGCAGCTCTACGACCAGGTACGGAACGATCTGGAGAGCGTTCCACCACCGCAGGCGGCGACTTTCCAGCGGCCCTGCCCGCCGACTCCCGAAGCAGCCCTCGAACAGTCCCAGACGGCCCAGCGGGCCGGAGACCTTCCGGACCTCCCGCGCGGTGGACCCGCACCCCGGGACACCCAGTTCGTCTGGGCCGACCAGGGCTGTGTCTCCGTCCCCGCCGGCGCCACCCGGGCCATCGTGATCCAGCCGAACGACACGACCGCGGCCCTTTCCCTCAGGCCGAACCAGGCCATCATCCGCGACGGCAGGTACACCAACGGCGATCCCGCCATGGTCCGGCTCACCCTGGTGCGCGGCCCCGCCCACAACTCCATCGTCGTCATGGTCGCCACTCCCACCAAGGGCGTCGACGAATCCCTCCGCCAGCTCGCCTTCGTCCTCGGCGGCGTCGCCCTGGGCGGCATCATCCTCGCCGCCGTCGCCGGGCGACTCGTCGCCCGCTCCGCGCTCAAGCCGGTCGACCAGCTCACCGACGCCGTCGAGCACATCGCCCGCACCGAGGAGGTCGGCACCACCATCGCGGTCCAGGGCGACGACGAGATCGCCCGGCTCTCCACCTCGTTCAACTCCATGAGCACCGCGCTCGCCAACTCCCGCGAACGGCAGACCCGGCTGATCGCCGACGCGGGCCACGAGCTGCGCACCCCGCTCACCTCGCTGCGCACCAACGTCGATCTGCTGATCCGCAGCGACGACACGGGCCGGCCGCTGCCGCCCGCCACCCGCACCAAGCTGCTCGGCAACATGAAGGCCCAGATGCAGGAGCTCACCGTGCTGATCGGCGACCTGCTCCAGCTCTCCCGCCCGGACTCCCCCAAGCCGGTCCGCACGCTCTCCGTGGTGGCCCTGCACGAGATCGCCGAACGGGCCGTCGAGCGCGCGAAGCTGCGCGGCCCGGGGCTGGCCTTCGAGACCTCCACCGCGCCCTGGTTCGTGCACGCCGACGCCGCCGGACTGGAGCGGGCGGTGATCAACCTGCTGGACAACGCGGTCAAGTACAGCCCGCCCGGCGGCACCATCGCGGTCCGGCTCGACGGGGGCGTGCTGACCGTCCGCGACCACGGTCCCGGCATCCCGCAGGACGAGCTGCCGTACGTCTTCGACCGGTTCTGGCGCTCCCCGTCCTCGCGCCAGCTCCCCGGCTCCGGCCTCGGCCTGTCGATCGTCGCGCAGACCGTCCGGGAGGCCGGCGGCGAGGTGTCGCTCGGACCGGCGCAGGACGGCGGCCCGGGCGCGCTGGCCACCGTGCGGCTGCCCGGCGGCCCCTCCCCCGAGTGAGACCGGGCGCCGACCGCCGGACCTGGACGCGGGCACGAAGAGGGCACAAAAAAAGGGCGGGGCGCCCCGACAGCGCCCCGCCCCGGCCGGCTCACGGCCAGCGACCCTCGACTAGTCGAGGACGCTGCCCGGGCCGATGACCTTGATGCGGTCCTGCGCCGGCGCCTTCAGCGGCGCGGCGGCCGAGCTGTTGGCACCGAGGTAGGCGGCGAAGACGTCCAGGTCGGAGGCGCCCACGAGCTTGTCGGTACCGGCCGCGAAGGCCGGGAAGCCGTCGCCGCCGCCGGCCAGGAACTCATTGGCCGCGACCCGGTACTTGGCGGCCGGGTCGACCGGCGCGCCGTTCAGGCGGATCGAGTCGACGACGACCCGGTCGGCGCCCTTGTTGCGCATGTCCAGGGTGTAGGTGAGGCCCTTGGACGGCTGCAGGATCTTCGGCGAGGCGTCGTTGGAGCCGCTCACCTGCTGCTGCAGCAGCTGGATCAGCTGGGCCCCGGTCAGCGTCTTGACCTGCATCATGTTGGTGAACGGCTGGACGGTGAACGCCTCGCCGTAGGTCACAACGCCGTCGCCCTCGGCGCCGCTCTGCTTGTAGACCAGGTCGGAGCGGATGCCGCCGGGGTTCATGAAGGCGACCTGCGCGCCGCCCTTGTCGGCGGCCGCGAGACCGGCCTGCTGGGCGTCGGCGATGACGTCGCCGAGCGGCTTCTCCGGGTCGTTGTTGCCACGGCCGTTGATGTCCGAGGCGATGTAGCCCAGCGGACGGTTGGCGATCGGGGCGGCGAGCTTGGAGTAGTGCGAGATCAGCTCCGTCATGTCCGGAGCCTTCTCGACGGTCCGGCGCACGATGTGGTTCTCGGCCTTGACCGACGGGCGGACGATCGCGCCGGTGGTCTTGTCGAGCTTCAGGTCGATCTCGGTGTACAGCCGGCCGAACGAGGCGGCGCTGGTCACCGAACGCGGCACGCCCTGCGGGTCGGGGATGGTGCAGGAGTACGCGTTGTGGGTGTGGCCGGTGACGATGGCGCCGACCGCCGGGTCGATCTTCTTGGCGATGTCGACGATCGGGCCGGAGATGCCCTCGCCGGCCGCGCCGCAGTCGTAGTTGTAGGTGCTGCTGGCCGGCAGACCGCCCTCGTGGATCAGCGCGACGATCGAGTTGACGCCCTTGGCCTTCAGCTCGGCGGCGTACTTGTTGATCGTGCTGACCTCGTTGGCGAACTTGAGGCCCTTGACGCCCTCGGCGGTCACGATGTTCGGCGTGCCCTCCAGGGTGACACCGATGAAGCCGACCTTCACGCCCTGCGACTTGGCCACCCAGTACGGGGCCAGCAGCGGCTTGCCGGTCTTCTCGTTGGTGACGTTGGCCGAGAGGTAGTTGAAGTTGGCGCCCTTGAACGTGCGCCCCTCCTCGTAGCAGCCGTCGGTCGGGTGGCAGCCGCCGTCCTGGAGCCGGAGCAGCTCGGCGGAGCCCTCGTCGAACTCGTGGTTGCCGACCGAGGTGACGTCCAGGCCGAGCTTGTCCAGCGCCTCGATGGTGGGCTCGTCGTGGAACAGCGCGGAGGTCAGCGGCGAGGCGCCGACCAGGTCGCCGGCGGCGACGGTGATCGAGTCGTCCGCGGGGATGCGGGCCTGGCGCAGCGCGGTGGCCAGGTACTCGATGCCGCCGGCCGGGGTGTTGACCGGCTGGCCGGTGGCCGGGTCGATCTCCCGGATGGTGCCGGAGGAACCGGCCGGGGGCTCCAGGTTGCCGTGCAGGTCGTTGATGGCCAGCAACTGGAGGTTGACGGTCTTGGGCTTCTTGGCGGTCGCGGCCTGGGCCGCGGACGGCATGGCCACCGTGCCGACGAGGCCGGCGGCGGCGACGACGGCCAACGCAGACCGTCGGGTTCTGACGGAGAGCATGTAGGGGGTCCCCTGCACCTGTGAGAGCGCCCAGCTGTGGACAGGCCCGGGCGCGCGAGACGAGTGTCGTTGCGCGAGTGCAGCCTAGGGTCAACGCGCGTAGCTGTCAGGCCCCTGGACGTAACGACAGGGTTACCTACTGACGAATCGTCGTTGGATTCCGACCGCCGCGCGGCCGTGCGCACCGCCCGCCGGACGCGCGCCCCGGGGCGCGCGTCCGGGGCCCGGGAGCGCGCCCCGGGCCCGTCGGCCCCGGGCTCAGATCCCCGGCTCGGCCGCCAACTGGTGCTCGGCGCGCGCCCGTTCGGCCACCGCGTCCTCGGTCATCGCCCGGTCGGTGTAGACCAGTGGGCGCTCCGCCTCGGTGATGATGTGCTTCACCACCTGGACGTTGCCGTTGACGTCCCAGACCGCGATGCCCGGCGAAAGTGTGGGGATGATCTCCACCGCCCAGCGGGGCAGACCGAGCACCCGCCCGGTGGCCCGCGCCTCCTCGGCCTTCTGCATGTAGATCGTCCGGGTGGAGGCCATCTTGAGGATCGCCGAGGCCTCCTTGGCCGCCGCCCCGTCCACCACGTCCGACAGGTGGTGCACCACGGCCACGAAGGACAGGCCGAGCCGGCGGCCGAACTTCAGCAGCCGCTGGAACAGCTGGGCGACGAAGGGGCTGTTGATGATGTGCCACGCCTCCTCGACCAGGAAGATCCGCTTCTTGCGGTCCGGCCTGATCCAGGTGTGCTCCAGCCAGACGCCGACGATCGCCATCAGGATCGGCATCGCGATCGAGTTGCGGTCGATGTGCGACAGGTCGAAGACGATCAGCGGCGCGTCCAGGTCGATGCCGTCGGTGGTCGACCCGTCGAACATGCCCCGCAGGTCACCGTCGACCAGCCGGTCCAGCACCAGCGCCACGTCCAGGCCCCAGGACTGCACCTCGTCCACGGCCACGCCCAGCGACTCCACCGAGGAGAGGTCGGGGTTGCGCAGGGTGTCGATGATGTCGTCCAGCACCGGCTGGCGGTCCCGGACCGTCGCCACCACGTGCCCGTGCGCGGCCTTCAGCGCGAAGCCGGCCCGCTCCTCCAGACCGCGCCCCATCGCCACCTCGACGATGGTCCGCAGCAGCGACAGCTGCCCGGTCTGGGTGATCGCCGGGTCCAGCGGATTGAGCTTCACCCCGCCGTCCCTGGCCGCCATCGGGTCCAGCCGGATCGACTTTATGCCCAGCGCGTTCGCGATCAGGTTCCACTCGCCGACCCCGTCCTCGCCCTGCGCGTCCAGGACCACCACCTGCCGGTCCCGGAACCGCAGCTGGCGCAGCACATAGGTCTTCTCCAGCGCCGACTTGCCGTTGCCGGACTCCCCCAGCACCAGCCAGTGCGGGGCGGGCAGCTGCTGGCCGTACAGCTGGAACGGGTCGTACACGTACCCCTTGCCGCTGTACACCTCGCGCCCGATGATCACCCCGGAGTCGCCCAGCCCGGGCGCGGCGGTCGGCAGGTACACCGCCTGCGCCTGGCCGGTCGAGGTGCGCACCGGCAGCCGGGTGGTCTCCACCTTGCCGAACGCCAGGCTGGTGAACGCGTCGGTGAGGTTGCCGATCGCCATACGGGGGCCTCCAGATCAGTCGCCCGGCCGGGACCCGCTCAGCGGCGGATACCGGTGGCGAACGGCAGGGTGTTGACGAACGCGCGGTGGTGCTCGCGGTCGCACCACTCCAGCTTCAGATAGCTCTTGCCGGCCGAGGCCCGGATCGTCCGCTTGTCCCGGGCCAGCGCGTCCGGATTGCGCGAGGAGACCGTGATGTACCCGACCAGGTTCACGCCGGCCGCGCCGGACGCCAGGTCGTCGCCCCGCTGGTCCACCCGGCCGGTGTGGGCCAGGTCGCGCGGGTCCACCGTGCGGTTCATCTTGGCGGCGCGGCTGGCCTCCGCCTCGTCGTTGGTCTTCTCGGTGAGCATCCGCTCGATGGCGACATCGGTCGGTTCCAGGTCCATCGTCACCGCCACCGTCCGGATCACGTCCGGGGTGTGCACCAGCAGCGGCGCCAGGAAGTTGACACCGACCGGGGTCAGCGGCCACTCCTTGATCCACGCGGTGGCGTGGCACCACGGCTCCCGGGTCGCCGACTCCCGGGTCTTCGCCTGGAGGAACTGCGGGTGCGTGGCGTCCAGCTCGGCCGGCCAGGCGTTGCGCCTGGACATCGCCTGGATGTGGTCGATCGGGTGGTCCGGGTCGTACATCGAGTGCAGCAGCGAGGAGAGCCGCGCCTGGCCCAGCGGCTGCCGCACCCGGATGTCCGCCTCCGCCAGCCGGGCGCAGATGTCGGTCAGCTCGCGGGCCATCACCGAGGCGAGACCCTCGTCGTCCCGGGCCCGCCGGCCGGTGGCCGTCCGCCCCATCGCGTGCGCCTCGGCGGCGAGGTCCCGGGTGTAGTGCATGCACGCCACCAGGTACGCCCGGTGCTGCTCGGACGAGGTCGACACCATCGACTGCAACTGGTCGTACGAGTCCTTCAGCCAGTTCGGCGCGCCCGGGTCGCCGCGCCGCTCCACGTCCTTGGCGTGCGCGTCCGGGTCGGCCGGCAGGGTCCGGGCCAGGATCTGCAGCCGGGTCACGAAGCCGTCCCCGTTCGCGACGTGCTTCAGCAGCGTCCCGAACCGGTCGACCAGCGCCTCCTGGTCCTCCGAGTCCCGCAGCCCGACGCCCGGGCCCTCGATCTCGATCGCCGCCGTCACCGTGCGCCGCTCCAGGTGCATCAGCACCCCGACCTCGTCCGGCCCGAACGGCGCCGACAGCCAGCGCAGCCGCCCCACCCCGGGCGGCGGGCCGATCTCCACCTCACGGCCGTCCAGGCGGGTCCCGGCGTCGACCGCGTCCGACTTCCACACCGCCCGCCCGCTGCGGACCGTCCGCCGGTAGGTGCGGTTGATCTCCACCCACTTGTAGAACGTCCGACGCCGGTACGGCACGTACACGGCCGCGATCGCCAGCGCCGGCAGACCCACCAGACCCCCGATGCGCAACGGCAGGACCGGCATCAGCAGACCCCAGAGCATGCCGAGGAACGCGCCGAAGATGATCAGCACGATCTCCCCGGACTCCCGGTTCCGGCCGATCGGCGCGTTCGGGCGGGCCTTGCCGATCAGGTAGGTGCGGCGCTGGTGCACGTACGGCTGGGCGTACTGGGCCCCGTACTGGCCGAGCGGTTCGCTGCTCACTTACCCGTCACCCTCCCTTCGCTGGATTGCTGTCGCGGATCGGACCCGAGGCCTGGGCCGGCGGCCCGGCCTGCGGCGGCGGCGAGGGCGCCCGGGACGCGTGGGCAGCGATGCCCGGGGCGACCGAACCGCCGCCGGCGGCCCCACCGCCCCCGCCGCCCGGCGCGCCGCGCTCGCCGTGGGTGCTGATGCCCTGCCGCATGAAGTTCGCGGTCCCGTTGATCATCGCCGACCCGGCGGACACCGCGCTCGCCCGGGCGTGACGCATGTTCATGATCTCGTCGCCGAAGCCCGGCACGAAGCGGTAGACGGCGGCGCTCGCGAAGATCGACAGGAACAGGATCGCCAGCCCCGACAGCACCCGGGCGAAGTCGTCGCTCGCCCCCGCCCCGGCCGACACCGCCCCGGCCAGTCCGAGGATGATCACGATGATCGGCTTCGCCAGGTCCACCGCCAGCATCACCCCCGCCCAGCGGCGCACGTGCTTCCACAGCTGCTTGTCCACCAGCCCCGCGTACACCGCCGTCCCCAGCAGCGCACCCACGTACAGCATCGCCGCCCGGATCAGCAGCTCGATCCAGAGCACCGCCGCGGCCAGCACGGCCACCAGCGAGGTGATGATCAGGATCAGCGGCCCGCCGCCGATGTCACCCTTCTCCAGGGTGTCCGCGAACCCGCCCAGGTACGTCCCGGTGTCCGACTTCGTCCCCACCGCGATCGCCTTGGTCAGCCCGTCGGTCGCGCTCACCACCGTGTACAGGATCAACGGCGTGAACGCCGACGCCACCACCGTCAGCCAGAGGAACCCGATCGCCTCCGAGATCGCCGTCGTCAACGGCGCCCCGCGCACCGCCCGCTTGGTCACCGCGAGCAGCCACAGCACCAGCGTGACGACCGTCGACGCGGCGAACACCACCGCGTACTGCTGCAGGAACGACGCGTTGGTGAAGTCCACCTCCGTCGTCCCGTCGATCGCCCCCGACAGCTTCCGCACCACCCACACCGCCGCCTGGGCGCACCCCTTCGCCAGCGCCCCCAACGGGTCCGTCACCGTCCCGACCGTCCCGCTCCCGGGGATCACCACAGCACCGTTCGGGGCACAACCCGCATCGCTGCCGGGGATCGGGAGGTCCACCTTCTGACAGGTGGCCGACGGGGAGGGCGACGGCGTCCCCGTCGGGGACGGCTCGGCGAAGACGCGCTGCGCCGCGAGCAGGGCCGCGAGCTGCACGGTCGCCAGCGCTCCCGCCAGCGTTCCCGCACGGCGGACGGCGGGCCGGACGGCACCGCCCTGCCCCGTTCGGCGGCCGGCCGGCCGGTCGGCGGTCAGGTCAACGGGCATAGCGGAAACCCCCGAGCTGCTGGACGGCGCCGGTGATCTCCTCGGCGGTGGCGGCCTGTTCGTCGCCCGGCATGGGCGCGGGCCCCTGCCGGCTTGCGTAGTCCGTGAGCTTCCAGTCTCCGCCCGTCCAGCGCAGATCGAGGGTGAGCGTGAACCAGCTCGCCACCACCGGCTGCACCGAGCGTTCGCCGGCCAGACCGTTCAGACCGGTGCACCAGACCTCGACCTTGGTCTCGGTGTCGGTGTAGCCGACCGCCCTGGCTCCGACCGGGACGGTGCGACTGACGAAGGTGAGGCCCTTCGGCGCGCGGCCCTGGGCGTCCAGCCCGTAGCGGGCCACCGTGTCGGCACCGAACCCCTGGTCCAGCCGGGACTGCAGGGCCTGGGCGGCGGCCGGGTCGGCGATGGTGCTGACGATGGTGCGGCGGCTGTCCGCGCGGAACATCTCGGCGGAGCCGATGGCCACGGCGTAGTTGGCGGCGGCGGACTGGGCGCCCCCGTCGGTGTGCGGGAAGCCGGTGGCGATGCCGTTGACGGTGGTGCTCACCGGCTGGTCCCCGCTGGGCGCGGGGCCCGCCCCCGACGTGGCGGTGGCCGCGGCGGCCCGGTCGGCGGAGCGTCCGGCGGCGGAACCGCCGGGGTCGGGCTTGCCCCGGTTGGCGATGGAGATCGCCAGCACGAGCAGGGTGACGACCACCAGGACGGTCAGCAGGGTCCGCAGCGGCCGCGCCTGACGGGCACTCGCCTGCGAGGAGGGCTGTTCGCCGACCGGCAGCCGCGTACGGGTGTGCGGCTGGTCGTCGGACAACGGCACGGCGGCCCTCCTGGTGCGGGGAGCCGGGGGCGGCTCCGGGGGCCCCTCCGACCGTGGGCGGGCGGGAGGGAAGGGGTGGTGGATGGATTCCCGGCGTGACGCCGGACATGCGCGGACGCCCGGCCGGACGGTCCGGCAGTCGGACGGTCAGACGATCGGACAGGTCGACCGGCAAGGATGCCGCGCCGTCCGCCGGCGCGTCACGACGGTCCGCCCGGTGGGCGCCGTCGGCTCCGCCCCGGCTGTCCGCTCCGCCTGTCCGGCCCGCGCTGCCCGATCGTCAGATCGCCATGCCGTACACAATGGTGAACAGAGTGCCAAGTGATCCAATGATGAACACGCCGGTCAGGCCGGCGATGATCAGCCCCTTGCCCTGTTCGGCACCGAAACTGTCACGCATCGCGGTGGCGCCGATCCGCTGCTTGGCAGCACCCCAGACGGCGAGGCCGAGGCAGGCCAGGATCGCCACGGCCATGACGACCTCGACCATCACCCGGGCCTCCGAGCCGAGACTCGCGAACGGACCCCAGTCCGGGGCGATCCCGCCGATGATGGTGTCGATATTCGGCTTCTTTGGAGGGTCCTCGGCCAGGTGGCCGATCGCGATGCTGTGCACGCTGCTCTGGTTCATTTCCATCTCACCGCCCGATCAGGCAAATTCAAGGGCCCAGACCCCGCCCGCGCGAAGGGTCGGTACCTATTCTTGGCCAGATCTGATGTCGACTTGGCTGCTTCTCGCGGATTGGTCGTGAGGCATCGGACATGTACGCGAGGATGTCCACCGTACGAAGGATAGCGCTCACTCTTTGTATCTCTGATGATTGCGGTGAGCAACGCCTTCCGGGACACTTCGACTGACGATTCGTCGGGATGGTGCTGATGGTACTCCGGAAGGGCGCTACGGCCGCCGCTGCCGCAGGAGTTGTCGCGGTCGGCTTCGTCGGGCTGGTGACGTTCGGGACGTATGCGGCGAGCGGGACTCCGCAGCGCCAGGGCAATGCGGCCGGACTCTCCCCGGGAACCGTTCCGGCCGCGTACCAAGGCCCGATCGAACAGTGGGGCCGGCTCTGCCCCGATCTCTCCCCCCCGTTGCTCGCGGCGCAGTTGTACCAGGAAAGCGGTTTCGACCCACGGGCCCGTTCCGGGGTCGGGGCGGAGGGACTGGCGCAGTTCATGCCGGCCACCTGGGCGACGTACGGCACGGACGGCAACAACGACGGCCGGAAGGACCCCTGGGAGCCGCTGGACGCGATCGCCTCGGCCGCCACCTTCGACTGCGCGCTCGCCACCTACGTCGGCAAGGTCCCGGGCGACCGCCAGTCGAACATGCTGGCCGCCTACAACGCCGGGCCGGGCGCGGTGACGAAGTACCAGGGCGTGCCGCCCTACCGGGAGACCCAGGGATACGTGCGGAACATCCTGGCCACCGCCCGCAGCTTCGCCGCCCCGGACGCACCGGTGGAGGTCTCCGCGCAGTCCGCCGGGGCGATCTACTTCGCCCAGGGCAAGCTCGGCACCCCGTACCTGTGGGGCGGGGACGGGCTCGCCTGGCAGAACGGGCGGTTCGACTGCTCCGGGCTCACCAAGGCGGCGTTCGAGAGCGTCGGCATCATCCTGCCCCGGGTCGCCAACGACCAGTGGTACGCCGGCCCGCACCCGTCCCGCGACCAGCTGCGCCCGGGCGACCTGGTGTTCTGGGCGACCGATCTGACCGACCCGCGCTCCATCCACCACGTCGGCATCTACGTCGGCGGCGGGTACATGATCAACGCCCCGCACACCGGTGCGGTGATCCGCTACGACAAGATCGACACCAAGGAGTACATCGGCGCCACCCGGGTGACCTCGGACGCCGCCCAGGCCCTGCCGAACCGCAACGCCGAGGGCGGGGTGATCGCCCCCAGCCGCCCCGGCGACCCGGCGGCAACCCCGGCCCCGGCCACGACCCCGGCACCCGGCACTCCGGGGCCGACCGCGCCCGGCAGCCCCGCCCCCGCGGCGCCGGCGGCCCAGGCGGCACAGGCGGCCCCGGCCGCCCGGCCCACCGCGGTCGCCGCCACCGGACCGGCCGGTTCCGGTCAAACCCCCGCAAAGAACTGATCCGCGACCGCCCGGCCGGTGTGCGCGCCGCGTGGACGCTGAGTCAAGTTTCCATAACCGCGCGTTTCCGTGGAACGCTGTCCGTCGGTTATGACGTTGTGTCCGTTGGCCTTCCGTCAGCCGCCCTGACCTGGGCGACGGCGGACGGGCCACGGCCGGAACGATCCAGGTGCAGCGGACCAGAAGGAGGTGCGGCGTGTCGACGCCGCTTGCCGACACGACCAACCCCGACCTCGGCCTGCTCTACGCCGTCAACGGCCTGGCCAAACACGCCCCGGCCCGACTGGACCACCTGGTCTCCTGGATCGGCGAGTACGGCATCCTGATCGGCCTCGCACTGCTGGGCCTGGTCGGCTGGCTGCAGGCCCGGCGGCGTCCGGACGCCCCGGTGGCGGTCGCCGGACTGCTCTGGGCCCCGCTGTCGGTCGCCATCGCCGAGCTCGCCAACCTGCCGATCGCGGCGATCGTGGACCGCCCCCGGCCCTTCGTCGACCACCCCGACCTGGAGGTGCTGGTCGAGGGCAAGGCCGGCACCTACTCCTTCGTCAGCGACCACTCCACGATGTCGATGGGCATCGCGGTGGCACTCTTCCTGGTGAACCGGCGGCTGGGCTGGATCGCCGGCGGCCTGGCCCTGCTGCAGGGCTTCTGCCGGATGTACATGGGCGTCCACTACCCCACCGACGTGATCGGCGGCTTCGCGCTGGCCGTCGCCGTGGTGCTGCTGCTGGCGCCGATCGCGATGGCCGTGCTCGTCCCGCTCTGCCACGCCCTGACCCGCACCCCGCTCGCCCCGCTGGTCCGCGCCCGACGGCGCGGCGAGTCCGGCGGCGGCGGGCGGGGACCCGGGCGCGGTGGGCGGGGGCGACGCGGCGGCGGAACGCGTGGCACGGTCCGCGCCGAGGAACCGCGGCCCGAGTCCGACCTGGCCGCGTGATCCGCACGGCCCGCCCTACGCCGGGGCGGTGCCGTGACCGGCCAGGTGGTCGTCGGCCTCGCGGCGGGCGAGGTCGCGCGAGCGCCGGGCCGGGGAGAACCAGCCGCAGCTGCAGGTCGCGAAGCAGAAGGAACCGCGTTCGCTGATCGCGACACGGTGCTCGGGCATCCGGGCAGTGCCGGAAACGTCCGGCAGCTCACTGTGCACGTGGTTCACGGTAACGCGCCGGGCCACCGGCGCGCGACATCCGGAACGCGCCGGGTCCCGCGTAACCCCTCACGCCCCAACTCGTTTGCCCGGAAAGAGCTCTGCCCACCCCCTGGTGGTGGCCGGCGGGGCAGTCGGGCCCGAGGGGGTTTCGCGAGGATGAAGATGACCGACCAGCAGCGCACCGGCCGAACGGTCGGCCGGGCGGAGCGGCGGCCGCGGCCGGCGGCGGGGGCCGTGCTGCTCGCCGCCGTCCTCACCGGCGCGGCCGGACTGGCCGGCTGCTCGCCGGACAGCGCCGGGGGCGCATCGGCCGACCAGCAGGCCAGCAGCACCCCGGACCAGCTCTCCACCGACCCGCTGACGGCGGTCCGGGGCACCGCGGACATCACCGGCCGGGCCGGTTCGGCGCACGCCGCCACCGAGCTGGTGACCGAGTCCGCCGACAAGAAGGCCGTCTTCACCGGCACCGGCGGCTACGACTACGTGAAGCGGATCGGCCGGCTGGAGGTGCAGGTGCCGCCCGGTGCGGCGACCACCGGCAAGATCGTCGAGGTGCTGCTGCCCGGCACCGTCTACCTCCAGAACAGCGGCGCCAAGGTGCCGGAGGGCAAGTGGGTCAAGCTGGACGTCCGCCAGCTGCCGGACGGCAACCTGGTCAGCGGTGGCGCCACCGACCCGGCCTCCGCCGCGGGCGCGCTGCGCGGGGCGCAGAAGGCCGAGGCGGTGGGCACCGAGACGGTCGACGGGGTGCCGCTGAAGCACTTCCGCGGCACCCTGGACCTCGCCAAGGCGGCCGACGCCACCGGCGGACGGGGCGGGGACGGCCTGCGGATGGGGGCACAGACCTTCACCGTGAAGGACGTGCCCTACGACGCCTGGCTGGACGACCAGGGCCGGCTGCACAAGGTGGTCGAGGTCTTCACCTTCGCCGGGGTGGCCGGGTCCAAGGAGGCGAAGGACCAGGTGAAGGTGGTCTCGACCACCACACTGACGGACTTCGGCAAGCCGGTGGAGGCCGCCGAGCCCGCCGCCTCGGACATCTTCACCATGAAACCCGGTGAGAGCCCGAAGTAGCTCGGCGTGGGAGGCCGCCGGTCCGGGTGGGCCCGGGAGTCCCGGAGCCCACCCGTTTCGGCGGCGCCGAGATGGCCCGTCCGTGCCATGTGGACGGGCTCCGAAGTGCCTAGGCTGGACGTCGGGTGGCTGCCGCCCGGGCTGGTGAGGCGCTGAAGGGGTGGTGCAGGTGATGGCGTCCACGGGCGACCGCAGCGGCGGCCACGACGACGCGGCCCTCGACGAGATCGAGCTGGCCGGTGAGCTGATGATCGCCGCCACGGCCAGCAGCGGTGACCGGCTGCCGACCGAGCGGATCGACGAGGTGCTGCTCGACCGGCCCGACGCCGGCCCGGTACCCGCATCCGCGCCGGAGTCGGCGGACCCGCGGGAGCTGCCGGACCCGCGGGAGCTGCCGGACCCGCGGACGTCGTCGGACCCGCAGGCGTCACCGGACCCGCAGGCGTCACCGGACCCGCGGGACCCGTAGGCCCTGCGGCACCCGGACCGCCGGCGCCGCCGGCCGCGCCGGGCTCAGCTCCGCAGCAGCCGGGCGATCGCCGCGGTGGCCTCGGCGACCTTGGCGTCCAGCTCGCTCCCGCCCTCCTCGGCGGCGGCCGCGACGCAGTGCCGCAGGTGCTCCTCGAGCAGGGAGAGGGCGAAGGACTGCAGGGCCTTGGTGCTGGCCGAGACCTGGGTCAGCACGTCGATGCAGTAGACGTCCTCGTCGACCATCCGCTGGAGGCCGCGGATCTGGCCCTCGATCCGGCGCAGCCGCTTGAGGTGCGCGTCCTTCTGGGCGCTGTACCCGTGCGGGCCGTGACCGGTGTGTGCGGACCCGGCGGTGTCCGGGGAGACCGCGTGCTCGCCCTGCGGTTCCGCCCCGGGCGCCTGCTCCGGCCCGGTACGCGCTTGCGTGGTGGTCATCGGCCCGCCTTCGTCTGGGTGGCTGCGTCGGCCTCCAGTGTCCAACACCCGGGCCCGTCGTGGTGTTCCTCCGGCAGCGTCGGCCCGGAGCCGGCCGACGAAGGCCCGACGAAGGCGCGGCGAAGGCCCGACCGCGGCTCGTCGAGCGGTCGACGCCGGACCCACGCCGGGCCGGGAGCGGCAGTGGGCCGGGAACGGCGGCGTCGGTTCCCGGCCGGAGCCGGGTTCCCCCGTCCGGGCAACACCCCGCCGTTCCGCCCGCACGGCAGGGGCAATCCGGGCGAGGTTCCGTCAGACTGGGGGCTCACGCCCGTGCCTGTGGTGCATCGGACCCACCGTTGCGGCAGCCGAACGGAAGGGGAGGTTCCGACTCCTTTTCGGCCACCCCGTTTGCGCGCCCACGCGCGGTTGCACCTAGCATCGTTCAGTCCCCTACCCCGCACATCGGAGATTTCCGTGCGTTTTAGCCTGACCCCGAAGGAGACGAGTTTCTACGACATGTTCGCCGCCGCCGCGGAGAACCTGGTCGTGGGCTCGAAGCTCCTGCTGGAACTGCTGGGATCAGACGTGTCGGCCCGCGCGGAGATCGTCGAGCGCATGCGCGCCGCCGAGCACGCCGGAGACGACACCACCCATGCGATCTTCCACCAGCTGAACTCGTCCTTCATCACGCCCTTCGACCGCGAGGACATCTACAACCTCGCCTCGTCGCTGGACGACATCATGGACTTCATGGAGGAGGCCGTCGACCTGGTCGTCCTCTATGACATCCAGACCCTGCCGAAGGGCATCGAGCAGCAGATCGAGGTCCTGGCCCGCGCCGCCGAGCTGACCGCCGGGGCGATGCCGAACCTGCGGAGCATGTCCAACCTGACCGAGTACTGGATCGAGGTCAACCGGCTGGAGAACCAGGCCGACCAGATCCACCGCAAGCTGCTCGCCCACCTCTTCTCCGGCCAGTACGAGGCGATCGAGGTGCTCAAGCTGAAGCAGGTCGTGGACGTCCTCGAACAGGCCGCGGACGCCTTCGAGCACGTCGCCAACACGGTGGAGACCATCGCGGTCAAGGAGTCCTGACCCCCGTGGACATGGCAGCACTCATCGCCGTCGTCGGCGTTGCGTTCTTCTTCACCTACACCAACGGCTTCCACGACTCGGCCAACGCGATCGCGACCTCGGTCTCCACCCGGGCGCTGACGCCCAGGGCGGCGCTGGCGATGGCCGCGGTGATGAACCTGGCCGGCGCCTTCCTGGGCAGCGGGGTGGCGCACACCGTCTCCCAGGGCATCATCGAGACCCCGACCGGCAACCAGGGGATGGCGATCCTGTTCGCCGCGCTGGTCGGTGCGATCGCCTGGAACCTCGTCACCTGGTACTTCGGCCTCCCCTCCTCCTCCTCGCACGCGCTGTTCGGCGGCATGGTCGGCGCGGCCCTGGCCGGCGGCACCGAGGTGATCTGGAGCGGCGTCGTCGACAAGATCATCATCCCGATGATCGTCTCCCCGGTGGTCGGCCTGGTCGGCGGCTTCCTGGTGATGCTGGCGATCCTCTGGCTGTTCCGCCGGGCCAACCCGCACCGGGCCAAGCGCAACTTCCGGGTCGCGCAGACCGCCTCGGCCGCCGCCATGGCGCTCGCGCACGGTCTGCAGGACGCCCAGAAGACCATGGGCATCGTGGTGATGGCCCTGGTGATCTCGGGTCACGAGAGCCCGGACGACCCGATCCCGGTCTGGGTGAAGATCTCCTGCGCGACCATGCTCTCGCTCGGCACCTACGCCGGCGGCTGGCGGATCATGCGGACCCTGGGCCGGAAGATCATCGAGCTCGACCCGCCGCAGGGCTTCGCCGCCGAGGCCACCGCCTCGACCGTCATGTACATCACCTCGTTCGTCTTCAAGGCGCCGATCTCCACCACCCACGTGATCACCTCGGCGATCATGGGTGCGGGTGCCACCAAGCGGATCCGCGCGGTGCGCTGGGGCGTCGCCAAGAACATCGTGCTCGGCTGGTTCATCACCATGCCGGCCGCCGCCCTGGTGGCGGCGCTGGTGTACTGGTTCGTCCACCTGTTCTGGGGCTGACCGGCCCGCACCCGTCCGGCCCCGGACACCGAAGCGGACACGCGGACACACAGGCACACAGGCACACAGGCACACAGGCACCAGCACGGACAGCGACGCGGACGGCGACGCGGACGGCGACGCGACAGGGCCCGCCCCCGGAGACCGGGGGCGGGCCCTTCTCATGCTTCGCGGCGGCACCGCCATGCAGCACCGCGAAGCAGCCTGTGACGCGCTGCCCGCGCGGTCCGGCGGTCTAGCCGAAGCGGCCGGAGATGTAGTCCTCGGTCGCCTGCACGGACGGGTTGGAGAAGATCCGCTGGGTGTCGTCCAGCTCGATCAGCTTGCCCGGCTGGCCGACGCCGGCCAGGTTGAAGAAGGCGGTGCGGTCGCTGACGCGGGCCGCCTGCTGCATGTTGTGCGTCACGATGACGATGGTGAACTGGGACTTCAGCTCGCCGATCAGGTCCTCGATGGCGAGGGTCGAGATCGGGTCGAGGGCCGAGCAGGGCTCGTCCATCAGCAGGACCTGCGGCTCGACCGCGATGGCGCGGGCGATGCAGAGGCGCTGCTGCTGACCGCCGGAGAGGCCGGCGCCCGGCTTGTTCAGCCGGTCCTTGACCTCGTTCCAGAGGTTGGCGCCCTGGAGGGACTTCTCCACCACGCCGTCCAGCACGGACTTCTTGCGGACACCCGCGAGCTTGAGACCGGCGACCACGTTGTCGTAGATCGACATGGTCGGGAACGGGTTCGGACGCTGGAAGACCATGCCGACCGAGCGGCGGACGGCGACCGGGTCGACGCTGGTGCCGTACAGGTTCTCGTCGTCCAGGAGCACCTTGCCCTCGACGCGGGCGCCCGGGATCACCTCGTGCATCCGGTTGAGGGTCCGCAGGAAGGTGGACTTGCCGCAGCCGGAGGGGCCGATGAAGGCCGTCACCGAGCGGGGTTCGATCGCCATCGAGATGTCCTCGATGGCCTTGGTGGAGCCGTAGTAGGCGGACAGTCCGCTGACGTCGATGCGCTTGGCCATGATCGTTCGTCTTCTCTCAGTCTTCGTCGTCGTACGTCAGTCGGTCGCTCAGTGCCCGGCCTTGGGCGAACGCCAGCGGGCGATGCCCCGGGCGATGAGGTTGAGCCCCATCACGAAGGCGATCAGCACGAGCGCGGCACCCCAGGCACGGGCGTAGCCGTACTGGTTGTTCACCTGGGAGTACTGCAGCCAGATGTACATCGGCAGCGACTGCTGCGGCCCGTCGAACGGGTTGTTGTTGATGTAGTCCGCGCCGAAGACCAGCAGCATCACCGGTGCGGTCTCACCCGTGATGCGGGCGACCGCGAGCATCACACCGGTGGTGATGCCGCCGATGGCGGTGGGGATGACGATCCGGAGAATCGTCTTCCACTTCGGCACGCCGAGCGCGTACGACGCCTCGCGCAGCTCGTTCGGAACGAGCTTGAGCATCTCCTCGGTGGATCGGACCACGACCGGCAGCATCAGGATGGCCAGCGCGAGGCTGCCCGAGAAACCGGAGTAGTTGAAGCCGAGGGCGAGGTTCCAGACGGACAGGATGAACAGACCGGCGACGATCGACGGGACACCCGTCATGACGTCGACGAAGAAGGTGACCGCCTTGGCCAGCTTGCCCCGGCCGTACTCGACCAGGTAGACGGCGGTCAGCAGGCCGATCGGGGCGGCCATCAGGCTGGCCAGGAAGACCTGCTGCAGGGTGCCGATCAGCGCGTGGTAGATACCACCGCCGGGGCCGGAGGCCCGCACACCCCGCATGGAGTGGGACAGGAAGTTCCCGTCCACCACCTTGGCGCCCTGCTGGACGGTGTAGATGGTCAGGGCGAGCAGCGGGATCACGGCCAGGATGAAGGCGACCCAGACCACCGAGGTGGCGAGCCGGTCCTTGGCCTGGCGGCGGCCCTCGACCTGCGCCGAGAGCACGTAGCCGATGACCACGAAGAGGATCGCGGAGATCAGGCCCCACTGGAGCTTGCTCTCCAGACCGCCGACCGCGCCGATGCCGCAGCCGAGGGCGATGGAGCCGGCCGCCGTGGCGGCCGGGGCCCACTTGGGCAGCCGGTTGGCGGTCAGTGGACGGCCCAGCGGACGGGCGTCCGCCGGGACCGACGTCGTTGCGGCGCTCATGCGTTGGCCCCCGAGTACTCCTTGCGGCGGGCCACGATCAGGCGCGCGGCACCGTTCACCAGCAAGGTGATGACGAACAGGACGAGACCGGAGGCCATCAGCGCGTCCCGGCCGAAGGGCTGGGCCTCGCTGAACTTCAGCGCGATGTTCTGCGCGAAGGTGCCGCCGCCCGGGTCGAGCACGTGCAGCGAGAGGACGCTGCTGGAGGAGAGCACGATGGCGACCGCGATGGTCTCGCCGAGCGCGCGGCCGAGGCCGAGCATCGAGGCCGAGATGATGCCCGGGCGACCGAACGGCAGCACCGCGGTGCGGATCATCTCCCAGCGGGTCGCGCCGAGCGCGAGCGCGGCCTCCTCGTGCATCCGCGGCACCTGCCGGAAGATCTCACGGCTGACCGCGGTGATGATCGGGAGGATCATGATCGCCAGCAGGATGCCGACGGTGAACAGGTTGCGCGGGGTGGTCGCCCGGGACTGGTCGAAGATGTACGTCCAGCCGAGGTAGTCGTCCATCCAGCTGGTCAGGCCCTCCAGGTGCGGAACCAGGAAGAGCGCGCCCCACAGGCCGTAGATGATGCTGGGCACGGCCGCCAGCAGGTCCACCAGGTAGGCGAACGGCTGGGCGATCCGGCGCGGGGCGTAGTGGGAGATGAACAGCGCGATCCCGATCGCCACCGGCACGGCGATCGCCATCGCGATCGTCGCGCTGACGATGGTGCCGAACACCAGGACGGCGATGCCGAAGACCGGCTTCGGGGCGTCCGGCGTCCACTCGAAGGTGGTGAAGAAGTTGCCCTCGTTCTTGCTCAGGGCGATGCCCGAGCGCCAGGTCAGGAAGCCCGCGATGGCGGCCATGACCACCAGCAGCAGGATGCCCGACCCGCGGGACAGGTTCATGAAGATCTTGTCGCCGACCCGGCTGTCGCGCCGGCGGCGCTCCCCGCCGGGCGGGGCGGCAGGGGTGTTTGAAGTCATTGGTCTACTCCGGTCTGGTGGTGCGGCCCCGAGGGGGCGGCACCATGGCGGCGGTGCCCCGGACGTGGTGCGTACGTCGGTACGTTCCGCTGGGGACGGCCCCGGCCCCCCTCGTTCACGGGGCCGCCCCAGCGGAGGGTGCTACTGGATCAGGCGAGGGCCTTGACCGCGGCGGTGACCTTGCCGGTCAGCTCCTTCGGCAGCGGGACGTAGCCCGCGTCGCCGATCGCCTTCTGGCCCGCGTCACTGATGGAGTAGCCCAGGAAGGCCTTCAGGGCGTCCAGCGTGTCGGCCTTGTTGCCCTTGTCGCAGACGATCTCGTAGGTGACCAGGACCAGCGGGTAGGAGCCCTCGTCCTTGGTCGCGTAGTCGAGGGTCAGCGCCAGGTCGCTGCCGGTGCCGGCGATCTGCGCCTTGGCGAAGGTGTTCGCGGCGTTGACCGCGGTGGCCTCGACCGGCTTGGCGGCACCGGTGTTGATGGCGGCGCTCTTCAGGTTGTTGGTCTGGGCGAACGACAGCTCGGCGTAGCTGACCGAGTTCTTGACCTGCTTCACCTGGGCCGAGACACCGGCCGAGCCGCTGGCGCCCTGGCCGCCCTTGCCCGCCCACGCCTTGCTGGCCGGGTAGGACCAGGCGCCGCCCGAGGTCTTGGCGAAGTACTTGGTCAGGTTCTCGGTGGTGCCCGAGTCGTCGGTGCGGTGGAACGCCTGGATGTCGGCGTCCGGCAGCTTGGCACCCGGGTTCAGGGCGACGATGGCCGGGTCGTTCCACTTGGTGATCTGCGAGTCGAAGATCTTCGCGACCGTCGGGCCGTCCAGGACGAGGTTGTCGACGCCCTCGACGTTGTAGACGATCGAGATCAGGCCCGCGACGACCGGCAGGTTGATGCCCTGGCCACCGGTGCAGACGGCCTTGCTGGCGTCGACCTCGGCCGGCTTCAGCGCCGAGTCCGAGCCGGCGAACTGGATCTTGCCCTGGTTGAACTGCTGGACACCGGCACCGGAGCCGCCGCCACCGTAGTTGATGGTGGTGTCCTTGCAGGCCGCGCCGAAGTTGTTCTTCAGGATGTCGATCGCGTTGCCCTGGGCGGTGGAGCCCGCGGCCACCAGGGGGGCCTGCTTCGGGCCGCAGTCGATCGCCGGGGCCGCGGCGGAGGAGCCGCTGGCGCCGGTGGACGCGGTGGTGTTGTTATCGTCCGAGCCGCAGGCCGCGAGCGACAGCGAGCTGACGAGCGCCATGGCACCGATCGCGAGGGCCTTGGAGCGGCCGTTCCGCTGGAGCTTCACAGGTGTCCCTTTCTGTGGCATTGCCCGACGCGCGGGTCGTGGCAAGCACGACGCAGCACGGGTTTTGCTGAGGTCCGGGGCCCGTTCGGCCCGCCGGTGATACCGAAAGTAAGCCGGGCAGGTGACGCGTCAGCCGGTCGTAAGTGAACGCAGAGTGAACCTCGGACGGATGACAGGAAACTAGGCCAGGTAGTAACGGTTGCGTCACGGCAAGAGCGCGGGAAGATCACTTCCACTCTTCCTTCACGACTCCCGGTCCCGCGACCTCACCGGCTTCGCCCCCAGCAACGCCAGCAGCGCGTCCACCAACCGCCGGTCCCGCTCATGGGTCAGCCGCGCCCGCGCCTTCCCGGCCGGCAGCCACTCCAACAGGTCCACCTCCCGGTTCGGCCGGAACGACCCTTCCGTCGGCACCGCCGCCCAGTACCGGACCTCCTTCGGCCGGCCCTGCGCCAGATAGTGCTGGGTCGGCAGCTCCGCCCCCAGCACGCAGGAGAACCCGGTCTCCTCCCGCACCTCGCGCAGCGCCGCCTCGACCACGCTCTCGCCGGGCTCCAGCTTCCCCTTCGGCAGACTCCAGTCGTCGTACTTCGGCCGGTGGATCACCGCCAGCCGCGGCCGGCCCAGCCGCCCGCTCCGCTTCGGCCGCCCCGGCAGCCAGAGCACCGCCCCCGCCGCCAGCACCACCGGCCCACGGCCGACCGGCCACCGGTCCGCCGGCACCGGCCGCCCGCCCACCTCAGGCCGTCCGCGATTCCGGCGCCGACCCCCAGCCCTCGGCCGGTGGCAGCTCCAGCCACGCCTCCGCCCCCGGCGGCAGCTCCGGCCAGCGTCGGCCGAAGGCGTACCGTGCCGCCTCCACCTCCAGCCGCTGATCGGCGTGCACCACGCCCAGCACGTACGCCGTCGCCGGAGTGATCCGCGGCGTGCGCGCCGCCGTCGCCGCCGTCACCGCCGCCTCCGACGCCTCCTGGTGCCGCAGCAGCACCTGGTCCAGGTCGTCCAGCACCGCCGACGGCCGCCCGCACACCTCCAGCGCGTACCGGGCCCGCTTCACCAGCACCCGGGTCCGGTGCCACGGCGCGTCGTCCGCGGCCAGCGCCGCGTCCGCGTCCAGCGCGCCCCGCGCACTGGGCACCGACCCCAGCCGACGCAGCCCGTCCCCGCCGTACGGCGTCGCCGCCCGCTGCAACGGCAGCAGCTGGGTGCTCGCCGCCAGCGCCCCGAACGCCGCCGCCGCCTGCGGCATCAGCACCGCCCCGGCCCGGCCCTCGGCCGGCTTCGCCAGCGGCGCGTCCGCCACCAGCAGCGTCATCCGGTCCGCCAGCGCGTGCAGCCGCGCCGACCGCAGCTCCTGCAGCACCGTCGAGTGCGCCCTCGTCCGGGCCAGGGTCAGCTGCCGGTCCAGCAGCGCCCGCGCCTTGGGCGCGCCCGCGTGACCGGCCAGCATGCCCGGCCCCTCCGTCTCGCTGCCGCTCAGCCCGTCCAGCGCGCCCAGCAGCCGGGCCGACCGCCGCACCAGCCCCGGCTCCAGCGCCAGCAGGTTCAGCAGCCAGGACAGCTCGGTGCGCGACTCCTGGACCCAGCCCGGCTCGAAGGCCGCGCCGAAGGTGTGCAGCAGCCCCCCGATCCGCCGCACCGCCCGCAGCAGGTCCCCCGTGCCCGCGGAAGGGACCGGCGCCGCACCCGGTCTCGCGCCGACCTCGCCCACCGCCAGCGGCAGGGCGCGCAGGAACGCGCCCGCCAGGCCGGTGAGATGGCTGGAGAGGATGTCCCCGGCGGTCGCGGTCGAGGCCGCCTGGGCCGTCATCGGCGCTTCGGTCATGGCTAGGTAGATCCCCGTTCCCCCGGGGCCGTCCCCGGGGCTGGTGGCCGACCGCTCAGCGGGTCCCTACCGCTCAGCGGCTCGCGTCGGTGGGTCGCGCGGTCGCGTCGTCGAATCTCGTGCCGTCGTGTCCCCCGGCGGCGTGGCCCGCACCGTTCGGTCCGGTGCGGGCACGCCGCGCGGTGTCGCGGCTCACGTCGTCACGTCCGGCGTCAGCGGGGTCGTGGCGGCGACCGGCACTCATCTGGCCGCGACGGCCCGACGGCGCTGACGCGAGTCGATGAGAAGGTCCTGGACGTGTCGCAGCTGCTTGCCGTCGGCGTCCTGGGCGTGCCGGGTCCAGGACCCGTCCGCCCCGAGGTGCCAGGACTCCGTCTCGTCCGACATCCCGAGGTCCAGCAGCCCGGACAGCTCGGCCCGGTGCGCCGGGTCGGTGATCCGCAGCAGCGCCTCGATCCGGCGGTCCAGGTTGCGGTGCATCATGTCGGCGCTGCCGATCCACACCTCCGGATCGCCGTTGTTGCCGAACACGAAGACCCGCGAGTGCTCCAGGAACCGCCCCAGGATGCTGCGCACCCGGACGTTCTCGCTCAGTCCCGGCACCCCGGGCCGGATCGCGCAGATGCCGCGCACCCACACGTCCACCGGCACCCCGGCCTGCGAGGCCCGGTACAGCGCATCGATCACGGCCTCGTCGACGATCGAGTTGACCTTGAGCTTCACGTGCGCCGGACGCCCGGCCCGGTGGTTGGCGATCTCGTTGTGGATCCGCCCCACCAGACCGTCCCGAAGCCCCCGCGGCGCGGTCAGCAGCCGGCGGTAGGACTCGCGGCGCGAATAGCCGGAGAGCCGGTTGAAGAGGTCCGAGAGGTCCGCGCCGACCTGCGGGTCCGAGGTCAGCAGACCGAGGTCCTCGTAGAGCCGGGCGGTCTTCGGGTGGTAGTTGCCGGTGCCGACGTGCGAGTAGCGGCGCAGGGTGTCACCCTCCTGCCGGACCACCAGCGACAGCTTGCAGTGCGTCTTCAGCCCGACCAGGCCGTAGACCACGTGGCAGCCGGCCTCCTCCAGCTTGCGGGCCCACTTGATGTTGGCCTGCTCGTCGAAGCGCGCCTTGATCTCGACCAGGACCAGCACCTGCTTGCCGGACTCCGCCGCGTCGATCAGCGCGTCGACGATCGGCGAGTCCCCGGAGGTCCGGTACAGCGTCTGCTTGATCGCCAGCACGTCCGGGTCGGCGGCGGCCTGCTCCAGGAAGGCCTGCACCGAGGTGGAGAAGCTGTCGAACGGGTGGTGCAGCAGCACGTCCCGCTCGCGCATCGCGGCGAAGATGTCCGGCTGCGAGGCCGACTCGACATCGGTCAGGCCGCGCGCGGTGCCCGCCACGAACTTCGGGTACTTCAGCTCCTGCCGGTCCAGCCCGGCGATACCGAACAGCCCGGTCAGGTCGAGCGGGCCGGGCAGCGGAAAGACCTCCGCCTCGGTGATGTTCAGCTCCCGCACCAGCAGGTCCAGGATGTAGGGGTCGATCGACTCCTCGACCTCCAGCCGCACCGGCGGGCCGAAGCGCCGCCGCATCAGCTCCTTCTCCAGGGCCTTGAGGATGTTCTCGGTGTCGTCCTCCTCCACCTCCAGGTCCTCGTTGCGAGTGACCCGGAACGCGTGGTGGGCGAGCACCTCCATCCCCGGGAAGAGCTCCTCCAGATGCGCCCCCATGACGTCCTCCAGCGGCACGTACCGCTGCGGGGAGGCCTCCAGGAAGCGGGCGAGCGACTGCGGCACCTTCACCCGGGCGAAGTGCTTGTGCCCGGACACCGGGTTGCGCACGACGACGGCCAGATTGAGGGAGAGCCCCGATATGTAGGGGAAGGGGTGCGCCGGGTCCACCGCCAGCGGGGTGAGCACGGGGAAGATCTTCTGCCGGAACAGCGAGTGCAGCCGCGCCTGCTCCTTCTCCGCCAGCTCCGACCAGCGGACCACCTCGATGCCCTGGGCCGCGAGGTCCGGCAGCACCTCCTGCTGGAACGCGGCGGCATGGCGGGCCATCAGCTCGCGGGACCGGGTCCAGATGAGGTCCAGCACCTCGCGCGGCTGGAGGCCCGAGGCACTGCGCTGGGCCACACCCGTGGCGATCCTGCGCTTGAGGCCGGCCACCCTGACCATGAAGAACTCGTCGAGGTTGCTCGCGAAGATCGCCAGGAACTTGGTGCGTTCCAGCAACGGGATCTCCGGGTCCTCCGCCAGTTCCAGGACCCGTTCGTTGAACGCGAGCCAACTGCGCTCACGGTCCAGGAAGCGGCCCTGCGGCAGTTCCTCGACGTCCTGCTCGTCGGCGACGGTCGGCTCCGGCGGTATCCCCAGCGCGCTGGACAACCGCGCGGGTGGGGAGGGCGGGGCAGGGACGGGGCGGGGGATGCTCATGGGCTCCAGCTCCTCCAGCAGGACGGCGTCCGGACACGAAATGCTCTTCGAGCCGTCGCCCTCGCCCATCACCAGCGCCCACCCACCCGGCGCGGTCGCCACAGCACCGGCCACGTGTCGGCCGACGCTGCACGAGCGAGACACTACGGACTTCATCCTGTGATCTTCGCGGCATTAATTGAATCCACGGTAAACACCGCATGGCCAGGAGGAAAGCTGAGGCGGTCAGTGCCGCGGCACCGGGTGCACAACCGTTGCCGCGGCCTCCTTCTCTCCGCTAGGCGGCGCCGGGGCGCCCTTTTTCGACCGTCACTCTCCGTTACGCGGAAAGGGGCGGCGGAACGGACCCGGACGACCCGACTCCGGCCCGGTACATCAGGTCGATCTCGTGGACGGTGAACCCGAGCCGTTCGTACACCCGCACCGCCGCCGGATTGTCCGCGTCGACGTACAGCAGCACGGTGTCCAGCCCCCGCTCCCCGGCGGCGCGGCCGGTCAGATGACGCAGGCCCGCCGCGGTCAGCGCCCGGCCCAGGCCGCTGCCCTGCTCCGCCGGATCCACGCCGACCACGTACACCTCGCCGAGCTCGGGCTCGGTGGCGGTGGCCGGGTGCACCTTCGTCCAGTGGAAGCCGACCGGCCTGCCGTCGCGGGTGGCGAGGAAGAAGCCGGCCGGGTCGAACCAGGGCTCGGCCAGCCGGTCGGCGAGGTCCTCCGCGGTCCAGGAGCCCTGCTCCGGGTGGTGGGCGAAGGCGAGCGCGTTCAGCCGGAGCCAGTCGGCGTCGTCCTCGCCGGGGCGGAAGGTCCGCAACTCGATCCCGGCCGGGAGCGCGGCCTCCTCGGTCTGCTGCCCGGTCCGGCGCATCTGCCGCAGTTCGCGGACCAGCTCGGCACCGTAGGCGTCGGCCAGGTGCCGGGCCGCCGGGTGGCCACCGTGCACCCAGAAGTCGACATGGTCCCGGCCGGCCTTGCCTGCCTCGGCCAGTACGGCGTCCACCAGCGGACGGCCGAAGCCCCGGCCCCGGTCGGTCGGAGCGACCAGGAGCTCGGCGGCCGGGTTCGCCCCGCCGTTGTCCGGCACCTCCAGCTGGCCGTAGCCGACGACACCCGCCGCGTCCGCGTCCGGGCCGGCGAGCGCGAGGAAGTGTGTCACTCCGGCCCGGGCCGTCTCCGGGGAACGCAGGCGGAGCCGTCCCTGCTCGGACACGGCCGCCCGGCCGTCCACGGCCTGGGCCTCCGCCAGAACCCGGAGGGCCGCGTCCCGCTGGGCCGGCCGCAGTACGTCGGAGGCGATGACCGTGGTCGCGTCGCCCGTTGTTGCCGTTCGCTCGTCCATGCCCTGACGATACGTCAACGGCCAACGCAAAGAACCCCCGCCGGTTTCCCGACGGGGGTTCTTCACAATGATTGTTCGGCGGCGTCCTACTCTCCCACAGGGTCCCCCCTGCAGTAC
>NZ_JBIVGI010000035.1:0-74969 GCF_044748625.1 Kitasatospora sp. NPDC089913 | reverse complement strand
TTCGATGGCCGGGGGGTGCCCCTCGCGGGTCCGGGGGGCCCGGGCGGCCCCCCCCCCCCCCGGGGGGGGGCGGGGGGGGGGGGGGGGGGGGGCCCCCCCCCCCCCCCCCCCACCACCCGCCCCTCGCCCATCGCCCTCGCTTCAGCGGCGGGCGCGGTCCGCCAGCCAGCCCGCCATCGCCCGCACCCCGACCCCGATCGCCCGCTCGTCCGGCTCGAAGGTCTCGTAGTGCGGGTAGCTCGTCTCGATCCCGGCCCCCGGGGTGCGCACCCCGAGGAAGGTGTACGTGCCCGGGACCCGCTCCAGGAACAGCGCGAAGTCCTCCCCGTTGAACGGGAACGCGGTGCGGTTCACCGTGACCGCGCCGACGCCGAACTCGCACCGCAGCCGCCGCGCCAGCGCGTTCGCCGCGTCCGCCGGGCAGAGCAGCGCCGGGAACGGGTCGCGCGGGTACGTGACCACCGCCCCCGGGTACGTCAGCGCCAGCCGGCGGATCTCCTCCCGCACCTCGGCGTCCCGCTCCGGCGGCCAGCACCGGAACTTCGCCTCGACGACCGGGCGTCCCTCGGCGTCCGGGGCCGGCGCCACCCGCGCGCCGGTCACCAGGAACCGGGCCAGCGGTCCGTCCGGCGTCCGCACGTCCCGGACCATGGCCTCCAGGGCCGCGGGGTCCTGCGGCAGCGGCACCGTGCCGAGCGCGGTGATCGCGCCCGCCAGCCGGGCCGCCGCCGCGGCCGCGTCCGGCCCGCCGAGCGCGATGTTCACCCAGTCCTGGCCCGGGAGCCCGCTGCCCGGCGTCACGGCGAACCCGCCGACAGGGTAGGGGCCGGTGTGCAGCGCGTGGATCTCCTCGACCCCGGTCCGCTCCAGCCACCCCTGCGCGATCATCGCCCGGGCACCCACCAGGCCCTCCTCCCCCGGCTGGAAGAAGAAGACCACCGTGCCGCTCAACCGCTGCCGCAGCCGGGCCAGCGTCAGCGCCACACCCACCCCGACCGCGGTGTGGATGTCGTGCCCGCAGGCGTGCGCCGCCGGACGCCCCGGCCTGGGCGGCATGATCCCGTCGCCCGGCACCGCGTCCATGTCCGCCCGGTAGGCCACCGTCCGGCCCGGCCGCGCACCGCGCAGCACCGCGACCACGCCGTACCCGGGCGCCACCGTCCCGTCCGGCAGGGTGGCCCCGCCGACGCCGGTGGTCACCTCCAGCCCCGCCGCCCGCAGCCGCCGCGCGACCTCCCCCGAGGCGTACACCTCCGCGCCCGTGGTCTGCGGGTCGGCGTGCAGCGCCCGCCGCAGCGCGACCAGTTCACCGTCCAGCCGTGCCGCCGCGGCGTCCACCGCCGCCTGGTCGACCGGGTTCCGCCGCCCCACCGGCTCCGCCGAGGCCGCCGCCCCGGAGGCCATCACCACGGCCCCGGCCCCGGCCGCCGCCGCCCCACCGAGCACCGCCCGCCGACTCGGCCCGTAACCCGTCACGTTCTCCATCAGTCCCCCGTGATCCGATCGATGTGACAGTCAGTCAATCAGCCGACCACATACACCGGTCAAGACCCGCCAGCCCCATTGACAACACCGGACCCACACGGAACGACACCGCCCGGCCCGCTTGTGCAGCGGGCCGGGCGGCATGCGGGGACGGGACCGGATCGGCCGCCGAGCGCTCAGTAGTGGTACCGGGCCGCCAGGATGACGATCTCCCGGTCGGTGACCAGATAGACGAGGCGATGCTCGTCGTCGATCCTCCGCGACCAAGCCCCTGGCAGGTGGTACTTCAGCGGCTCGGGCTTGCCGATCCCGGTGCACGGATCGCGCAGGACGTCCTCGACGAGCTTGTTGATCCTCGCGAGCATCTTGCGATCGTTCTTGAGCCAGGATGTGTAGTCCTCCCAGCCCTGCTCTTCGAAGACGAGCCTCACTCGACACCCCGCCCGGCATCAGCCGAGTCGGGGTCGATGAGCGTGCGCTCGGAGAGCCCTGTGCCGTTCAGCGCGTTGTCGTACGCCTTGAGCAGGCGACGAGCGTTCGCCGGCGAACGCAGGAGGTACGAACCCTCCCGCAGGGCGGCGTAGTCCTCGGCGGAGACGAGTACGGCATTTCCGTGCTTGGACACGATCTCGATGGCGTCGTGGTCCTCGTTGACCTTCTTGATCAACGGAAAGAGATCCCTGCGGGCTTCGCTCGCGGTGATGGACACGGCACGTACCCCCTTCAGCGAGTGGTACCGAATACGGTACCACTCAAGGGGCTCGCCGGACGGGTCGACGGGAAGAGGGTCGGACTCCGGGGAGTCCGACCCTCTTCGATCCACGCACGTGCCAGGTCAGACGTTGAAGCGGAACTCCACGACGTCGCCGTCCTGCATGACGTACTCCTTGCCCTCGATGCGGGCCTTGCCCTTGCTGCGGGCCTCGGCGATGGAGCCGCAGGCGACCAGGTCGTCGAAGGAGATGATCTCCGCCTTGATGAAGCCCTTCTGGAAGTCGGTGTGGATCACACCGGCGGCCTCGGGGGCGGTCGCGCCCTTCTTGATGGTCCAGGCCCTGGTCTCCTTGGGGCCCGCGGTGAGGTAGCTCTGCAGGCCGAGGGTCTCGTAGCCGACCCGGCCGAGAGTGGCCATGCCGGTCTCCTCCTGGCCCATGGACTGGAGGAGCTCCAGCGCCTCGTCCTCGTCCATGCCGATCAGCTCGGACTCGATCTTGGCGTTCAGGAAGATCGCCTCGGCGGGGGCGACCAGGGCGCGCTGGGCCTCCTTGAACTCCTCGTCGACCAGCTCGTCCTCGTCGACGTTGAACACGTAGAGGAAGGGCTTGGTGGTGAGCAGGTGCAGCTCGCGCACCGAGGAGGCGTCGAAGCCCGCCTCGAAGAGGGTCTTGCCGGTCTCCAGGATCTTCTGGGCGGCCTCGGCGGCGGCCAGCGTGGCGGCCGACTCCTTCTTGAGGCGGGCCTCCTTCTGGAGCCGCGGCAGCACCTTCTCGATCGACTGGAGGTCGGCGAGGATCAGCTCGGTGTTGATGGTCTCGATGTCGTCCTTCGGCGAGACCTTGCCGTCGACGTGCACCACGTCGGGGTCGACGAAGGCCCGGATGACCTGGCAGATCGCGTCCGACTCACGGATGTTCGCCAGGAACTTGTTGCCCAGGCCCTCACCGACCGAGGCGCCGCGCACGATGCCGGCGATGTCCACGAAGTCCACGGTCGCCGGGAGGATGCGCTGCGAGCCGAAGATCTCGGCGAGCTTGTTCAGCCGGGCGTCCGGGACGCCGACGACGCCGACATTGGGCTCGATGGTGGCGAACGGGTAGTTGGCCGCCAGCACGTCGTTCTTGGTCAGGGCGTTGAACAGGGTCGACTTGCCGACGTTCGGCAGGCCGACGATTCCGATCGTGAGCGACATGAAGCGCAGTCCCGGGGCTTGGAGGAGTTGGGCCGGCCCGCTCGCCGGACCGATCCCCCAGTCTACGGGCAGCGGCTCAGGCGTCCGCCGCCGCCGGCGAGGGCTCCAGGAACTCGAGGCGGTTGCCGAGCCGGTCGCTGGAGTGGAACCTGCGGTGCCCGGGCAGGTTGTCGTCCCAGACCACCTCGTGGCCGTGGGCGGCCAGCCGCTCGGCGAGGGCGTCCAGGTCGCCGATCTGGAAACCCGGGTGCCCCTTGCGGGACGGCCGGAAGTCCGGCACCACCCCGAGGTGCACCTCCACCCCGCCGCCGCGGAACCAGCAGCCGCCGCGCGCGGCCAGCACCGGGGGCTTCGCCAGCTCCGTCATGCCGAGCACCCCGTGCCAGAAGGCGCGGCACTCGTCCTCGGCCCCCGCCGGGATGTCGAGCTGGACGTGGTGGAGCCGTTCGAAGGCGAATCCGCTGGTCATGCACTCCCCCGAGTGTGATCGGACGTCGGTCACATCAATACTCCGTCCGAAGACACGGAACAAGCCCCGACAGCCCATTACACAGTGTGGCGATGATCGGACCGTACGTTGGGCGGGTGGAGCAGAGCATCCGTACCCAGCCGCCAGGGCCCAGACGCCGACCGCCGAACGGCGCGGCCGGGGCCGCCGTCCCCGGGCCGGGCCGCGCCCCCGGAAGCACCGGCGGACCGGCCGTCCGGCCCACCGGGAAGGCGCCCGCCAAGGCCGCCGGGAAGTCGGGCGGCAAGGCCTCCGGGCGGACGGCGGGCCGGGGCCCCGATCCCGGTTCCCGGCTACGCCCCGTGTCCGGCCCGCCCGTGCTGCGGGCCCGGATGGCGGGGCGGCTGTACGGGCGGCGGCGCAGCGGACGGCCGACCCGGCTGACCGCGGTCGGCGCCGGGGTGGCCGCGCTGGCGGCGACGATCACGGTGGCCGGCCTGGACCGGCTGGTCTTCGGCGGGCTGGGGCTGCTGTTCGGGCTCGGCTATCTGCTGGTCTGCTTCCAGCTGGCGGTCCGGGTCCGGTACGCCGACCTGCTGGCCGCGCCGATCAGCGGGCCGATCGCCTTCGCCGCGGCGCTGCTGCTGTTCGGCCCGGTCACCTCCTCCGGGGTGACGGCCCAGGTGGTGGCGCTGGCGACCAACCTGGCCACCCGGGCCGGCTGGCTGTTCTCCGGCACGGGGCTGGCCGCGGCGATCGTGCTGGCCCGGTTCGTGGCCCAGCGCCGGATCCACCGCGCGCGCTGAGGGGAGGCACCGTTCCCGGTGGCCTCCCCCCGGCGCGCGTGACGGCGCGTGTGACGGCGAACGGGCTCAGCCCGCGACCCGGGCCGCCGCCATGGCCGCGCCGACGATGCCGGCGTCGTTGCGCAGCTCCGCCGGAACCACCCGGGCGCCGCGCTCGCGCAGCAGCGGCAGGAACTTCTCGTGCTTGCGGCTCACCCCGCCGCCGATCACGATCAGCTGCGGCGAGAACAGCATCTCCACCAGGTCCAGGTACTCGTCCACCCGGCCCGCCCACTGCCCCCAGCTCAGGTCGTGCCGCTCCTTGGCCGCCGAGGAGGCCCGCCGCTCGGCGTCCTTGCCGCGCAGCTCCAGGTGGCCCAGCTCGGTGTTGGGCACCAGCGTGCCGTCCACGAACAGGGCGCTGCCGATGCCGGTGCCGAAGGTCAGCACCAGCACCACGCCCTCCTGTCCCCGGCCGGCGCCGTGGGCGGTCTCGGCGAGGCCGGCCGCGTCGGCGTCGTTGAGCACGACGGCGGGCAGGTCGAGTGCCTCCCGGAACAGGCCTGCCGCGTCCAGGCCGATCCAGCCCTTGTCGACATTGGCGGCGGTCCTGGTGTGCCCGTCGACGACCACGCCGGGGAAGGTCAGGCCCACCGGCCCCCGGTGGTCGAAGTGGCGGACCACCTCGCGGACGGCGGCGACCACCGCCTCCGGCGCGGAGGGCTGCGGGGTGAGGACCTTGTGCCGCTCCTGCGCGAGCACACCCCGGCCGAGGTCGACGGGGGCACCCTTGATGCCCGATCCGCCGATGTCCACACCGAATACCGCCGTCATCCCGACCGCCCTCCGACCGAACGTTGTCCACAGGCTGTGCATGACCGTGCCTGACTGTCCACAACTTACGAGAGCCCGCCGGGCCCCGCACAGCGGAGGGCCCGGCACCCCGTCGGGTACCGGGCCCTCCCCCGGGCTCAGGTGCGTTACAGCTTGCCCGCGGCCTCGGCGCGCAGGTCGCGGCGGAGCTCCTTGGGCAGCGAGAAGGTCAGGTGCTCCTCGGCGGTCTTGACCGTGGAGACCTCGTCGTAGCCGCGGGCGGCCAGCCACTCCAGCACGCCGTCGACCAGGACCTCCGGCACCGAGGCGCCACTGGTCAGGCCGACCGTGGTGACGCCGGCCAGCCACTCCTCGCGGATCTCGTCGGCGAAGTCCACCAGGTGGGCGGCCTTGGCGCCGTACTCCAGGCCGACCTCGACCAGGCGGACGGAGTTGGAGGAGTTCTTGGAGCCGACCACGATCAGCAGGTCCGTCTCCGGGGCCATCTGCTTGACCGCCACCTGGCGGTTCTGGGTGGCGTAGCAGATGTCGTCGCTGGGCGGGCTGACCAGCAGCGGGAAGCGCTGCTTCAGCTCGCCGACGGTGGCCATGGTCTCGTCCACCGACAGGGTGGTCTGGGAGAGCCAGACCACCTTGGACTCGTCGCGCACCTGCACCTTGGCGACGTCCTCGGCGCCGTCGACCAGGTGGATCCGGTCCGGCGCCTCGCCCATGGTCCCGATGACCTCCTCGTGGCCCTCGTGGCCCACCAGCAGGATGTCGTAGCCCTCGTCGGCGAAGCGCACGGCCTCCTTGTGCACCTTGGTCACCAGCGGGCAGGTGGCGTCGACGGTGGCGAGCTTGCCGGCCCGCGCCTCGTCGTGCACCGACGGCGCGACGCCGTGGGCCGAGAAGACCACGATCGAGCCCTCGGGCACCTCCTCCGTCTCGTCGACGAAGATCGCGCCCTTCTTCTCCAGGGTCTGCACCACGTACTTGTTGTGGACGATCTGCTTGCGGACGTAGATGGGCGCCCCGTACTGCTCCAGGGCCTTCTCAACGGCGATCACGGCGCGGTCGACGCCCGCGCAGTAGCCCCGGGGGGCGGCGAGCAGGACACGGCGCTGCGCGGTGTTGGAGGACATGGCTCCATCGTACGGGCGGAGCGGAGCCGCGCCGACGGGAGTCGCGTTCCCGTCGGAACCGGTCGCGGGTGCTCAAATGTGGAAGCTATGAGCGAGCGAGCCGGGCCGGACGGGCCCGACGACGACGGACCCCGCGGCGAGCTGCGGCGCAGCCTCGGCGTCCGCGACCTGGTGGTCTACGGGCTGCTGTTCATCGCGCCGATGGCGCCGGTCGGCGTGTTCGGGGTGCTCGACGCCAAGAGCCACGGCGCGGTCGCCGCGGTCTACCTGGTGGCCACCGCGGCGATGGGCTTCACCGCGCTCTCGTACGCGCAGATGGTGCGGGCGGTGCCGCGGACCGGTTCGGTGTACGCCTACGCGCGGGCCGGGCTCGGCGAGGGGGCGGGCTTCCTGGCCGGCTGGATGGCGCTGCTGGACTACCTGCTGATCCCGGCGGTGGCCTACCTGTTCTCCGGGATCGCGCTGCACTCGCTGGTGCCGGACGTCCCGCGCTGGGTGTGGACGGCGCTCGCGGTGCTGGTGACCACGGCGCTGAACCTGGCGGGGGTGCGGACGGCGGCGGTGGTGGGCCTCGTGGTGCTGGTGGCGGAGCTCGCGGTGCTGGCGGTGTTCGTGGTCGCGGCCGTGGTGGTGCTGGTGCGGGACGGCGCGCAGCGCGGCTGGGCGACGCCGTTCACGGCGGTCGGCGGCTTCTCCGCGTCCGCCGTGCTCTCGGCGGTCTCCGTGGCGGTGCTGTCCTACCTGGGCTTCGACGCGATCGCCACCTTCGTCGAGGAGGCCGTCGGCGCCTCGGCGGCGGTGGCGCGGGCGGTGCTGTGGTGCCTGGTGCTGTCCGGTCTGCTGTTCGTGGCGCAGACCTGGCTGGCGGCGCTGCTGGAACCGCTCTCGCCGGGGCAGCTGGCGGCGGACCCGGCGGCGCAGGGGTCCGCGTTCTACGACACGGTGGAGGACTCGGTCGGGCACTGGCTGCACGTGCTGGTCGCGGCGAGCAAGGCGGTCGGCGCGGCCTTCGCCGCCCTGGCCGGGCAGGCGGCGGCCGGCCGGCTGCTCTTCGCGATGGGCCGGGACGGGCGGCTGCCGCGCTTCCTCGGCGCGGTCGACCCCGGTTCGGCGGTGCCGCGCCGGGCGCTGCTGGTGTCGGCGGCGATCACCCTGGTGGCGGCGGTCTGGGCGGCGGACCGGGACGACGGGCTGGACCGGCTGACCTCGGTGGTGGACATCGGCGCGCTCACCGCCTTCACCCTGCTGCACGCCTCGGTGGTGGGCTGGTTCGTGGTGCGGCACGGCTCGCGCGACTGGGGCCGGCACCTGGTGGTGCCGGTGCTGGGCGTGCTGGTGATCGGCGCGGTGGTGGCCGAGGCGGCCGGCTCGGCGCAGGTGGTGGGGCTGGTCTGGCTGGCGGTCGGCCTGCTGGTGGTGGCCGTCCGGAGCGGTTCAGCTGTCGGCGGGCGTCGCTAGTCTCGTACGCATGGCCAACCCCAGCTCCCCCGAAGCGCCGCTCCCGGTCGGCAAGGTCTCCGCGCTGATCGGCGGCTGGATCGACCGGCTCGGCGCGATCTGGGTGGAGGGACAGATCACCCAGCTCAGCCGGCGGCCGGGGGCGGGCGTGGTGTTCCTGACGCTGCGCGACCCGCAGGCGGACGTCTCGCTGACGGTGACGTGCTTCCGCTCCGTCTTCGACCAGGTCGCGGACGCGGTGCAGGAGGGCGCGCGGGTGATCGTGCACGCGAAGCCGGAGTGGTACGCGGCGCGCGGCCAGCTCTCGCTGCGGGCCTCGGAGATCCGGCTGGTCGGTCTGGGCGAGCTGCTGGCCCGGCTGGAGCAGCTGAAGCGGCGGCTGGCGGGCGAGGGCCTGTTCGCGGCGGACCGCAAGAAGCCGCTGCCGTTCCTGCCGCAGTGCGTCGGGCTGGTCACCGGGCGCGGCTCGGCGGCGGAGCGGGACGTCCTGGAGAACGCCCGGCGGCGCTGGCCCGCCGTCCGCTTCGAGATCCGCAACGTCCCGGTGCAGGGCGTCAGCGCGGTGGAGCGGGTGAGCGAGGCCGTCCGGGAGCTGGACGAGCACCCCGAGGTGGACGTGATCGTGGTGGCCCGGGGCGGCGGCAGCGTCGAGGACCTGCTGCCGTTCTCGGACGAGGGCCTGGTCCGGCTGGTCGCGGCCGCGCGGACGCCGGTGGTGAGCGCGATCGGGCACGAGCCGGACCAGCCGCTGCTGGACTTCGTCGCCGATCTGCGCGCCTCCACGCCCACCGATGCCGCCAAACGGGTGGTTCCGGACGTCGGGGAGGAGCTGGCGAAGGTCCGGCAGCTGCGGGACCGGGCGCGGCGGTACGTGCTGGCCCGGGTGGAGCGGGAGCGGCACGGGCTGGACGGGGTGCGCAGCCGGCCGGTGCTGGCCGCGCCGCAGCGGATGCTGGACGGGCGGGGCCAGGAGGTGGCCGGGCTGCTGGAGCGCTCCCGGCGCACCCTGAACCACCGGCTGGAGCACGCGCAGAGCGATCTCGGGCACACCCTGGCCCGGGTGGTCGCGCTCTCCCCGGCGGCCACCCTGGAGCGCGGGTACGCGGTGCTGCAGCGGCGGGACGGCACGGTGGTGACCGATCCGGCGCAGGTCGCGGCGGGCGAGGGGCTGCACGCCCGGGTGGCGGGCGGCGGCTTCGACGTCACCGCGGACGGCGGCGGACGGGAAGCGGCGGCCGGCGGCCCGGTCGACGGCAGCCCGGTCGACGGCAGCCCGGTCAACGACGGCGCGGCGGACGGCGGCGCGGCGGGCCGGTAGCGACGGGCGGGGCGCACTGTCGGTCCGGCCCCCTACGCTGGCTCCCATGGCAGACGAGGAGCAGAGCACGGCGGCAGCGGCCGTGGAGACGCCGACCGCGGACGACGCGCTGGGGTACGAGCACGCCCGGGACGCGCTGCTGGAGGTGGTCCGGCAGCTGGAGAACGGCGGCACCTCGCTGGAGGAGTCGCTGGCCCTGTGGGAGCGCGGCGAGCAGCTGGCGAAGGTGTGCCAGCGCTGGCTGGACGGCGCGCGGGCCCGGCTGGACGCCGCGCTGGCCGCCGAGGAGGGCGCTCCGCCGCAGGGGTGACGCAGGTCACGTGCGACACGGGGAACAGTTGAATGTTCACCCATGTTGGGAACGTCTGACCGGCTGCGGCCGGTCACCGCAACAAAGACGACCCCCCAGCTTCTTCCTCCCCCGAGGTGCACTGACATGACCACCGACGCCCTGGTTCTCGACGCCGCCGCCCAGGACCTGCTGTTCCGCGAGGCCCGCACGGCCAACTCCTTCACCGACGAGCCGGTCTCCGACGAGCAGATCCAGGCCATCTACGAGCTGGTCAAGTTCGGCCCGACGGCGATGAACCAGCAGCCGCTGCGCGTCGTCCTGGTGCGCTCGACCGAGGGCCGCGAGCGCCTGGTCCAGCACCTCGGCGAGGGCAACAAGGCCAAGACCGCCGCCGCCCCGCTGACCGCGATCCTCGCCGTGGACAACGAGTTCCACGAGGAGCTGCCGACCGTCTTCCCGCACTTCCCGGCCGCCAAGAGCTACTTCGCCGAGCGCCCGGTCCGCGAGGCCTCGGCCGCGATGAACGGCGCCCTGCAGGCCGGCTACTTCATCATCGGCGTGCGCGCCGCCGGCCTGGCCGCCGGCCCGATGACCGGCTACGACGCCGAGGGCATCAACAAGGAGTTCTTCACCGACGGCGAGCACTCGGTGCTGGCCGTGGTGAACATCGGCAAGCCGGGCGAGAACGCCTGGTACCCGCGCTCGCCGCGACTGGCCTACGACGAGGTCGTCACCACCGTCTGAGTCGGCACCGCCCGGGCCACCACCGCCCGGGCCGGCACCGCCCGAACCGGCACGCCCGGATCACCGCCGGCCCGGGCCCGGACGGCCGAAGGGCCCCGCACGCACCGCGTGCGGGGCCCTTCGGCGTCCCTGCCCGGCCGCCCCCGGAGCGGAGAACTCCGCTCCGGGGGCGGGAACCGGACTACTTCAGCGCCCGTGCCAGCTCCGCCAGCTCCTCGTAGGAGGCGGTGCCGGTCAGTACGGTGGTGGCGCCGCCGGTCTGCACCGTGATCGCCCGTGCCTTGGGGCCCTGCACCCGCTCCCAGGTCTGCCCGGCGATGTCCTCGGTGCCGTCCGGCTTGCCGCCGGCCACCGTCGCCTTGAGCACGTCGTCACGCGCGATGTCGCTCTGCTCCACGGCCGCGTACTGGCCCGAGGGGGTGACGAAGCCCAGGTGCCAGGCGTTGCCCTTGCCGTTGTTGGTCGCCGCCGCGTTGTACGTCACCGAGGTGGCCCGCCACTTCGGCGACAGGCCGTCCGGGACCAGCAGCGGGTACGGCGCGGCACGCTTGGCGCTGGCCGCGGCCACCCTGTAGTCGACCGGGCGCACCCCGTCGCCGTCCGCGTCGTGCGGCAGGAACAGGTACCCGACCCAGACCACGACGCCGACGGCCAGCATCGACAGGACCATGTCCCGTACGGTCTGCCGGCCCCTCATGCCCTTGCTCTCTCCAGCCACCCCCACATGGTGACTCATGCCGACACGATCGCCCGCACCCGGGGTGGCCGCGTCGGCGCGCGGAGGGCGAAAGCCGCCCCCGTCGGCCCGTGGAGGGACCCGCGCCACAGACAGTCATGTCGTGGGCAGATACGATCGCAACACCCTCACCACGGCGTTCGACCAGGCAGTAGTCGGGCGCTCACTGGCCGTCGCGTACAGAGAGGTAACGACGATGACCACGCAGTACCCGCACAACCTCCCCAGCTCCCTGGAGGTCGCGCCCGAGGCTCCCGACCGGAACCTCGCGCTCGAACTCGTCCGGGTGACCGAGGCCGCGGCGCTCGCCGCCGGCCGCTGGGTCGGCCGTGGCGACAAGAACGGCGCCGACGGCGCCGCCGTCCGGGCCATGCGCACCCTCGTCTCCACCGTCTCGATGAACGGCGTCGTCGTCATCGGCGAAGGGGAGAAGGACGAGGCTCCGATGCTCTACAACGGCGAACGGGTCGGCGACGGCACCGGCGCCGAGTGCGACGTCGCGGTGGACCCCGTCGACGGCACCACCCTCACGGCCAAGGGCATGAACAACGCGGTGGCCGTCCTGGCGGTCGCCGACCGCGGCACCATGTTCGACCCGAGCGCCGTGTTCTACATGGACAAGCTGGTCACCGGGCCGGAGGCCGCCGACTTCGTCGACATCACCGCCCCGCCCGCCGTCAACATCCGCCGGGTCGCCAAGGCCAAGGGCATCGCCGTCGAGGACGTCACCGTCGTCGTCCTGGACCGCCCGCGCCACGAGGGCCTGATCCGGGACATCCGCGAGGCCGGCGCCCGGATCAAGTACATCTCCGACGGCGACGTCGCCGGAGCCATCATGGCCGCCCGCGAAGGCACCGGCGTCGACCTGCTCATGGGCATCGGCGGCACCCCCGAGGGCATCATCGCCGCCTGCGCGATGAAGTGCATGGGCGGCGTGATCCAGGGCCGGCTCTGGCCCAAGGACGACGCCGAGCGGCAGAAGGCCGTCGACGCCGGACACGACCTCGACCGGGTGCTCAGCACCGACGACCTGGTCAGCGGCGAGAACGTGTTCTTCGTCGCCACCGGCATCACCGACGGCGAACTGCTGCGCGGTGTGCACTACCGCCAGGAGACCGCCACCACCAGCTCGCTGGTCATGCGCTCCAAGAGCGGCACCATCCGCGAGGTGCACGCCACCCACCGGCTGTCCAAGCTGCGGGCCTACAGCGCGATCGACTTCGACCGCGCCAACTGAACCACCCCGTGACCGGGCCGCCCACCGGCGGCGCGGACCACGGCGGCACCACCACGGCACCACCGCAGCACACGACGAACCCGCGGCCTCGGCGAAATCCCCCTTCGCCGAGGCCGCGGGCGTGACCGGGCGCCCGCCGGGCGGGTGCCGGTCCGGGCGCCGGAGCCCCCGGCCCGGTGCCGGGGATCACCCCGCGATCCGGCCCCTCGCCCCCGGCACCCGGACCGGCTCGCACAGCTCGACGTCCCGCCGGCGGCGGCGCGCCAGCACCACCCGGCGCTCGGCCGCCGTCAGCCCGCCCCAGACCCCGTAGGGCTCCGGCTGCGCCAACGCGTGCTCGCGGCAGGCCAGCAGCACCGGGCAGCGGGCACAGACCTGCTTCGCCTGCTCCTCGCGCGACAACCGGGCCGCGGTCGGCTCCTTGGAGGGCGCGAAGAACAGGCCCACCTCGTCCCGCCGGCAGGCCGCGGCGGTGTGCCACGGACTGTCCTCGCCCGCCGGCTGCGCCGGGGGCCGCTCCAGCAACTGCGCCGCGGCCGCGGGCGAGGCGGCGACGGACGGCCGCGCGACCGGCGACGGGGCGGCCGGCGACGGGACGGCGGACGAGGTGGTGCGGGGCTCGATCGGATGCAGCACGGCCGTACTCCTGACGAGGCTCTCGGACACGGGGAAGCTCGCTCCCCTGCCCGGCTGCGGGGTCCCCGTTCACACCCGGGCCGGCCTCAGGCCGCCTCCGGTACGCAGCCGTACAAGAAGCGATGTGCCAGAGGAACTACCCCACGGCGCCGGGATTCATGCACACTGCACGCAACCGACTACAGCGTGCACCCGACACAACGACGAGTGCCCGGCCGGGAGTTGTCCCCGGCCGGGCACCGGACCGGCCGCCGAGCGGCGGAGTCCCCCGTTCCGAATGCGCCGCGGCGGACCGCCGGACCGTTCCGTCCGGCCGCCGGGCCCGCGGGCTCAGTCGGCGCCGAGCTGCTTGCGCACCCACTCCTTGAGCTTCTTGCCCCGGCGCGGCTTGGCCTCGCAACCGCCGAACACCGCGGTGCCCTTGACCCGCACCACCGGCGCGTACGGGTCCGCCGCGGTCTGCTCCTTGACGTCGAAACCGCCGAAGATGCCGACACCGCCGCCGTGCAGGCTGACGTTCTCCGGCACCTTGATCTCCACTCCGCCGAAGATCGCCACCACGTCGATCACCACCTCGGGCGACTCGAACACGGCGTCCGTCAGGTCGATCTCGACCCCGCCGAAGATCGCCACCGCGCGCAGGTTCGACCCCACCCGCCAGCGGCCCTTGCGGGACGAGCCGCCGAAGACCGCCAGCATGGTCGGCGCCTCGTTGCGGGCCGGCAGCCGCACCGGGCCGTCCGGCCGCGGGGTCGCCGCCGGATCGCCCGACGGCGACTTCTCGAAGGAGATCCCGCGGTGCACCGGGAGGTCCCGGGTCAGCGGCACGAGGTCCCCCAGGGTCTTGGCCGCGTACGCCGCCTCGATCCGCTCGGCGTGCTCCTCGACGTCCAGCCGCCCCTCGGCGTAGGCGTCGCGCAGCAGCTCCGCCACTCGTTCGCGGTCGGCGTCCGAGGCGCGGATCTCGGCCTCCGCCACCGGGGCGTGCTCGGCTCGGGCGGGCGGCGTCGCCCCGGACTTGGTCATCGGTACGGCCCCCCGGCCCTGATCGTCCATCCGCTGGTCCTGCGGGTCCTTCGACGGCGAGTTCTCCACGGGCCCAGCCTAGTCAACCGGGCAAGCCCCTCCCCCACCGGCGGGTGACCCCGGTCACGCAGGCTGACCTTCCCTCGTGGGCGATTCCCGCGCGTCCTACCCTTGAGGGTGCTTTCGCCCTCCAGGGTGCTTCGCCGACGCAGCCGGAACACTGGCAACACTGGACATCTAAGGACCGCCCCCATGGCTCCCACGCCGGACTTCGAGTACAGCGACCTTCTTCCCCTGGGCGCTGACCCGACCCCCTACCGCAAGCTCACGTCCGAGGGTGTCTCCACCTTCGAGGCCGGCGGCCGGACCTTCCTCCAGGTCGAGCCGGAGGCCCTGCGGCTGCTCACCGCCGAGGCGATGCACGACATCTCGCACTACCTCCGGCCGGCCCACCTCGCCCAGCTGCGCCGCATCCTGGACGACCCGGAGGCCAGCCCCAACGACCGCTTCGTCGCGCTGGACCTGCTGAAGAACGTCAACATCTCGGCCGGCGGCATCCTGCCGATGTGCCAGGACACCGGCACCGCGATCGTCATGGGCAAGCGCGGCCAGAACGTGCTGACGTCCGGCGGCGACGAGTCCGCGATCGCCCGCGGCGTCTTCGACGCCTACACGAAGCTCAACCTGCGGTACTCCCAGATGGCCCCGGTGACCATGTGGGACGAGAAGAACACCGGCAACAACCTGCCGGCCCAGATCGAGCTGTACGCCACCGACGGCGACGCCTACAAGTTCCTCTTCATGGCCAAGGGCGGCGGCTCGGCCAACAAGTCGTACCTGTACCAGGAGACCAAGGCCATCCTGAACGAGGCCAGCATGCTCTCGTTCCTGGAGCAGAAGATCCGCTCGCTGGGCACCGCCGCCTGCCCGCCGTACCACCTGGCCATCGTGATCGGCGGCACCAGCGCGGAGTTCGCGCTGAAGACCGCCAAGTACGCGTCCGCGCACTACCTGGACCAGCTGCCGACCTCCGGCGACGCGAAGACCGGCCACGGCTTCCGGGACCTCGAACTGGAGGCCAAGGTCACCGAGCTGACCCAGAAGATCGGCATCGGCGCCCAGTTCGGCGGCAAGTACTTCTGCCACGACGTGCGCGTGGTCCGGCTGCCCCGCCACGGCGCCTCGCTGCCCGTCGCGATGGCCGTCTCCTGCTCCGCCGACCGCCAGGCCCTGGGCAAGATCACCGCCGAGGGCGTCTTCCTGGAGCAGCTGGAGACCGACCCGGCCAAGTACCTGCCGGACACCACCGACGACCACCTCGACGACGACGTGGTGCGGATCGACCTCGACCAGCCGATGTCCGCGATCCGCGCCGAGCTCTCCAAGTACCCGGTGAAGACCCGGCTCTCGCTCACCGGCACCCTGGTCGTCGCACGCGACATCGCGCACGCCAAGATCAAGGAGCGGCTGGACGCCGGCGAGGGCATGCCCAAGTACCTCCAGGACCACCCGGTCTACTACGCCGGCCCGGCCAAGACCCCCGAGGGCTTCGCCTCCGGCTCCTTCGGCCCCACCACGGCCGGCCGGATGGACTCCTACGTCGACCAGTTCCAGGCCGCCGGCGGCTCCATGGTCATGCTCGCCAAGGGCAACCGCTCCAAGCAGGTCACCGACGCCTGCGCCGCGCACGGCGGCTTCTACCTCGGCTCCATCGGCGGCCCGGCGGCCCGCCTCGCCCAGGACTGCATCAAGAAGGTCGAGGTCCTGGAGTACGCCGAGCTGGGCATGGAGGCGGTCTGGCGGATCGAGGTCGAGGACTTCCCGGCCTTCATCGTGGTCGACGACAAGGGCAACGACTTCTTCCGCGAGACCACCGAGGGCCCGCTGATCACCAGCCTGCGGGTCCGCTCCAAGGAGTAGCGCCCGCCGGGGGCGGGCCCGCCGGCCCCCGACGCTCCCGCCCGACCCACCGCCCCGGCCGCCGCCCGCGCCCGGGGCGGTGGCGCGTCCGCGTCCGGCTCGACATCGCGCGTCAGGCGTCAGGCATCAGGCGTCAGGCATCAGGCGTCGAAGTCGTACTCCAGGACGTAGGAAGCCGCGTCCAGGATCATCTCGTTCAGCTCGACGACCTGGCCCTCGTCGGCGAAGGCGGTCCGGCAGATGAGGATCACCGGGGTGCCGGCGGAGAGCTCCAGCCGGACGGTCTCCTCGGCGGCCGGCATCCGGGAGCGGACCTCCTCGCGGAAGTGCACCGGCTTGGCGCCGATCTCGGCCAGCCGGGCGTAGGTCCCGCCCGGGCCGGTGTCCTCACGGGTGATCGCGGTACCGGCCACGAGTCCCGCGGGCAGGTACGAGGTCGACAGCAGCACCGGTTTGCCGTCCAGGACGAAGCGCCGGTGCCGCACGCACATCGGCTCTCCCGGGTCGACGCCGAGCACCCGGGCCACGTGCTCCGGCGCGCCCCGCTCGGTGACCGACACCTGGTCGACGACCAGGGTGCGGTTGTCGATGTCGGCCGACCATATCGACCGGCCCGAGCCCCACTGGCCCTGGGCGAGCCGCTGGATCCCGCGCCGGCGCAGCGGCCGGAAGTCCCGCACGAACACCCCGGCCCCGCGGCGGGCCTCGGCGATGCCCTCGCTCTGCAGCACGCCGAGTGCCTGACGGGCGGTCATCCTGGCCACGCCGTAGACGTCCATGAGGTCGTTCTCGCCGGGCAGCCGGTCGCCCGCCCGGTACTCGCCGGCGTCGATGGCCGCCTTCAGCGTGTCGGCGATCCGTTGGTACTTGGGCTGCTTCTCGCCGCTGCTGCTGCCGACCATCGCCTTCTCCCTCGTCCCTCTCGGAAATCGTAGGCGCGCCCGCGGCCGCCAGTAAGCCGATAGGACCGGCTGGACCGTTGACATCTCTAGAGATATTAGCTTCTCTAGAGATGCTGGGTAGTCGCCGAGCAGAGCCGAACCAGAAGCCAAGCCACGACAGCGACCAGGGCCGGCCACCACCGTCGCCGCGCCCGCACCGGAGCAGCAAGGAGCAGCGCGGTGAGCATCCGAAAGCGCGCCGCCGCGGCCTACCGGCCGCGCGTGGGGGAATCCGTCCTCGACAGCAGGACCGGTCGCACCGGCATCTACATGGACACCATCGGCGGGGAGCACTACCTCCGCCCGCCCGAGGGCGGTTGCGAGTGGACCGCCCGCCCCGAACACGTCGGCCCGGCCGGTCCGGCCGGGGCCGGGAGCGCCGGCGCCGCCGACGCCGACCCCGTCGACCCGAGCAGACCCGCCGGGCGCGCCGACCCGACGGCGACCGCCCCCGCCCACGCGGCCTGACCCTTCGCCCGGCGGGGCAACCCCGGCGGCGAATTCCGGCCACCGGGTCCGCGCGCGGACCGCTCGCCGCCGTGGTGGCCGGCCCTCGGGGAGGGTCGTGCGGACATGTGCCGGCGGCAATTGCCGACATTCTCGGCAAAGGCTCCGGCGGCCGCAGCGGTACAACTCGTGAACGCGACAACACCCGGATCGACTCGTATACACATGGGCGGTTTCCGCCGGTATCAGTACCGAATTGACCCCGGGAATCCCGCCCCGCGGTGCGAGGGGCCGCCGGTGGCCCGACGCGCGAACGCCCCGCACCGCCGGTGGCGGGACGCGGGGCGCTCGGGTGGCCTGTGGGACTACGGGTGACCGGCGATGATTCCGGCGGAAGCGCCGGTGGCGGTCACGAGGTAGCCGGTGGTCACCACGATCGTCGAGACGGCGACGACCGCGAGGCGACGGAAGTGCTTCACGGATGTTCCCCCCGGAACTGCTGATCGACGCGCTTACGGGTGCGCGGCGATGATGCCCTGCGGCTCGCGCTTCTGGCCGGGCTCGGCACCGTCGGCCTTCGCGGCCTCCACGATGTACTGGCCTTCGTCGCCGAACTCGTCGTCCAGCAGGTCGGCCTTGTGGTCGGCGCTGGGCTCGGCGTACTCGGCCGGGTCCGGGGTCGCCGCGATCGCGCCCTCGACGGCCTGGCCGGCGACGGCCTCGACGGCCGGCTCGGTCGACACGGGGGTCGCGCTCTCGTTGTTGGCCATGGGCGGGCCGCCTTTCGGTCATCAAATGTCGTGTGCCCCACCGGTTCGGCGCGGGCACGGAGTCAGTATCGTAGGGTTGATTAAATGTCCGATAAACATCGTGCGGCTGACCGTGCCGTCCGGCAGAGTCGGCCCCCCGCCTAAGCTGAAGCCACCACAACGGCGGAACCGCCGAGCGCCCTACCGGGAAATCGACACCAGGCCATCGGGGGACTACATGGAGTTTCGGGAGACGCCGCCTGCTCCGGCGCTGCGCTTCCAGGTACTCGGTCCGGTCCAGGCCTGGCTCGACGGCAGGCAACTCGCCCTCGGCTCCCCGCAGCAGCAGGCCGTCCTGACCATGCTCCTGCTGCACGCCGGCCGCCCGGTCACCACCCAGGACCTCGTCGACGGGCTCTGGGGCGACCGGCCGCCCACCCAGGCCGTCGCCGCACTGCGGACCTACGTCTCCCGGCTGCGCACGGTCATCGAGCCCCGCCGCGAGGTGCGCCGGCCCGCCGAGTTCCTGGTCTCGGTCGCCGACGGCTACGCCCTGCACATCCCGGCCGAGGCCCTCGACGTCATCGTCTTCGAGAACCTCGCCGTCGAGGCCGCGACCGCCCGCGGCGCAGGGGACCTCGACAACGCCCACCAGTTGCTGGTGCGCTCGCTGGCGCTGTTCGCCGGCCGGCCGCTCACCGGTGTCCCCGGCCCGTACGCGGACTCCCAGCGGCTGCGGCTCGCCGAGCGCCAGGTCTCGGTGGCCGAGGAGCGCTGCGCGGTCGCGCTCGACATCGGCCTGCACGCCGAGGTGGTCGGCGAGCTGAACGCGCTCACCGCCGAACACCCGCTGCGCGAGCGGCTGCGCGAACTGCTGATGCTCGCGCTGTACCGCTGCGGCCGGCAGGCGGAGGCGCTCGGCGTCTACACCGACACCCGGAAGCTGCTGATCGACGAGCTGGGCGTCGAACCGGGCACCGGCCTCTCCGCGATGCACTCCCGGATCCTCGCCGCGGACCCGGCGCTGGTGCTCCCGGCAGCCCCCGCGCCGACGCCCACCGCCCGGGAGGAGAACCCGGCGCCCCCGCCGGCACCGGCCCAACTCCCGGCCGACGTCTCCGACTTCAGCGGCCGGGCGGAGATGGTGGCCGACCTGTCGGCCGTCCTGATGAGCGCCACCGGCCAGGCCGTGGTGGTCACTTCGCTGGCCGGCATCGGTGGCGTCGGCAAGACGACCCTCGCCGTGCACGTCGCCCACCGGGTCCGCACGGAGTTCCCGGACGGGCAGCTCTACGTCGACCTCCGCGGCGCGGGCGCCTCACCGGCCGACCCGGCCGTGGTGCTCGGCGACTTCCTGCACGCGCTCGGCGTCACCGAGAACCCCGACTCGCTGGAGCAGCGCGCCGCCCTCTACCGGTCGCTGCTCGCCAGCCGGCGGATGCTGATCCTGCTCGACAACGCCCAGGACGCCGAGCAGATCCGTCCGCTGATCCCCGGGGTCTCCAGTTGCGCGGTGCTCGCCACCAGCCGCTCCCGGCTGGCCGGCATCCCCGGCGCGCACCTGGTGGACGTCGAGGAGCTGACCCCGGAGGAGGCGCTGGCCCTCTTCTCCACGATCGTCGGCGAGCAGCGGATCGCCGCCGAGCCCGAGGCCGCCATGGCCGTGGTGACGGCCTGCGGCTTCCTGCCGCTGGCGGTCCGCATCGCCGCCGCCCGGCTCGCCAGCCGCCCCCGGTGGAGCGTCTCGGACCTGGCCCGTCGGTTAGCCGATCAACGGCGGCGCCTGGACGAGCTCCAGCTCGGCAACCTCGCCGTGGAGACCACCATCGGACTCGGGTACGGACAGCTGTCCCCCACCGAGGCCCGGGCCTTCCGCCTGCTCGCGCTGATCGATTCGCCCGACTTCCCGCTGGCCGCGGCCGCCGCGCTGCTGGGCACCGACGAGCGGACGGCCGAGGACGTCGCCGAGGCGCTCGTCGAGGCCAACATGCTGGAGTGCTTCACCCCGGGCCGCTACCGGTACCACGACCTGCTGCGGCTCTACGCGCAGCGCCGGAACGAACGGGCCGGCGACACGGAGCAGCAGCACGCCGCGGTGCGGCGGCTGCTGAACCTGCTGCTGCCCACCATGTACAACGCCGCCCGGGCGATCGAACCCGACGACCAGCTGCCCGAGCCGCTGAGTCCGCCGGACGGTCCCGGACTTCCCCTGCCGACCAGCGACGCCGCCCGGGAGTGGCTCCGGACCGAGAACGCCGTCCTGCTCAGCTCGGTGGAGACCGCGGTCTGCGGGCCGAGCGAGCTGCGACGGCCCGCGGTGGACCTGTTGATCCTGCTGTACAGCCTCGGTGCCGACCCCACCCAGGGGCCCCGGGTCCGCTCGATCCTGGAAGTGGCGGACCGCAACGCCCAGGCGACCGAGGACACCGCCGGACTCGCGCGGGTGCACTTCGCGATCGGCACCCTGCAGTCCGTCACCAACGACTTCCAGGGCGCGGAGCGTTCGCTGCGGCGGAGCCTGGAGTTCCAGACCAGCGGCGACATGACGGTCCTCCGTTCCGCCGCCACCAACACCCTCGGCATCATCCTGAGCATCGGCAACCGCCCCGCCGAGGCGCTGCCGTTCTTCGAGCAGGCGCTCGCGATCAGCCGGGTGGTCGGCGCGCCGATCGGCGAGGCCAGACTCATCAGCAACATCGCCCGCGTCCAGCAGCGGCTGGGGATGACCGAGGTCGCCGTCAGCTCCGCCAGTGAGGCGGTGGCGGCCGCGCGGGCCTCCAAGAACGGCCCGTGCCTGGCCGACACGCTCTACCAGCTCGGTGTCGTCCTCGCGTCCGGCGAGGCGGTCGACCATCTGCGGGAAGCGCACAAGCTGTACCAGGCCCAGCAGAACCCGCTCTGGGAGGGCTACACCCTCGCCCGGCTGTCCTCCTCCCTGCTCTCCGCCGGCCAGCAGGCCGAGGCGGCGGAGACGGCCGAGGAGTCGCTGGCGATCGGGCTGGAGATGGACTCCGCCTACTGCCAGGGCCTGGCGAACGCCGCACTGGGCGAGGCGCTGCTCGGCCTCGCCCAGCCGGCACGCGGACTGGCGTGCCTGCGCGAGGCGCACGCCGTCTTCACGCGGCTCGGTGTGCCCGAGGCCTCCCCCGTGGCGGACCTCATCTCCCAGCAGCACACCGAGCCCTTCCCTCCCCCCGCGCCGTAGGGCCCCGTTCCCCCGTACTTCCCCCCTGGGGTCCTCCCCGTGAGCGTTCGGTGCTCCCGCAGCCCCCCGGCTGCGGGAGCACCTTCAACGCTTCCCCGGCGCTGGACTCCACTGTGCACCGGACCGATTGACGTTCGATAAACGTCGGATTGTCGGCCCTCGGGCCGACGTTCTCGCAGGTCAGCGGGGTCGCATCGGCGCGCCGCGCGGCGTGCGCGCCCCGGACGCACCCCCTCCGCCCGCGCCGCGTGCTTCCGGGGAGGGGGGTCCTGTCGGCCAACCGCCACGAGTTGGCCGAAAACGGACCCCACGGCGGAGTGATCACGCATATTCTCGGATTCCAGTACACACACAAGTGCACTTCTCCGGTGGAGCATCCGGCAAAAGGCAGCGCGGCGGCGCTCCCGCAGTGCAGAGTGTCCCTGTGCAAAGAGTCTGTGCAAAGTGTCAGAGTGCAGTCAGCGTGGCAATGCAGTCAGTGTGACGCGGGGAGCGTGACGTACCGCCACCGGCAGCGGGCCGGCGGGGCAGCGCGGGCGCCGGGAGGAGACGGCGGTCCTGCCTCGCGCCTCGACCGGCCGACCGGAGGCCCGGCCGAAAGGTGCCTCTCAATCGTGACGACCGGACAGATATCGGATCCGTTCCCCATCGACGAGGACGCGGGCGGCGGTCCCGACGTCCTGCGCCGCCGGGCCGCACGCGCCCTGCAGGCGGTCGCCTTCGACACGATCGGCACCGGTTACGCGGAGGCGTTCCCCTCCAAGCACGGTCAGCTGGCCTGCGGGCGCCGGCTGCTGGCCCGGCTGGAGCCGGGTGCCCGGGTGCTGGACGTCGGCTGCGGCAGCGGCGAACCGACCGTCCGCCAGCTGGTCGCGGCCGGGACACGGGTCACCGCCGTCGACCTGTCGGACGTCATGCTGACCCTGGCCCGGGAGGCCCACCACCCCGGCCCGCACCCCCCGGCCCTGCACCGGATCGACATGTACGACCTCGCGACCGAACGCGCCGACTCGGCCTGGAACCTGCCGGAGCTCGGGCCCGCCGGGCGGGGCACCTTCGACGCCGTCACCGCGTTCTTCTCCCTGATCCTCCTCCCCCAGGACGAGATCCCGACCGTGCTGGCCCGGCTGCGCGCCCTGCTGCGTCCCGGCGGACTGCTGGCGCTGGGTATGGTCGAGGCGGACCTGGACCACGTTCCGCTGCCCTTCCTCGGGCGGGAGCTGCGGATCAGCGGGTACCTGCGGGAGGATCTCGAACGGGTCCTGCTGGACGCCGGGTTCGTGATCGAGGAGCAGGAGGGGCGTCCGTACGCGCCGGCCAGCACCACCCTGCCGCCGGAGGAGCAGCTCTTCCTCCGCTGTCGGCGGGTCGGCTGACGGCCGGTCGGCACCCGCCGGACCCCGGCGGCGCCGGCGGACCGGAGCACGACCGCACACCACAGAGCAGCAACAGGCCCCAGACCGTACCGATCCCAGGACAGGCACCCGTGCGCGACCAGCTCAAACCCGAGGCCGGACAGCCGCCTGCCCTGCCCATCCCGCGCCGACCGCCGTCACCCCCGCCACCACCGGCCCCGGCCGGCGGCCGGCAGCCGGAGCAGTTGCCCGGGCCGCCGGACCGGGTCGCCGAGCGCCTCGCCTACCTCGACTCCGCGACCCGGCGGATCAACAGCGCGCTCGACCTGGCCGCCACCCTGCGCAACGTCGGTCGGGTCCTGGTCCCCGCCCTCGCCGACGCCGCCGTCGTCCATCTGCGCGACCCGCTGCCCAACGTCGAACGCGAGCCCGGCTTCCCCGAGCAACTGCGGATCCACCACAGCCAGGGCACCCGGCTGGGCCGACGCGGCCGCCCGGCAGGCGACGACCAGCGCGACCGCTACGGGGACCGCTACGGCAGCCGGTACGGCGCGCGTTCCACCGCCGACCCCGGCCCGGCCACCCCGGTCACCCGCGGCGGCGCGCTCGCGCACACCCTGCTCAGCCGACGCCCCGCCGAACCGTTCGTGCTCGGATCCGCCGAGGACAGCGGCAGCGCCCGCACCACCGAGCTGCTGCGCGAGCTGTACGGCGCCCGGGGCCTGGCCAGGCTCAGCCCCGGCACCTCGGTGCTCGCCCTGCCGCTGCGCGGCCGCAAGGCCGTGCTCGGCCTGCTGGTGCTGATCCGGCGCCCGCAGGACAAGAGCGGCCGGCCGGGCTTCGACGCCGCCGACACCGCCACCGCCACCCACCTCGCCACCCAGGCCGGGCTGGCCGTGGACACCGCGCTGAGGTACGCCCGCGAGTGGGAGATAGCCAACGAGCTCCAGCGCAGCATGCTGCCGCTGCGCCTGCCCCAGCCGCACGGCGTCCGGCTCGCCCAGCGCTACCTGCCCGGGGAGCGCGGCGCCCAGGTCGGCGGCGACTGGTACGACGCGGTACCGCTGCCCGGCAACCGGGTGGCGCTGATCGTCGGCGACGTGATGGGCCACTCGCTCACCTCGGCCGCCATCATGGGCCAGCTGCGCACCAGCGCGCAGACCCTGGCCGCGCTCGACCTGCCGCCGCACGAGGTGCTCTACCACCTGGACGAGCAGGCCCAGCGGCTCGGCCGGGAACAGCACCTGGCGACCTGCGTCTACGCCGTCTACGACCCGATCGCCAACCGGGTGGTGCTCGCCAACGCCGGCCACGTGCCACCGGTGCTCGTCCAGCCGGACGGCACGGCCGAACTGCTCGACCTGGAGGCCGGGGCGCCGATCGGCGTCGGCGGGGTGGACTTCTCCTCCGTCGAACTGCCCGCGCCGCCGGGTTCGGCCCTGCTGCTGTTCACCGACGGTCTGGTGGAGACCCGCAGCCGGCCGCTCAGCGACGGTCTGGAACTGCTCCGCGCCCGGCTGTCGGGCACCCTGCGGCACGCACCCGAGCACCTCTGCCAGGAGGCGCTGCGGATCCTGCCGCCGGGGGACCGCGGCGACGACATCGCCCTGCTGGCCGCCTGCTTCGACGGCATCCCGGCCGGGGACGTCGCGCACTGGTACCTCCAGCCGCGCAACGAGACGCCGGGGCGGGCACGCAGGCTCGCCGCGCACACCCTGCGCCGCTGGGGGCTGGAGGAACTCACCGAGGCGACCGAGCTGATGGTCAGCGAGCTGGTCACCAACGCCGTCCAGCACGCCACCCGCCCGGTGACGCTGAGCCTGGTCCGCACCACCCGGCTGCGCTGCGAGGTCGGGGACGACAGCCCGCTGCTGCCCCGGCCGCGCCGGACCGGGCCGGAGGACGAGCGCGGACGGGGCCTGCAGATCGTGGCCCGGTGCGCCGAACGCTGGGGAGCGACCCGGCTGGGCACCGGCAAGGTGGTCTGGTTCGAGCAGCGGCTGCCGTGACGGACGGGGGCCGCCCCGGCAGCACCCTGCCGTGGCGGCCCCCGGTCCGTCGGACGCTCAGACCCGCTCGGGCTGCTTCGCCCCCGGGTCGGCGGCGGCCGCGCCGGCCGCCGGCTCCAGCCGGGCCATCAGCTGTTCGCCCTCCATGTCCACCCGCGGCACCACTCGGTCCAGACTCTTCGGGAACCACCAGGCGGCCCGCCCGAACAGCGTCATCGCGGCCGGCACCAGGGCCATCCGGACCACGAAGGCGTCCACCAGCACCCCCACCGCGAGCGCGAACCCGATCGGCTGCACGATCGGGTCGTGGCCGAAGACGAACGAGCCGAACACCGCGACCATGATCAGCGCGGCCGCCGTGACCACCCTGGCGCCGTTCCGCACCCCGGCCACCACCGCCTCGCGCGGCTCCGTGCCGTGCACGTGGTGCTCCTTCATCCCCGAGACCAGGAACAGCTCGTAGTCCATCGCGAGCCCGAACAGCACACCGATCAGCAGGATCGGCACGAAGCTGACCACCGGGCCGACCTTCGGCACGTCGATCAGCCCGTCCAGCCAGCCCCACTGGTAGACCGCGACGACGGCGCCGAGCGAGGCCGTGATGGAGAGCAGGAAGCCGGCCACCGCCTTCAGCGGCACCAGGATCGAACGGAAGGCCAGCGCCAGCAGCACCAGCGCGATGCCCACGATCACCGCGACGAACGGCGGCAGCGCGTCGCTCAGCTTCGCGGAGACGTCGATGTTGGCCGCCGTGGTGCCGGTGACGTCGATCCGCGCGCCGGTCTCCGCCCGGAGGGCGTCGCGCTGGTCGCGGATGTCGGTGACCAGCTGCCGGGTGTCGGCGTGGTCCGGGCCGGTGTTCGGGATGACCGGGACGAGCGCGGTGCGGCTCGGCCCGTCCATCTGCGGCGGGAGCAGTGTCCGGACACCGGGCAGCGCGCCGAGCCGCCCGGCCACGTCCTGGACCGCCTGCTCCGGCTGCGCCGCCCCGGCGGCGTCGACCACCACGACCAGCGGCGCGTTGAAGCCGGGGCCGAAGCTGTGGTCCACGAGGTCGTACGCGGTTCGGGCGTCGGTGCCCTTGGCCTGCGAACCGCCGCCCGGAAGGCCGAGGGTGAGGCTCGCGGCGGGCACGGCCAGCGCGAGCAGGGCGGTGAGACCCACCAGCAGTACGGCGAGCGGACGGCGCACCACGAAGCCCGCCCAGCGCTCGCCGAGCGTCGTGCGCCCGGTGGTCCGCAACGCGCGCCGCCACACCGGCAGCCGGTCGATGCCCCGGCCGGCGAAACCGAGCACGGCGGGCAGCAGCGTGATCGCCACCAGCACCGCGACCACCACGGCAGCCGAGGCGGCCAGGCCCATCACGGTCAGGAACGGCACCCCGGCGACGGCCAGCCCGGCCAGCGCGGCGACGACGGTGAGACCGGCGAACACCACCGCGCTGCCGGCGGTCGCGTTGGCGCGGGCGGCGGCCTCCTCCGGCTCCAGGCCCTCGGCGAGGTGGCGCCGGTGCCGGGACACGATGAACAGGGCGTAGTCGATGCCGACCGCCAGGCCGACCATCAGCGCCAGCACGGGCGCGGTCGAGATGACCTCGAAGGAGCCGGCCACGGTGAACACCCCGGCCATCGCGATCCCGACCCCGACCAGCGCGGTGACCAGCGGGAGCCCGGCCGCGACCAGCGACCCCAGGGTGACCACCAGCACCAGCCCGGCCACGATCAGGCCGATCACCTCGCCGCCGTCGACCTGGGCCATCTTGTTGTAGGCGTCGCCGCCGAAGGCCACCGTGACGCCCGCCGCGCGCGCCGGGTCGGCCGCCGCCCTGACGGCGTCGCGCTGCTGGTCGGTGATGTCGCCGAGCTTGCTGTCGAAGGAGACCAGGCCGAGCGCGACCGTGCCGTCCGGGGAGATCGCGCCGGTGGCGTACGGGTCGGGGATGCCCGCGACACCTGGCACGGCGGCGATCCGGGCGACCGCCTCGCCCACGGCCCGGGCGTTCCCGGGGGCGGCGATGCCGCCGGCCGCGTCGCTGCGGAAGACCACCTGGGCGGAGCCGTGGCCCTGCGCCGGGAAGGTGTCCTTGATCCGGTCCAGAGTGGCCTGGGCCTCGGTCCCGGGGACCTTGAACTCCTCGGTGGTGCTGCCGCCGAAGGCCGCGGCGCCGCCGCCGATCGCGATCAGCAGGGCGAGCCAGACGGCGAGGACGGTTCGCCTCCGGCGGAAGCAGAGGCGGCCCAGGCGGTACAGGTACGTGGCCATGCGTGCACCTTCGATCGGGTCGTGCGGGCAGGCGGGAGTGCGGTGCTCGGTCGTCCCGCTCACCGTACGCGCAACTTTGTCGCATGACAAAGTCGACCGACGCGAACATGCGACGAGATCATTCGATCCGGTTGTCCGAACATGGCGATACCCTGGCCCAATGGCTCATGTCCCGGCCGCCGAGCGGCGCCCCCAACTGATCCAGGCCGCGATCGACCTGATGGCCCGCGAGGGGATCGCCGCGGGCAGCACCCGCGCGATCGCGGCGGAGCTGGGCGTGGCACAGGCGACGGTGCACTACACCTTCGGCACCAAGAAGGACCTCTACCGGGCCGTGGTCGAGCAGCTGACCGCCGAGTTCATCGGCCAGGTCCGGGCCTCGGCACCCGAGGAGGGCCCGTTCGGCGAGCAGGTCAGGACGATGGTCCACGCCCTCTGGGACAGCGCCGTCGGCGAGGACGGCAAGTGCGCGCTGATCACCGAGTTCTCCGCGATGGCACTGCGCGACCCGGACCTGCAGGAGACCATGCGGGCGCTCCAGCACGAGATCGAGGACACCGCCGCCGCGCTGCTCACCGCGCTCGCTGCCGCGCACGGGCTGGCGCTGCCGGTGCCCGCCCGGGAGGTCGCGGTGTACTTCCTGGCCGGCTTCAACGGCCTGAGCGACCGCTACCTCGTCCTCAAGGCCGCCGGCGAGGACCCCGAGGCGGAGTCGCGCCGGGCGCTCGACCTGCTCGTCGCCACCACCGTCGGCCTCTGCCTCGGCGCGCCCGCGCGGTCCTGAGCATCCTCGCGGCCCTGAATCGCGGCGCGCCCTCGCGACCCCGACCCCGGCCCCGTCCCCGTCAGGACTGGACGATCCGGACCGGCAGTTCGGCCAGCACCTCCCGCAACGAGGCCGCGAAGCGGTCGTACTCGCCGCTGCGGGCCGAGCCCGGCCGGGCGGCGAGCCCGATCCGGCGGCCCGGCGCGGGCGCGGCGAAGCGGACGGCGGCCAGCCGGTCGGCGCGCCCCGCCTCGACGTCCAGCGCGGTGGCGGGCAGCAGGGTCACCCCGAGGCCGCCGGCCACCAGCTGCACCAGGGTGGACAGACCGGCCGCCCTGGTGGTCGAGCCGCCGGGGTCGACGCCGACCTCCCGGCAGATGTCGAGGGCCTGGTCCCGCAGGCAGTGGCCCTCCTCCAGCAGCAGCACGTCCAGGTCGAGCAGGACGTCCCGGGCAACGTCCACCCGGCCGGCGAGCTCGTGCTCGGGCGGGGTGACCAGGACGAAGTCCTCGTCGAACAGCGGGATGTCCCGGGTCGGCGAGGCGCCGCCGGCCGGCAGCGCGAGCAGCAGGACGTCCAGCCGCCCCGCGGCCAGGCCCTCCAGCAGCGAGGGCGTCCGCTCCTCGTGGACGTGCAGTTCCAGTTCCGGGTAGCGGTCGCGGACCAGTCGCAGCACGGTCGGCAGCAGGTACGGGGCGACGGTCGGGATGACGCCCAGGTGCAGCGGCCCGGTGAAGGGCCGGCGGGCGGCGTCCACCTCTTCGGTGAGCGCCTGCACGGAGGCGAGCACCCGGCGCGCGTGCTCCAGTACGCGCTCACCCAGTGGAGTGATCATGACCCGGCGCGTCGTACGCTCGACGAGCTGCGCGCCCAGTGACTCCTCCAGCGCCGCGACCGCCCCGGAGAGCGCCGGCTGGCTCGTACCGGTGGCCGCCGCGGCCTCCCGGAAGTGCCGGTGCTCGGCCACCGCGACGAAGGCCCTGAGCTGGGCGACCGTCGGCGAGCGGGGGCCGCGCGAGGTGGCGTTCCCCACAGTGGCGTCGGGTTTACGGGTGGGGGCCCCGCGACGGACGGGGCGGGAGGGGGGTGTGGGACTGTTGATAACTCTCTCCGATCAGTCACATCGAGTGTAGCTATTTCCCTGATCAGTCCACGATGTGGAATGGTGGAGACCGTTCCGCAAAACGGACAAACTCCCCTCGTCTCAACTTCAGGAGAAGCGAACGTGCTCACGATCGGTGACAAGTTCCCCGAGTTCGAACTCAACGCCTGCGTCGACCTGGACGCCGCGAACGCCTTCGCCGAGATCAACCACAAGTCCTACGAGGGCAAGTGGAAGATCGTCTTCTTCTGGCCGATGGACTTCACCTTCGTCTGCCCGACCGAGATCGCCGCGTTCGGCAAGCTGAACGACGAGTTCGCCGACCGCGACGCCCAGATCCTCGGCGTCTCCGGCGACTCCGAGTTCGTGCACCACGCCTGGCGCAAGGACCACAAGGACCTCCGCGACCTGCCGTTCCCGATGCTGGCCGACGTCAAGCACGACCTGATGCGCGCCTGCGGCGTCGAGGCCGCGGACGGCACCGCCCAGCGCGCCGTCTTCATCGTCGACCCGAACAACGAGATCCAGTTCGTCATGGTGACCGCCGGCTCCGTCGGCCGTAACCCCAAGGAGGTCCTGCGGGTGCTGGACGCCCTGCAGACCGACGAGCTGTGCCCCTGCAACTGGACCAAGGGCGAGGACACCCTCGACGCCCAGGCCCTGCTGGCCGGCTGACCCATGGCCCTCGACGACCTGAAGTCCGCCCTCCCGGACTACGCCAAGGACCTCAAGCTCAACCTGGGCTCGGTCATCGGCAACTCCGACCTCCCGGCCCAGCAGCTGTGGGGCACCGTGCTCTCCTGCGCGATGGCCACCCGCAGCCCCGCCGTGCTGCGCGAGCTGGAGCCCGAGGCCAAGGCCAACCTCTCCCCGGAGGCGTACAACGCCGCCAAGGGCGCGGCCGCGGTCATGGGGATGAACAACGTCTACTACCGGACGCTGCACCTGCTCTCCGACAAGGAGTACAGCAGCATGCGGGCCGGTCTGCGGATGAACATCATCGGCACTCCCGGCGTCGAGAAGGTCGACTTCGAGCTCTGGTGCTTCGCGGTCTCCGCGATCAACGGCTGCGGCCAGTGCCTCGACTCGCACGAGGCCGTCCTCCGCAAGGCCGGCGTCGACCGCGAGGTCGTCCAGGCCTCGATGAAGATCGCCGCCGTGCTCCAGGCCGTCGCCGGCGTCCTCGACTCCGAGGCCGCCCTGGCGGGCATCGACGCCTGACCCGGCACCACCACGAAACGGGCCCCTCGCCCGCGGACTCCGGTCCGCGGCGCGAGGGGCCCGTTTCGTGGTCGGTCAGGGGGTGGGGGGATGGGGGCGGGTGGCGGCTTCGCGGGCGGCTTCGATGGCGGTGAAGACCGCCTGGCCGGCCTCGTTGCGGCGGCGGAGGTGGGTGACCACGGTGTTGGTGACCGCGATCAGGGGGACGGCGACGATGGCGCCGCCGATGCCGCCGATGATCGATCCCGCCGCCACCCCGAGGACGACGCCGAGCGGGTGGACCCGGACGGCCCGGCCGAGGATCAGCGGCTGGAGGACGTGGCCCTCGATCTGCTGGACGGCGATCAGGACCACCAGCACCATCAGCGCCGTCCACGGTGTCGTGGTGACGAGCGCGATCAGGACCGCGACGGTGCCGGTGACCAGCGCGCCGACCAGCGGGACGAAGGCGCCGAGGAAGATGATCACGGCGAGCGGCAGCGCCATCGGCACACCGAGCAGCTGGATCCCGACGCCGATGCAGACCGCGTCGATGAACGCCACGCAGACGGTGCCGCGGACGTAGGCGGTGAGCGTGGCCCAGGCCTTGGGGCCGGCGCCGGCCATCGCGTAGCGGGAGTGCCTGGGCAGGCCGCGCAGCGCCCAGTTCCAGATCCGCTCGCCGTCGTAGAGCAGGAAGAAGGTGGTGAAGAACGCCAGCAGCACGGCGGTCAGCACCTCGACCGCGATCTGCGCGCCGGTGATGCTGGCCGAGGTGATCTGCTCGCTGTTGGTGCTGATCGCCTTGGTGATCTGGTTGGCGAAGTCGGTGATCTGCTGCTCGGTCAGGTGCAGCGGCCCGGTGATCAGCCAGTCCCGCAGCTGGTCGACACCGGCCTTGACCTTGCTGGTGACGGTCTCGAGATTGGTGGTCACCTGCCAGACCACGAACCAGCCGACCAGGCCGATGCCGGCCAGTCCGCTCATGAACACCCCGCCGGCGGCCAGTGAGCGCGGGACCCCGTGCCGGCGCAGCCAGGAGACGGTGGGCTCCAGCAGCGCGGAGATCAGCAGCGAGGCGAGCACCGCGAAGGCGACCAGTCGCAGCATGTCGACGATGTAGAAGACGACGTAGAGCGCGGCGCCGAGCAGCAGCAGCCGCCAGGTGGACTCGGCGGCGACCCGCAGGCCCCAGGGCACCGCCTCGGCGGGGGTGGCGGGCCGGCCGAAGTGGCCGTGCGGGGGCAGCGGGGCGGCGGGGGCAGGCGCGGGGGCCGCGGCGGCGGCGGGCGGTGCTGCCACCGGGACGGCCGCGGCGGGCGTACCGGACGGCCCGGCCGGTACGACGGCCGCCGCCGCCGCGGGCACAGCGGCCTCCCGCGGACCGGGCAGCGGACGGACGGCCGGAGCCGCCACCGGATCCACCGGGTGGAGGGTCTCGTGGAAGTCGGCCGCCATCGCGGCCCGTCGGCGCCGTTCGATGACGGCGGCCGCGCTCGCCACCACGGCCATGCCCTTGGCCACGGCCTTGAAGGCCTTTCCGCCCCGCGCCATGCTCGCTACCACTTCTCCCCGCCGGAGCCGCCCGGTGCGGCGGCACGCCGTGGGTCCCGCCACGGCCGTCAGGGATAGACGCTACCCGGCCGCGGTGCGGTGAGTCCGCCCGGCGAGCGCGATCCGCCCGGGTTCTTGCGGCGGGAGCCGCTCGGACGGGGGACGATTCCGGGGCAAACCATCATGTCCCCGGTGGTTTCAGGCACGGGACAGCGGGGAGGAGTCGGGCGGGAACCAGGAGCCGACTGTCGGCGGACCGGCCGGGCGGAGAGTCACCAGGACCCCTCCCCGTCCCCGCGTCCGCACCAGGACCGCACCGCCCGTGGCGCCATGGTCAGCGCCACCCGGGCGGCGCGGCCCGCTCCCCGGCCCGACCGGGCAACCGGGCCGGCAGACCCGCGGGTCCGGAAAAGCGAAACACCGCGGCCTCCCCGATCGTGATCGGGGAGGCCGCGGCGGGCGTTCCTAGTACCAGTGGTGCGACTGCCAGAACGACCAGGCGCCACAGGGGCTGCCGTAGCGGCTGTTCATGTAGCCGAGACCCCACTGGATCTGGGTGGCCGGGTTGGTGCGCCAGTCGGCACCGGCCGAAGCCATCTTGGAGCCGGGCAGCGCCTGGACCAGGCCGTACGCGCCGGAGCTCTTGTTGGTGGCGGTGTAGTTCCAGCCGCTCTCGCGCTTCACGATCTGGCTGAAGCACTGGAACTGCGAGTCGCTGCCGATGATCTGCTGGGCCAGCTCCTGCACCGAACCGGGGCTGACCGAGACCGGCGGAGTCGACGGGGCACTGTCGGTGGCGGCCATCGCCGAACGCGCCTTGGAGCGGTTGGCGGCGGCCTCGTCGGCCTTCCGCTTCTCCTCGGCGGCCTTCGCGGCCTTCTCCGCCTCGGCCTTGGCGGCAGCGTCGGCGGCCTCCTTGGCGGCGGCGTCGGCCTTGGCCTGCGCCTCGGCGGCGGCCTGCTGGCGCGCTGCCTCCTCGGCGGCCTTCTGCTCGGCGGCGGCCTTGGCCGCGGCGTCGGCGGCGGCCTGCTGGGCGGACGCCTGCGAGCCGATGTTGTCGCTGATGGTCTGCGCCTGGGCGCCGGAGGGGACTTCGGCAAGCAGCGTCGCGCCGGCGACGTCGACCGTCTGCGTCGTCTTCGCCTCGCTGCCCGCGCCCATACCGACCACGGCACCGACAGCGGTGACGGCGGTGGCGGAGGCGACGGCGACTCCCCGGACCGAGATCCGAGTCACATGGATTCCTTCCAGCATCGCCCACGCGTGACCGTACAGGCGCAACATGCCCCTTGGCGCTGCCCTCCGTACGGTGCTGGTCACGGGAGGTACTGACCCGGCGTCCGGTCGAGGTGAGGCGACCGGGCGTTGTGATCGGGCGGCGTACGGCTCAGGTCTTCAATTGTGCGTCCACTGACCGGAGTTGGTGGACCGTCCGGGCCGGACTCCCGGTCTCCCGGAAGCCCTGCCATGCCGTACGCGGGGCCTGACAGAACCCTCACCATGCCGCACCGGGCACTGTCGACGCAATTCCCTGTTGCGTGGCGGATGTCACATTCACCGTACTGGCGTTCACCGGACAGAAAGCACGCGATGTGATGAAAGGGACAAGGGCCCGCTCCCTCAAGAGCGGGCCCTATACCGGGAATTGACTGTTTCGTCCCTAACTGCCCATTGGATTCCGGTAAGTCCGGAAAGTCCGGATCAGGGCTGAACGTCCTCCAGCATCTCGGTCACCAGCGCCGCGATCGGCGAGCGCTCGGAGCGGGTGAGGGTGATGTGGGCGAACAGCGGGTGGCCCTTGAGCTTCTCGACCACGGCCACCACGCCGTCGTAGCGGCCGACACGGAGGTTGTCGCGCTGGGCGACGTCGTGGGTGAGGACCACCCGCGAGCCCTGGCCGATCCGGGACAGCACCGTCAGCAGGACGTTGCGCTCCAGCGACTGCGCCTCGTCCACGATCACGAAGGCGTCGTGCAGGGAACGCCCCCGGATGTGGGTCAGCGGCAGGACCTCCAGCATCCCCCGGGAGATGACCTCCTCGATCACGTCCGGCGTGGTGACGGCCGACAGGGTGTCGAAGACCGCCTGCGCCCAGGGGCTCATCTTCTCCGACTCGGAACCCGGCAGATAGCCGAGCTCCTGCCCGCCGACCGCGTACAGCGGCCGGAACACCATCACCTTGCGGTGCTGCTGGCGCTCCAGGACCGCCTCCAGCCCCGCGCACAGCGCCAGCGCCGACTTGCCGGTACCGGCCCGGCCGCCCAGCGAGACGATCCCGACCTCCGGGTCCAGCAACAGGTCCAGCGCGACCCGCTGCTCGGCGCTGCGCCCGCGCAGGCCGAAGGCCTCGCGCTCGCCGCGCACCAGGCGGACCCGGCCGTCGCCGGTGACCCGGCCGAGGGCCTTGCCGCGCTCGGAGGTGAGCACGAGCCCGGTGTGCACGGGCAGCTCGTCGGCGCCGGGGACGTCGACGCCGGCGTCGTGGCCGGCCGCGAACAGCGCGTCCACGTCGTCGGCGGCGGCGTGGAGCTCGGCCATGCCGGTCCAGCCGGAGGTGATCGCGAGTTCGGCGCGGTACTCCTCGGCGAGCAGGCCCACCGAGGACGCCTTGATGCGCAGCGGGAGGTCCTTGGACACGACGGTGACGTCGTAGCCCTCGGCCTGCAGGTTGCGTGCCACCGCCAGGATCCGGGTGTCGGCCTCGCCGCCGCCGGCCCGGTAGCCGACCGGCAGTATCGAGGTGTCCGAGTGGTTGAGCTCGACCCGGATGGAGCCGCCGAGCTCGCCGACCGGGATCGGCTCGTCCAGACGCCCGAACCGGATCCGGAAGTCGTCGAGCAGCCGCAGCGCCTGGCGGGCGAAATAGCCCAGCTCCGGGTGGTGCCGCTTGGCCTCGAGCTCGGTGACCACGACCACGGGGAGGACGACCTCGTGCTCCTCGAAACGGGTCATCGCCAGCGGGTCCGCCAGCAGCACACTGGTGTCGAGAACGTACGTGCGCCGGTCTGGTGTCCGGCGGCTCTTGGAACTGACCACTAGGCCTCCAGGGCGGATGACCCTGCGTCATCCGCGGCAAGCCGGCCCCGCTGCCCCGGTGGCCTCGGAGCCGGTCTGATCGGAGTATTCCCAGGCGGGGGGCGGTGCATTCGCGCCCCCGGAGAACTGACGGATCATTGCGGATGAACGTTTGGCCTCGCCCTGCCACCGGGTAGGCCAGCTCTTACGGCGGTCAATCCCGACGCCCGGCGGGCAGCGCTCCCGGTCCCCGGCGGACGGCGCCCCGACGCCCCGGCGGACGCCGCTCCCGTCAGAGCCCCAGCCGCCGGTTGCGCTGCTCGAAGGCGCGCAGCGCCCGCAGGAAGTCCACCTTGCGGAAGGCCGGCCAGTACGCCTCGCAGAAGTAGAACTCGCTGTGCGCGCTCTGCCAGAGCAGGAAGCCGGACAGCCGCTGCTCGCCCGAGGTGCGGATGACCAGGTCCGGGTCGGGCTGCCCCTTGGTGTACAGGTGCTCGGCGATGTGCTCGACGTCCAGGACCTCGGCCAGCTCCTCGATCGAGGTGCCCCGGCCGGCGTGCTCCTGGAGCAGCGAGCGGACGGCGTCGGCGATCTCGTGCCGCCCCCCGTAACCGACCGCCACGTTGACCGTGATGCCCTCGATGCCCGCGGTCTCGTCGGCGGCGCGCTTCAGGACGTCGGCGGTGTGCTGCGGCAGCAGGTCCAGCGCGCCGACCGGGTGGACCCGCCAGCGGCGGGCGGCGGCCAGACCGGTGACGGCGTCCTCGATGATGCCGAGCAGCGGGACCAGTTCGTCGGCCGGGCGCGAGAGGTTGTCGGTGGAGAGCATCCACAGCGTGACGACCTTGACGTGGGTCTCGTCGCACCAGCCGAGGAACTCGCTGATCTTGTCGGCGCCGCGCTGGTGGCCGTACGCGGTGGAGCCGCCGGTCGCCTTGGCCCAGCGGCGGTTGCCGTCGAGGATCACTCCGATGTGGTGCGGGGTGCGGGCGAGGTGCACCTCGACCCGGCGACCGTAGAGGCCGTACATCCCGTCCAGCAGGACGCGCAGACCCGGCGTGCGTTCGACGACATCGCGCAGACCCATGGTTTTCGGCCCCTCCGTGCTCACTTCAGCGGGTGCTTCAGAACCCCCGGCGCAGCCTACTCCCGCGCTGTGGCGGCAGGGAAAGCCGCAGGTCGCGGGAGGGTCACGGTCCTGTGCGGACTCTGTCGCCGCGGGCCGGGCCCGGGTGGCCGGAAGACACCCGCGCGGCGCCCCGGGGGCGGCCGGGGGAACGCCCGGCGGCCGGATACGGAACGGTCTCTGCTTCCTTAAGGAATCCGTAAGCCGACGGTTCAATGCTTGACGACCCCCAATGGTCTAGTCCAGCTTTTGTGCCAGGGCGGAACGGCGTACCGGAACCGCCCCTCTCGAGGCAGTACTGCGGACCTCCCCTCCCCCACACGCGGCCGCCGCGCCCCCCACCGCGGCGGCCGCTCCTCCCCCACAGGAGCGCACCTCCATGGCCCGTACGCTGAACCGGCCCGCGTCGCACAAGCGCCGCCGCGGCCCCGTCCCGGCCCTCGCGGCCGGCGCCACCGCCCTGGCCCTGGCCGGCACCGGCCTCGCCCTCTTCGCCGGGGGCGCCAACGCGGCCGCCGGGAACCTCGTCGCCAACGGCGGCTTCGACGGCTCGCTGGGCGGCTGGACCTGTACCGGCTCCGCGAGCGCGGTCACCACTCCGGTCCACTCCGGCTCGGGCGCGCTGCAGGCCGCCCCGGGCGCGGCGGACACCGCCGAGTGCACGCAGACCATCAGCGTGCTGCCCAACACCAGCTACACCCTGAGCGCCTGGGTCCAGGGCCCGTACGTCTACCTCGGTGCGCGCGGCACCGGTGGCACCGACCCGAGCAGCTGGTCCAACCAGAGCAGCTGGAACCAGCTCTCCTCCACCTTCACCACGGGCGCGAACGCCCGCAGCGTCACCGTCTACCTGCACGGCTGGTACGGCCAGAGCGCCTACCTCGCCGACGACGTGGTGCTGAGCGGCCCGGGAGGCACCCCGAGCCCGACCGCCACCCCGACGGTCACCCCCACGCCGACGCCCACGGCGACCGCCACCCCCACGGCGACCACGACGCCGACCGCGACCGCCACCCCCACGGCGACCGCCACGCCGACCCAGACCGCGACGCCGACCCCCACGGCGACCAGCACCGGCAACCCCACCACCGGCCTGCCCAAGCACGTCGTCACCGGCTACTGGCACAACTTCGACAACAAGGGCAACAACCTCCAGAAGCTGAGTGACGTCCAGAGCGCGTACGACATCATCGCGGTGTCCTTCGCCGACGCCGTCGCCAACCGCCCCGGCGCCATCACCTTCAAGCTGGACGCCGAGCTCTCGGCCGGTCTCGGCGGCTACTCCGACGCCCAGTTCCGCGCCGACGTGAAGGCCAAGCAGGCGGCCGGCAAGAAGGTCATCCTCTCCATCGGCGGCCAGAACGGCGCGATCTCGGTCAACGACGCGGCCGCCGCCCAGGCCTTCACCGACAGCGCCTACGCCGTCATCAAGGACTACGGCTTCGACGGCATCGACATCGACCTGGAGAACGGGGTCAACGCGACCCACATGGGCAACGCCCTGCACAGCCTCCAGTCCAAGGTCGGCTCCGGCTTCGTCCTGACGATGGCCCCCGAGACCATCGGGATGTACTCCACCGCGGGCGCCTACTTCCAGCTGGCGCTGAACACCAAGGACATCCTGACCGTCGTCAACACCCAGTTCTACAACTCGGGCGGCATGAACGGCTGCGACGGCAAGGTCTACACCCAGGGCACCATCGACTTCATCACCTCGCAGATCTGCACCCAGATCCAGGGCGGCCTGCGGCCCGACCAGGTCGGCATCGGCGTCCCGGCCTCCACCAAGGCGGCGGGCGGCGGCTACGTCGCGCCGAGCGTCGTCAACAACGCGCTGGACTGCCTGGCCACCGGCAAGAACTGCGGCAGCTTCGTCCCGCCGGCCAAGTGGCCCACCATCCGCGGCGCGATGACCTGGTCCACCAACTGGGACTCCGTCAACGGGAACTCGTTCTCCAACACGGTCGGCCCGTTCGTCCACCAGATGCCGTAACCGAGGACCGCACCCCCCACGGCGCGCCTCCCCTTGAGGGTGGGGCCGGCGCGCCGACGACGGGCCCGCCGTACCGGACCGGTACGGCGGGCCCGTCCGCGTTCCCCGCGGCGGCGGACGGGCCGCCGCGCCTCAGCCGGAGTGCCCGAGCACCGCCACCAGGGTGCCGAGCAGCATGAACGGACCCAGCGGCACCTCCCGGCCGCGCACCGGCCGGCGCCGCACCAGGGCGACCAGCAGGACGCCGACCGACCAGAGCCCGGCCAGCAGCACGAAGGCAACCAGGCCGGACAGCGCGGCGGACCAGCCGTACCGGCCGAGCAGCGCCCCCAGGCCGAGCGCCAGCACGGTGTCCCCCGGGCCCATCCGCCCCAGCTGGACCGGGACTTCGAACAGCACCCCGGCCGAGAGCGCCACCAGCAGGCAGCGCAGCAGCGTCCCCGGACTGCCGTCCACCACTTCCAGCACCGTCAGCAGCAGCGCCAGGCCCGCCGCCAGCGTCCAGGTGAGCGGGTAGGGCAGCCGGTGCACCCGGGCGTCGGTGAAGCCGAGCACCACACCGGGGCCGGCCAGCCAGAGCAGCAGCACCGCGTCCGCCGGGCGGGCGGCGGTGAGCGCGGCGGCGGCCGCGGCGGCGGTGACCGCCTCCACCCGCCACGGGCCCGGGCCGAGGCCGGTCCGGCAGCCCGGACAGCCGCCGGTCGGCGGCAGGCCGCGCAGGGCGCGCCCGCAGGCCGGACAGGCCAGGCACCACGGCTGCTCCTCGGGCACGGCGTAGCGCACCACCAGCCCGCGCAGGGCCGGTGCCACCAGCAGCCCCGCCAGGACCGCCCCCAGCACGATCGCGATCACGGCTTGCCCCCTCCTCCTCCGGTGGCGGTACGATCCGGCGGGTTCCGCTCCGGAACCGACCGGACACCGTCCGCGTCCGACAATGACGGCGCCGCCGATCCCCGGATCCCCGGCGCCGCACCGACCACATCATCCACGGGGGAGAGACACCTTGACGAAGCTTCGGAACACTCTGCGCGCGGCCGCTCCGGTGGCCGCGCTCGCACTCGCGCTGACCGCCTGCGGTCCGGAGAACGACGACCCGGCCGTCACCGCCGCCCCGACCGGCGCCGCGCCCACCTCGGCTGCGGCGAACGCCCCGACGAGCGCCCCGGCGGGCGGGATCACCGCGGCCCCGACCGCCGCCGCCCCGACCTCGGCCCCCGCGGCCGGTGCGGCGGGCGGCGCGGCCGGCGGCGGCAGCCCGACCGCGGGCGGCCTGCCCTCGGCCGCGACCAGCGGCAACCCGATCGGCGGGGCGAGCGGCGGCGGCAGCAAGATCACCTTCGACAACCCGCTCGCGCCCACCGCCACCGGCAGCTACCTCGGCAAGACCAAGGCCGACGTCACCCCGGTCTCGGTGGTCAAGGGCACCGCGGCCGAGATCGCGCCGTACAACTGGAAGCCGGCCGACACCGCGGGGAAGACGCCGTACTACGTGACGGTCAACTTCACCAACCGGACCGGCGCCCCGCTGCAGGACGAGTACTTCATGATGCGGTTCAAGGTGCAGACCGAGCCCAAGGGCACCGGCATCCTGTCCGCCCCCACCGTCCTGCGGTCGATCCCGCAGTGCGACTCCGGCAAGAAGCCGGGCACCCTGGCCGACGGCGAGACCCAGCAGCAGTGTGCCGTCTATCTCGTTCCGGACGGCACCCCGCCGCAGTTCCTCGTCTTCGGTAGCGTTCTGGACACCCAGCCGCTGATCTGGAAGGCCGGCTGAGGCCTCCGCCTCCCGATCGAAGGGGTAGCGGAACAGTAGCGTCCGGGCGGTCCGGCGGGTGTCCCACGACATGCGCCGGGCCGCCCGTTCGTGCCCCTAAAGTAGGCAGGCATGCAGGTCATCCAGTCCAGCAAGCTCGCCAATGTCTGCTACGACATCCGCGGTCCGGTGCTCGAAGAGGCCATGCGGCTGGAGGAACAGGGCCACCGCATCCTGAAGCTCAACACCGGCAATCCGGCGTTGTTCGGCTTCGACGCGCCGCCGGAGATCCTCCAGGACATTCTGCGCAACCTCTCCTCCGCGCACGGGTACGGCGACTCCAAGGGTCTGCTCTCCGCCCGCCGCGCCGTGGTGATGAACTACGAGGAGCGCGGGCTGCACGGCCTGACGGTCGAGGACGTCTTCCTCGGCAACGGCGTCTCCGAGCTGATCCAGCTGGCGATGACCGCGCTGCTGGACGACGGCGACGAGGTGCTCGTCCCCGCTCCGGACTACCCGCTGTGGACGGCCTCCGTCTCGCTGGCCGGCGGCACCGCCGTCCACTACCGCTGCGACGAGCAGTCCGACTGGTACCCGGACCTCGCCGACGTCGAGGCCAGGATCACCGACCGCACCAGGGCGATGGTGGTGATCAACCCGAACAACCCCACCGGCGCGGTCTACCCGCGCGAGGTGCTGGAGGGGCTGGTGGAGATCGCCCGCCGGCACCAGCTGGTGGTCTACGCGGACGAGATCTACGACAAGATCCTCTACGACGACGCCGAGCACGTCCCGCTGGCCACCCTGGCCCCCGACCTGTTCTGCGTCACCTTCAACGGCATGTCCAAGTCCTACCGGGTGGCGGGCTTCCGCTCGGGCTGGATGGTGCTGTCCGGGGACCGCACCCGGGCCCGCAGTTACGTCGAGGGCCTGACCGTGCTGGCCTCGATGCGGCTGTGCGCCAACATGCCGGCCCAGCACGCGGTGGCCGCGGCGCTCGGCGGGCGGCAGTCGATCAAGGACCTGGTGCTGCCCGGCGGACGACTGCTGGAGTCCCGGGACGCCGCATACCGGCTGCTCAACGAGATCCCCGGGGTCAGCTGTGTGAAGCCGAGGGGCGCGCTCTACGCCTTCCCCCGGCTGGACCCGAAGGTCTTCAAGATCAAGGACGATGCCCGGATGGTGCTCGACCTGCTGCGGGCCGAGCGGATCCTGCTGGTCCAGGGCTCCGGCTTCAACTGGCCCGAACCGGACCACTTCCGGCTGGTCACCCTGCCGCGCGCGGAGGAGATCACCGACGCGGTGACCCGGATCGGCGCCTTCCTGAGCGGCTACACCCAGCCGTAGCGCGCCCGGGAGCGGGCTGGTCGGAACATCCGGAAAAAGCGCTACGGCCGGAGCCCCGGTCGGGCGATCTCCTTGGTCGGGGAAAGATCGTCCGTCGGGTCTCCGGCCGTCCTGTCGCTGACCGGTGCGCTCGTTTCGTGCGGCGCACCGGCCTCTCTACCGCTCCTGCTGAGGCTCAGGCTCAGCCGAGGCGGGCGACCAGGTCTCGGTACTCGTCCCACAGCTCGGTGGGCGTGTGCTCACCGAACATCTCCAGGTGGGCCGGGACGAGCGCGGCCTCCTGACGCCAGATGTCGGCGTCGACGGTGAAGAGCAGGTCGAGGTCCTCCTTCGACAGCTCCAGGCCGTCCAGGTCGAAGCCCTCGACGGTCGGCAGCACGCCGATCGGGGTCTCGACACCCTCGCCCTTGCCCTCCAGGCGCTCGACGATCCACTTGAGCACGCGGCTGTTCTCGCCGTAGCCCGGCCAGACGAACTGACCGTCGGCGTTCTTGCGGAACCAGTTCACGTAGTAGATCTTCGGCAGCTTGGCGGCGTCGGCCGAGGCGCCGATCTTCAGCCAGTGGGCGAAGTAGTCGCCCATGTTGTAACCGCAGAACGGGAGCATCGCGAACGGGTCGCGACGCAGCTCACCGACGGTGCCCTCGGCGGCGGCGGTCTTCTCGGAGGCGATGTTGGCGCCCAGGAAGACTCCGTGCTGCCAGTCGCGGGACTCGGTCACCAGCGGGACGGCGGTGGCCCGGCGGCCGCCGAACAGGATCGCCGAGATCGGCACACCCGCCGGGTCCTCCCACTCGGGGGCGATGGTCGGGCACTGCGCGGCCGGGACGGCGAAGCGGGCGTTCGGGTGGGCCGCCGGGGTGCCGGACTCCGGCGTCCAGTCGTCGCCCCGCCAGTCGATCAGGTGGGCCGGCTTCTCGTCGGTGAGGCCCTCCCACCACACGTCACCGTCGTCGGTGAGCGCGACGTTGGTGAAGACGGTGTTGCCCCAGAGGGTGTCGATCGCGTTGGCGTTGGTGTCGACACCGGTGCCCGGCGCGACGCCGAAGAAGCCGGCCTCCGGGTTGATGGCGTACAGGCGGCCGTCGGCGCCGAAGCGCATCCAGGCGATGTCGTCGCCGATCGTCTCGACCTTCCAGCCCGGGATGGTGGGCTGGAGCATCGCGAGGTTGGTCTTGCCGCAGGCCGACGGGAAGGCGGCGGCCGCGTACTTGACCTCGCCCGACGGCGGGGTGAGCTTCAGGATGAGCATGTGCTCGGCCAGCCAGCCCTCGTCACGGGCCATGGTCGAGGCGATGCGCAGCGCGTAGCACTTCTTGCCCAGCAGGGCGTTGCCGCCGTAGCCGGAACCGAAGGACCAGATCTCGCGGCTCTCCGGGAAGTGCGAGATGTACTTGGTGCTGCTGCACGGCCACGGCACGTCCGCCTGGCCCTCGGCCAGCGGGGCACCGACGGTGTGCACGGCCTTGACGAAGTCGCCGTCCTCGCCGAGCTGGTCCAGCACCGCGCGGCCCATGCGGGTCATCACGCGCATCGACACCGCGACGTAGGCGGAGTCGGTGATCTCGACGCCGTACGCGGCCAGCGGGGAGCCGACCGGGCCCATCGAGAACGGGACGACGTACATGGTGCGGCCCTTCATGGCACCGCGGAAGAGGCCCTGCTCGCCGCTGAAGATCTCCCGCATCTCGGCGGGGGCCTTCCAGTGGTTGGTCGGGCCGGCGTCCTTCTCCTGCTCGGAGCAGATGAAGGTGCGGTCCTCGACCCGCGCCACGTCCGTGGGGTCGGACGCGGCGTAGTAGGAGTTGGGTCGCTTGTCCTCGTTGAGCTTCTTGAAAGTGCCCTGGGCGACGAGCAGGTCCGCGAGGCGCTGGTACTCCTCCTCGGAACCGTCGCACCATTCGACGCGGTCCGGCTGGGTGATCTCCGCAATCTCGCGCACCCACGCCAGCAGACGCTGGTGGCGGGTCGGCGCGGCGCTGAGAGCAGCCGAGTTCTCGTTCGACACGATCGCTCCGTTTCACGCCATCCCGGCGGGGAGACGGCGTAGCGGGGGTTGAGGGTGCTTGCAGCGTAGCTCCGCACCTTGGACCGGAACGCGGCGAGAAGGCAAAATTGACGCATCTTTTACTACAGTAAGGATGATTACCAGCCAGTAGCACTGCCTCCCGGGAGCCTTCGACCCCCCGCCGACCCCTGTGCCAATGCTCCAAAACGTCCAAGTCGTGATGAGCGCCACTTCCTACGACTGAGTAACCTACGGATCCGTAGGTAGCGGGTAGCATGCGGCTCATGACTGCTGAGCTCCTGCAGGGCGCGGAGCGCGCGCCGCTCAAGCCGAAGTGGCGCGGCTGGCTGCACGCCGGGATGTTCCCCGCCACCGTGGCCGCCGGGATCGTGCTGATCTGCCTGGCCGAACCCGGGCCCGCGAGAGTCGCGTGCGCGATCTACTCGGCCAGCGCCTGGCTGCTCTTCGGGGTCAGCGCGGTCTACCACCGGTTCACCTGGGGCCCGCGCGGCGACGCGGTCCTGCGCCGGCTCGACCACGCGAACATCTTCCTGATCATCGCCGGCACCTACACGCCGTTCACCATCCTGCTGCTGGACGGCGCCGCCCGGCAGGTGCTGCTCTGGGCGGTCTGGGGCGGTGCGCTGGCGGGGATCGCATTCCGGGTCTTCTGGGTCGGCGCGCCGCGCTGGCTGTACACGCCGGTGTACATCGCGCTGGGCTGGGCCGCCGTGTTCTTCCTGCCGGACTTCCTGCACACGGGCGGGGTCGCGGTGATCGTGCTGATGATCGTCGGCGGGGTGCTCTACAGCATCGGCGGCGTGGTGTACGGACTCAAGCGGCCCGACCCGTCACCGCGCTGGTTCGGCTTCCACGAGGTGTTCCACGCCTTCACCCTCGGGGCCTTCATCACCCAGTACGTCGGCGTCTCACTGGTGGCCTACAGCGCGGCCGGCTGATCCCGGCGCCCCGTGACGGGCGGTCGACCGGTCGTGCGACCGGACGGCCGCCCGTTCCGCCGTCCACTCCCGCACCGGGCGCTCGTGCGGCGCCCGGTCGTGGGACCCGCGTTCGCGCGGCCCGCGCTCGTACGAGCCCTCGCGACGGCGCTCGCGCGACCGGTCGTGGTGGTCGTGACGGTCGTGCGCGTAAGGGGTCCGCGACTGGCGCCCCGCCTGCCGCGCGTCGATCGCCTCGCGGGCCCGGCGGCAGCGCTCGCAGTGCGCGGCGTCCACCGTGCCGCCCGCCGTCCGATGACCCTTGGGCGCCGCCCTTCGGTCCGGCTCGGGCAGCTGGCGGAGCAGCCGCCAGCGGCGGCCCACGTAGACCATCAACAGCAGCACCTCGACCCCGGCGACCAGCAGCACCAGCGCGGCGCCGTTGATCAGATAGGCCGCGACCACGGCCAGCGCCGAGGCAACCACCACTGCGGCGCCCCAGATCTGAGCACCCGACTCCCGATCGGCCATTTCGGCTTCCCCTTCCTGCGCCGGGCTCGTGGTCGGCCCGTGCCGCCCCACCCCTTCTCCGCTCTCGGCACGCACCGGCCCGCACTGACCGACGGCCACATGGTATCTACCGACAGTCACCCGTAACCGCCCAAAGGCGGCGAACGACAGATCAACGTTGCGTCAATTCCCCGTGCGGAACGCGCACTTCCAGGACACATCACGGAGAGTAGTCGACTCGGAAGGCCGGTCGGGCATTGACGGGAGCCATCTTTTGAGAGTTACTTTCATTTGACAGCGACTCCTCTTCGCAGGCCCCGGAGGTTCCCGTGTCCACCCCGCCCACCGACCAGGCCGCCCCGCCCGGGCCGGACCCACGGCGCTGGCTCGCCCTCGTCGCGGTCGCGCTCAGCGTCCTGGTGATCAGCTTCGACATGACGGTCCTGAACGTGGCCCTGCCCACGCTCGCCTCGCAGCTCCGGGCCACCACCGGGCAGCAGCAGTGGATCGTCGACTCCTACACCGTGGTCTTCGCCGCCGTGATGCTCCCGGCCGGGCTGGTCGGCGACCGCTTCGGCCGCCGCTTCACCCTCACCCTGGGCCTCGCCCTGTTCGGCCTCGCCTCCGCCGTCGGCATGCTGGCCGACAGCCCTGGCACCCTGATCGCCGCCCGGGCCGCGATGGGCCTGGCCGGCGCGCTCGTCATGCCGATGTCCATGGCGGTGATCCCCGGCCTCTTCCCGCCCGCCGAGCAGCGCCGGGCCACCGCGATCCTGGCCGCCGCGCTGGCCGTCGGCACCCCGCTCGGCCCGCTGATCGGCGGCTTCCTGCTCCAGCACTTCTGGTGGGGCGCGATCTTCGCGATCAACCTGCCGCTGGTCGTCATCGGCATCACCGCCTGCACCCTGCTGCTGCCGGAGACCCGCAATCCGGCCGCGCCCCGGATCGACCTGCCCGCCACCCTGCTCGGCGCGGGCGGCCTGGCCTCGCTCACCTACGGCATCATCGAGAGCCCCGAACGCGGCTGGAGCGACCCGCTGGTGCTGGGCACGGTCGGCGGGGCGCTGGTCGCCCTCACCGCGCTGGTGCTGCGCAGCCGACGGCAGCGGGACCCGATGCTCGATCTGACCCTGCTCGCCGACGGCGGCTTCCGCTGGTCGACGGTGGCCGCGACGCTGGTGTCGCTGGTGCTGTTCGGCGCCTTCTTCGTCCTCCCGCTGTACTTCCAGAGCGTGCTGGGCGCCGACGCCTTCGGTACCGGCCTGCGGCTGATGCCGATGATGCTCGGCCTGATGGTGGCCGCCCGGCTCAGCGACCGGCTCGTCGCCAGGACCGGCCCCCGGTCGGTGATCGTCCTCGGGCTGGCCCTGCTGGCCGGCGCGCTGCTCCTCGGCAGCCGCACCGAGGTCGCGGACGGCTACGGCCTCGCCGCGGTCTGGCTCACCCTGCTCGGGGTCGGCATGGGCCTCTCCCTGATCACCGCGCAGGCCACCGCCCTGCTCACACTGCCGCCCGCCCGGGCCGGCGTCGGCTCCGGGCTGCTGCAGACCTTCCGGCAGGTCGGCGGCGCGATCGGGGTGGCCGTCTTCGGCAGCCTGCTGGCGGACTCCTACCGGGGGGCACTGGACACCGGCGGACTCGGGGACCATCTCGCCGAGCTGGCCGGGCGCTCGGTGGTCGCCGCCGACACGGTCGCCGCCTCGACCGGCGACTCCGCCCTGGCCGCCTCGGCGCACGGCGCCTATGTGCACGGGATGACGGTCGTGCTGCTGGTCTCGGGGGTGATCGCGGCGCTGTCGGCCGTCCTGGTGGCGCTGCGGATGCCGGCCGCCGAACCGACCGGGGCCGCCACCGAACCGACCGGGGCCGCCGTCGGACAAGCCGGGGCCGCCGCCGAGGACGCCGGGGCCGCCGGACCGGCCGGGCCCGCCCGGGAGCCCGGCGGGCCGGGCGAGGCCGTCGCACCCGCGACCGATCGCGGATAATCGAAGACATGAGCGCACCGCAGTCGGCAACGGCACCTCCGGCCGGACCGGACAACCCGATCCAGGCGATGCTGGAGGCGCCGCTGTCGCTGCGCGAGCGGAAGAAGCTGAAGACCCGCCAGACCATCCGGCGCGAGGCGTACCGGCTGATCGCCGAACAGGGCTACGAGAACACCACGGTCGACCAGATCGCGGCCGCCGCCGAGGTCTCCCCGTCCACCTTCTTCCGGTACTTCGCCACCAAGGAGGACCTCGTCCTCACCGACGAGTACGACCCGGCGATGATCGACGCCCTGCTCGCCCGCCCCGCCGACGAACCGTTCCTGCGGTCCTGCCGGGAGGCCCTGATCGGGCTGCTGCGGCAGCTGCTGGAGCACGAGCGCGAGGAACTGCTCGTCCGGATGCGGCTCACCAAGGACGTGCCCTCGCTGCGCGCCCGGATGATCGACACCGGCAACGAGCCGCAGCGGCTCTACCTCACCGCGCTGACCCGGCGGGCCGGACTGCGGGAGCCCACCTTCGCGATGCGGATCACCGCCGCCGCGATCGGCGCCGCCACCACGGAGACCGTGCTGCAGTGGGCCGAGGGCGGCGGCACCGCGGACATCGCCGAGCTCGTCGACCACGCCTTCGCGGTCCTGGAGCACGGGTTCACCGAGGCGTGACGCACGGCAGGACCGGTGGCCGGGCTCGATGCCCCGCCACCGGTCCGCCGTCCGGGCCGATCCGCTACCCGCGCGGATCCGCCGGGCGCACCACCGCCCGCCGCCGCAGCGCCAGGCCCGCGCCCGCGAGCGCGGTGACGCCCAGGGCCGCGACCGCCGTCACGGCCGGCAACGCGCTGCCGCCGTTCACCGACGTACCGGCGGCCCGCTGGGCGCCGGGCTCGTAGCCGCCGCCCTTGCCCGCCCGGTCGTAGGCCGAGCCGGGCAGCTTGTCGCCGTACCGCTGCCGGACCAGCCCCTGGTACGCGGCCAGGCTCACCCCGGCCTCGCCCACCGAGCGGCGCGCCTCGTCGTCCAGCGGCAGCACCCGGCCGTCCCGCAGCACGTACCAGGCGTTGATCTGCGGCTCGCGGAAGGCCGTACCGCCACCGCCGGCCGCCGCCCGCGCCGCGTAGTCGCTCTCGTCGCCGCCGGTGGCGATGTTGACGACCCGCCAGCCGCCGTTCTGCTTGACCGTCCAGACCGAGGCGACCTGGCCGTCCGCCGCGACCACCTTGCTCGCGGTGAACTCGGCCCGGGCCACCGGGGCGCCCGGCGAGCCGGACACGAAGTCCGCGTCCAGCAGGTAAACCGGCACGGTGTCACCGGCCAGCCTGGGCGCGGCCGCGACCGCGCCCGACGCCTCCTCGGCCGCCCCGACCGTGAGCTGCCCGGTCGACGGGGCACCCTTGCGGGCGAAGAACCGGCCCACCTGGTCCAGCACCGCCGGACTCTGCACCGTGCCGCGGGCCTGGGCCAGCTCCGCCGCGGGCACCGGCTCGGGCACCCCGCCGGGTCCGGCCGCGGAGGCGGCCGGGGCGAGGGCCAGGCCGAGGCCGGCGGCCAGCAGGACGACCGTCGCGCCGCGGACGGCCGCGGCATCACGCATGCTGCTCATGTCGCCCCTCACGCGCCGATCCGGTACAGGGAGTGGGTCCAGGAGAACGTGCCGTTCGACACGTAGTAGTTGTAGTCCGCCCAGTTGTAACGGGTGTTGGACGGCCACGGGTCGCCCCAGTAGACCCAGTTGTTGGAGGTGTCGAACCCGTAGACCACGTGCATGTGGCCGCCGCCGGAACTCCACTGGATCCGGGTCTCGATCGGCCGGTTGGCGTTCACCTCGGTCTGCACCGTGCTGTAGCGCAGATAGCCGGTGACGTAGGAGCCCGGGTTGATGCCGACCCAGCTCAGGCCGTTCTGCACATCGCCCAGCGTGGCCTGGCTGTTGGGGCAGCTCGAGTTGGTCGAACGGCCGAACGCGGCGTTGCAGAACTGGTTCTGGCTGTAGGTGTAGCCGTACCAGGTGGCGATGGTGTTGCCGCTCGCCGCCCAGCACCAGTTGCTCTGCTGTTGCTGCTGCATGGTGATGTTGAGCTTCTTGAAGGTGCCGGCCAGATCGGCCGTGGCACCCGTGGCGGCGGGCTGCACCCGCTGGGCCCGGTTCTGGACGGAGGCGGACGAGGCCGTGGGGGTGGCCTGGGCCGGGGTGACGGCCGCGACGCTGAGCGCCGGGCCGAGGACGCCGAGTGCGAGCACCGAGACGGTGCGGCGCAGGCGTGTCCGTGCGACTGACATGGGGGATTTCCTCCTTGCGACAGGCAGAGGAGTCGAGAGGTGTGGGGGTGCGGTCCGGATCGCGCCACCGAGCATCGCGCTGTTGACATGGCCGGTCAACGCCTCCCGGCGCCCCTTCCGCCGGGTGTGAACGCACCCGCCCCGTTGTGAACGCCGGCCCGGGAACCCCTGCCAGTCACGCCCCGACCGGTGACAAACCCCCCTCCACATGTGAATATTCACGACCGACCGGGCCCGCCCCGTCCGCCACCCGAGGAGGCCGCATGCAGCGGACCGACCACCCCGACCTCGCCACCGCGCTGCGGACCGGCCCGTTCCACCTCGCCCTGCGCACCGCCATCGCCGTCCGGGGCCTCGCCCTGCACCGGGTCCGCGACCACCTCGCGCTGCGCGGCGTCCACATCGGGGTCACCAGCCTCAGCTACTGGCAGCAGGGCCACCGCCGTCCCGAGCGGCCGGAGTCGCTGCGTGCCGTAAGAGAGTTGGAGCGGGTCCTGGACCTCCCCGCGCACTCCCTCACCAGACTGCTGGGCCCCCGGCGCGGCGCACCCGCCGAGCCGGCCGGCCCGCCCGTCCGCCCCTACCGCGACCTCATCAGCCCGGCCACCGCCGTCGACGACCTGCTCACCGAGCTGTCCAGCCCGCGCGACACCGGCCTGCACACCATCACCCACATCGAGCGGATCCGGATCGGCCCCGACCGCCAACTGCTGCGCCGCGACTCCCAGCACGCCCTGCGCGCCCACCGCGACGGGATCGACCGCTACCTCGCCATCCACCAGGGCGACCCCGGCAGCGACATCACCCGGGTCGGGGTGCGCGCCGAGGAGAACTGCCGCCCCGGCCGCATCCGCCGCGACCAGGCGCACGACCTGCTGGTCGCCGAACTCCTGCTGGACCGGCGACTGCGCGCGGGCGACACCCATCTGCTCGGCTACGGCTTCGACGACGCCCTGTCCCCCACCCCCAGCTGCGAGTACGTCCGGGGCTTCAACTCGGGCGCCGGCCAGTACGTCCTCCAGGTCACCTTCCACCCGGCGGCGCTGCCGGTCCGCTGCCACCGCTTCGCCCGCCGCTCCCCCGCCGAACGGCCCTACGAGACCGAGGAGCTGACCCTCGACGGCCACCACTGCGTCCACCTGGTCGCGACCGCCCTGCGGCCCTGCATCCTGGGCATCAGCTGGGACTGGGAGTAGGACGTGCGGCGCCGGCCGCGGCCGTTCCGGCCGACAGTCCGGCCGGCTACCGGTCGTACCGCCCGGGGTCCGCCGCCAGCCGGCGGGCGTCGTAGCCGGGGTCGACGGTACCGAACACCCGGTCCCAGACCGTGGTGTAGAAGCCCAGGTTGACCGAGGGGTCCCGGTGGTGGCCGACATGGAACATCGGCAGCGCCACCCAGCGGAACACCGCCAGCCGCCGGACCCGGACCGGGAACGGCTCCACCCCCAGGTGCCCGAGCAGGCCGAAGACCAGATTGACGCCGATGTAGCCCGCCAGCGCCGCCGCCGACATCCCCGGCCAGAGGCAGAGCACCGCGATCCACGCCCCGCCGAAGCCCAGCACCTCCAACGGGTGCAGCACGAAGAGGGTGGCCGGGCGCGGGTCCGGGTAGGCGTGGTGGAGTTCGTGCGCCAGCCGGTAGAGCCGGCGGCGGTGGGCCAGCCAGTGGCCGCCGTACATCAGCGCGTCCATCACCAGCGAGAACAGCAGCAGATCGGCCAGCGCCCGCGGTCCGGTGTCCGCGGTGAGCCGGATCAGGTCGGCCCGCCACAGTAGCCAGCCGGCCAGCCCCAGGGCCGAGTTGAGCAGCACGGCGACCACCGTCAGCAGCCGTTCCCGGCGGTCCGGAGGCGCGGGGGCCGGGGTCAGCCGCCGGTCGCCGAAGCGGCGGACCAGCCAGCCCCCGGCCAGCAGCGCCACCGCGAACAGCGCGAGGTTGCCGGCCAGCGCTCCGACCGCCACCTCCAGCGGCCCCAGCCGGGCCGCCCGTGCCAGTACCGCGTCCACCGTCGCGCCCCCTCCGCCCGCCCTGCCCCCACCGGTCCGACGCCTCCCCGGCACCGGTGGTTCCCGGACCCCGCGACCGGCCCCCGCGACCGGCCTCCGCCCGCCGCCCACCGGCGGGCCTCAGTCGCCGAAGGCCAGCTCCACGCAGTCCTCCACCGGCCGGTAACCGATCTGCTGGTAGATCGAGTTGCTGGTCGGATTGGCGAGGTCGGTGTAGAGCAGCACCTCGGCCGCCCCCCGGGCGAGGGCGGCGGCCGAGGCGGCCGCCGTGACGCCGCTGGCGTAGCCCCGGCCCCGGGCGTCGGCCGGGGTGTAGACGGGGCCGATCCGCGACATCCCGGCGATCACCGCGCTGGCCCCCGCCACCGCGACCGGCCGCCCGCCGTCCTCCCACAGGTGCAGCTGACCGGCAGCGGTCCGGTCGTCCACCACCGTCGCGAGGTTGGGAATCCGGATGTCCACCTCGTCGGCGAACTCGCCGAACCAGCGGATCAGCAGCTCACGGTCGTCCGCTCCGGCGAGCCGGGCCCGACCGGACGGCGGACGCGGCGGATCGGTCAACTCGCCCAGCCGGTAGAGCCGTTCGTTCGTCCTGACGGTGCTCGTGGCACCGGTGGCACCGGCCCAGGCGGCCCCGAAGGCCAGCGTCGCGCGCGCACCGCCGGCCACTCCGGTGAGTGCCGCGGACCCGGCCGGCCCGGCGGCCGGCTCGGCGACCAGCTCGGTGGCCAGCTCGGCTGCGGCAGATTCCGGCATCAGCCCCAGCCGCGGGGTGAACGGCGGCGTCCGCAGGAAGGCACCGGCGACCGGCCCGGCCGGCTCGGCGCTCCACCAGCCGAACACCGGCACGCCGTCGCCGTAGTAGTGCGGGCCGCGCGCCGTCAGCCGGTCGGTGATCGTGAGCAGGACGGTGTTCTCGGCCGGGTGCGCGGCGAGGAACCCGCCGGCCCGGGCGCGGAAGTCGTCGAGGGAGCTGCTGATGGTCCAGGGCATGTCCCATCCTCCCCCGGCTCCCGCGCCTCCCACCACCGCATTTCCGCTGCCGCTCGTACGCGGCCGCTCCCCTACTCGCCGGGCACGTCCTGAAGCACGCCCAGCCGGTCCGCGAGGACGGCCGGGTCGGTGGTGGGGGCGTCGCAGGTGAAGTGGCGGCAGACGTACGCGGCGGGCGCGCCGTCGACCAGCGGCCGGCCGGCCAGCAGCGGGACGTCGTCGCTGCCCGCGCCCGGCTCCCCGAACGCGACCACCGCGCCGGGAGCGGTGCCCAGCAGCGCGGTCCGGTGCAGCGCGACCGTCGCCGGGTCGCCGGCCGGGCCGATCACCGCGACCTCGCGCGGCCCGTCGGCCAGTGCCTCGGCGGCGGCCAGGCCCCAGCCGACGAACCGGGGCGCGCGCGGGGCCAGCGCCCCGACGATGCCGAGCGCCCGCTCGGCGGCGGTCCGGTGGCGCTCCGAGCCGGTGTAGGCGGCGTAGCCGAGCAGCGCGTTGGCGGCGGCGGTCCAGCCGGACGGGGTCGCGTTGTCGGTCGGGTCCTGCGGACGCCGGATCAGCTCCTCGGCGTCGTCGGCGGTGTCGTAGAGGGCGCCGGTCGACTCGTCGGCGAAGTGCTTGAGCACGGTGTCGAGCAGCCCGCCGGCCAGCTGGAGCCACTCCGCCTCGCCGGTGACGGCGTACAGCGCGAGGAAGCCCTCGGCGGTGTCGGCGTAGTCCTCCAGCACACCCGCGTTGGCGCCGGGTCGGCCGTCGCGGGAGGTGCGCAGCAGCCGGCCGTCGGGGGTGAGGTGGACGGCGAGCAGCAGATCGGCGGCGCGTTCGGCGGCGGCGACGAGGTCGGGCCGGTCCAGCAGGGCGCCGGTCTCGGCGAGGGCGGCGATCGCCAGGCCGTTCCAGGCGGCGACCACCTTGTCGTCCCGGGCGGGCGCCGGTCGCTCCGCGCGGGCCGCCAGCAGGCGCGCCCGGATCGCCTCGTACTCGGCGTGGTCCTCGGGGTCGGCGAGGAGCTGGAGCACGGAGGTGCCGTGCTCGAAGGTGCCCTCGGCGGTGACGGAGAACAGCCGGGCGGCGGTGGCCGCGTCGGCCGGACCGAGCAGGTCGACCAACTGGCCCGGTTCCCAGACGTAGTAGGCGCCCTCGCTGCTGGCGCCGGTCTCCTCGTCGAGGCTGTCGGCGTCCAGCGCGGAGGCGAACGCGCCTTCGGGGGTGCGCAGTTCGCGCAGCAGGAAGTCCGCGGTGGAGAGCGCCGTCCGGCGGGCCAGCGGGGAGCCGGTCGCCCGCCACAGGTGCAGGTACGCGCGGAGCAGCAGCGCGTTGTCGTAGAGCATCTTCTCGAAGTGCGGTACCACCCACCGGGCGTCCACCGCGTACCGGGAGAAACCGCCGCCGAGCTGGTCGTGGATGCCGCCGCGGGCCATCGCCTCGCCGGTGCGGACGGCCATCTCCAGCGCCGCCGCGGACCCGGTCCTGGCGTGGTGGCGCAGCAGGTACTCGATCACCATGGCCGGCGGGAACTTCGGCGCCCCGCCGAAGCCGCCGTGCCGCTCGTCGAAGTCACGGCCGAGCCCGACCAGCGCCTCGTGCAGCCCGGCCTCCCCGGGCGGCGTGTGCACCCCGCTGCCGACCGCGTAGACGGAGGCCCGCTCGGCCAGGTCGGCCCGGATCCGCCCGGCGACCTCGCCGACCTCGTCCCGCCGGTCCCGCCAGGCCGCGTGCACGCCCTCCAGCACCTGCCGGAACGAGGGCATGCCGTGCCTGGGCTCCGGCGGGAAGTAGGTGCCAAAGTAGAACGGCTCCTTCTCGGGCGTCAGGAAGACGGTCATCGGCCAGCCGCCCTGCCCGGTCGCCGCCTGGACCGCCTCCATGTAGACGGCGTCGACGTCCGGCCGCTCCTCCCGGTCGACCTTGACGGCGACGAAGCGCTCGTTGAGGTACGCCGCCGTGCCGTCGTCCTCGAAGGACTCGTGGGCCATCACATGGCACCAGTGGCAGGCGGCGTACCCGACGCTCAGCAGGACCGGTACGCCGCGGCGCTCCGCCTCGGCGAAGGCCTCCGGTCCCCACGGCCACCAGTCGACCGGGTTGTCGGCGTGCTGCTGCAGGTACGGCGAGGTGGCGTCGGCGAGGCGGTTCGGCATGCCCCCATCCTTGCGCATCGGCGCCCGGGAAGGGGGCAGGACCTCACTCCTTCGGGGCCTCCGGCTCCTCGGCGAAGTCGACCTTCTTGAACTGGCGGTTCATCGACTTGGCCAGGAACCAGGTGGCCACGCCGAGGGCGGCGAAGACGACGAAGCCCAGCAGGCCGGGGGTGACCTTGGCGTCGTCGACGGCGAGCTCGGCGGCGAGGTGGGTGAGGTTCACGGGGGCACTCATATCTCTATGGTGGCCCGGCTCACGGGGAGCCGGGCCGTCGGGGGGTGCTTCAGTCCCGCGTGTCGGCCGACTCGGCCGTCAGGCTGGGGGTACGCAGACCGGCGAACAGGTCGTCCTCCGGCAGGTCCACGTCGACCAGGGTACGGGCGAGCTCGTAGTCCTCGGTGGGCCACACCTCGCGCTGGACCTCCAGCGGCACCCGGAACCACGGGCCGTCCGGGTCGATCTGGGTGGCGTGCGCGATCAGCGCGCGGTCCCGGGTCTCGAACCAGTCGTCGCAGCGGACCCGGGTGGTGATCTCGCGCTCCTTGCGGCCGCTCTTCTCCCAGCCGGCGATCCACTCGCCGTAGGGGGACTCGTGGCCGTTCTCGCTGAGGTACTTGTGCAGGGCGCGGATCCGGCCCATCGGGAAGCCGTGGTTGTAGTAGAGCTTCAGCGGCTGCCAGGGCTCGCCGGCCTCGGGATAGGCGTCCGGGTCCCCGGCGGCGTCGAAGGCCGCCATGGTGATCTTGTGGGTCATGATGTGGTCGGGGTGCGGGTAGCCGCCGTTCTCGTCGTAGGTCGTGACGACCTGCGGCTTGAACTCCCGGATCAGGCGGACGAGGGGTTCGGCCGCCTCCTTGACGTCCTGGAGGCCGAAGCAGCCCTCGGGCAGCGGGGGCAGCGGGTCGCCCTCGGGCAGGCCCGAGTCGACGAAGCCCAGCCAGGCCTGCTTGATCCCGAGGATCGCGCGGGCCTCGTCCATCTCCTTGCGCCGTACCTCGTGGATGTTCTCCTCGATCTCCGGCTTGCCCTGCAGCTTCGGGTTGAGGACCGAACCGCGTTCCCCCCCGGTGCAGGTGGCCACCAGCACGTCCACCCCCTGGTCGACGTACATGGCCATGGTCGCCGCGCCCTTGCTGGACTCGTCGTCCGGGTGTGCGTGCACCGCCATCAGTCGCAACTGCTCAGTCAACGCGTGCGTTCCTTCCACAAATGTCCGGGCGTCCCGCGTTGTCCGGTCCGCCCGTCGTCCGAGCCGCTCTCGGGGCCGCGTCACCGCGGGACCGGCCGCGGCGTACGGCGCGACACGGCCGAGCCCCGCCCCCGCCGGACCGGCCGCGGGCGTGCCCCTCCTATAGTGACGGACTGGAGGAGCCCCGCATTCCCCCGCACCACCCGCGCGGCCTCCTCCCCACGAGAGGACTGAGCCCCATGAGTGCTGGCACCCGGACCCCGCAGCTCCCCGAGGGGCGCTACGGGCGGCGCGGCGACCGCGAGACCGACCGCCGGCTCAAGGTGATCGGCGCGGTCTGCGGGGTGCTGGCGCTGGGCCTGATCGCCTGGCTGGGCAGCTCGTACCTGATCCGGGAGACCCGGATCAACGGCACCGTGCCGACCTTCCAGGCGGTCTCGGACAGCGAGCTCCAGCTGCACCTGGCGGTGCGCAAGAGCGAGGGCACGGCCGGCAGCTGCACCGTCCGCTCGCAGGGCGAGGACGGCGCGGTGGTCGGGGTCGCCGACTTCCCCGTCCCGGCGGCGGGCACCGGCTACGACGCGGTGGTCAGCCTGCGGACCACCGCCCGCGGCACCACCGCCGAGCTGCTGGGCTGCACGCCCGCGTGACACCCGCCCGGGAATTCGGTGGCGGCCGCCCTGCTGGTCGGCGCATATTCACCCGGGCGGGCGGGCATCCGTAGGGGAGTCCCGCGCACCGGTCCTGTACATCCCGGCGCAACGCCGCCGTCAATGACGCGCCAACGACCCTCCCGATTGTCGGCAGGAGTTGTTAGGCTCGTGGTTTCGCCCCTTCCGCACCAGCTGGTACGGGAGCGGGCGTTGCTTTGTAGTTAAGACCGTTATCAGCACCCACCTACGCGCTGACGACTCACACCCTCAGCACAGCCCCAGCACCTACGAGGAGCCCCCGTGACCCAGACCAGCGAGAACGTGACCTGGCTCACTCAGTCCGGCTACGACCAGCTCAAGGCCGAACTGGATCACCTGACCGGCCCCTGGCGGATCGAGATCGCGCAGAAGATCGAGGCCGCGCGTGAGGAGGGCGACCTCAAGGAGAACGCCGGCTACCACGCGGCCAAGGAGGAGCAGGGCAAGTACGAGCTGCGGATCCGCCAGCTCACCCAGCTCCTGGAGCGCGCCAAGGTCGGCGAGGCCCCGGCCGACTCGGGCGTGGTCGCGCCGGGCATGGTCGTCACGGTCGCCTTCGACGGCGACGTGGACGACACCATGAAGTTCCTGCTGGGTTCGCGCGAGGTCGCCGGCGACGACGACCTGGAGATCTACTCGCCGCAGTCCCCGCTGGGCCGCGCCATCGACGCCAAGACCATCGGCGACGAGGCGACGTACGAGCTGCCGAACGGCAAGCAGGCCATGGTCAAGATCATCGAGGTCAAGCCCTACACCGGCTGATCCTCCCTCCGCCGCTCCGGCGGACATGCGAAGGGCGGCCGCGGCATCTGCCGCGGCCGCCCTTCGCGCGTCCGTGTCCGGGCCCGGCCCGCCCCTCGGCACCGGGCCCGTCCGCCCCCGCTGCCGGCCCGGCCCGCTCAGCCCGCGGCCGAGCGGTACTTGCGCACCGAGAGCCAGGAGAACACCGCGATGATCACCAGCGACCAGAGCACCGACATCAGCTCCGCGTGCTGCATCGGCCAGACGTCGTCCACCGGCCCGACCTGGTTGCCGAAGAGGTTGCGGCAGGCCTGCACGGTTGCGCTGAACGGGTTCCAGTAGGCGATCGCCTGCAGCCAGCCCGGCATCGAGCTGACCGGTACGAAGGCGTTGGAGATGAAGGTCAGCGGGAACAGCCAGATCAGCCCGGCCGAGGTGGCCGCCTCCGGACTGCGCACCGAGAGGCCGATCAGCGCCCCGATCCAGGAGAACGCGTAGCCGAGCAGGAGCAGCAGCCCGAACGCGCCCAGCGCGGACCAGAACCCGTGGTGGATCCGCCAGCCGACCAGCAGCGCCACCACCGCGAGCACCACCAGGGTGAAGGCGGTCTGGCAGAGGTCCGCCAGGGTGCGGCCGACCAGCACCGACGAGCGGGTCATCGGCAGTGAGCGGAACCGGTCCACCAGCCCCTTGGACATGTCCTCGGCGATGCCGGCCGAGGCCCCCGCCACCGCGAAGGTGACGGTCTGGGCGAAGATGCCGGCCATCAGGAACTGGATGTACGTCGAGGAGCTGGACTCCGTCCCGGGGATCTGGATCGCGCCGCCCATGACGTACGAGAACAGCAGGACGAACATCACCGGCTGCATCAGCCCGAACACCACGATCTCGGGGATCCGGGTCATCCGGCGCAGGTTCCGCTTGGCGACCACCCACGAGTCGTGCAGCACGGCGGCCACGCCCCGGCGCTGCTTGGGCACCGCCCCGCCGATGGCGTGCTCGGTGGCACTGGTCATCTCAGCGCTCCTTCCCGGCCGGCACGGCCCGTTCGTCCGCGCCGGAGCCGGAGGCGCGGCCCTTGCCGCCGCCCTCCTCCTGGTCGGCCTCGGTGTGGTGGCCGGTGAGCGAGAGGAAGACGTCGTCCAGCGTCGGCCGGCGCAGGCCGATGTCGTCAATCTCGATCGAACGGGCGTCCAGCTCGCGGATCACGTCCGCGAGCACCCGGGCGCCGCCGCTGACCGGGACGGTGATCCGGCGGGTGTTCTTCTCCAGCGCCGGCTCGCCCAGCGCGTAGCCGGACAGCGCGGCCACCGCCTCGCCGACCAGATCGGCCCGGTGCACCACGACCTCGATCCGCTCGCCGCCGATCTGCGCCTTGAGCTGGTCGGCGGTGCCCCGGGCGATCACCCGGCCGTGGTCGACCACGGCGATGTCGTGGGCGAGGCGGTCGGCCTCCTCCAGGTACTGGGTGGTGAGCAGCAGCGTGGTGCCCTGCTCGACGAGGGTCTCGATGACCTCCCACAGGGCGAGCCGGTTGCGGGGGTCGAGACCGGTGGTGGGCTCGTCCAGGAACATCACCGGCGGCCGGACCACCAGGGCGGCGGCCAGGTCGAGGCGGCGGCGCATACCGCCGGAGTAGGTCTTGGCGATGCGGTCCTTGGCCTCGGTGAGGTTGAACCACTCCAGCAGTTCCAGCGCCCTGGCCTTCGCCGCGCGGACCGGCATCTGGTAGAGCTCGCCGACCATCTGGAGGTTCTCGAAGCCGGTGAGGTACTCGTCGACCGCGGCGTACTGGCCGGAGAGGCCGATCAGGCTGCGGACCCGGTTCGGGTGCTTGAGGACGTCGACGCCGGCCACCGTGGCACGGCCGGAGTCGGGCTGGAGCAGGGTGGTGAGGACGCGCACGGTGGTGGTCTTGCCGGCGCCGTTCGGGCCGAGCAGCCCGAGCACCGTGCCCTCGGGGACGTCGAGGCTGACGCCGTCCAGGGCTCGTACGTCGCCGAAGGTCTTCACCAGGTTCTCGGCTTGGATGGCTGGCGCCATGGGCCTGTCTCATCTCCTCGGGAGGGACGGAAGGGCGGGGACGACTGCGCGGGACAACATGTGGTCTGTCCCACTCTGCCCCCGATCCCGGTGGGCCAGCGACTCCGGAGCCCCCCGCTCCTACGCGGAGACCACGAACCCCGCGTCCCGCAGCTCGCCGAGCACCGCCGCGCAGTGCTCCGGGCCCTTGGTCTCCAGATGAAGGTCCACCTCCACCTCGGTCAGCCCCAGCCGGGGGTCGACCCGCACGTGCGCCACGTCCAGCACGTTGGCGTCGACCTCGGTCAGCACTCCGAGCAGGCCCGCCAGCGCCCCCGGGCGGTCCGCCAGCCGCACCCGCAGCGAGAGGTACCGGCCTGCGGCCGCCAGGCCGTGCCGCAGCACCCGCTGCATCAGCTGCGGATCGATGTTGCCGCCGGACAGCACCGCCACCACCGGCCCCTCGAAGGACTCCGGCCGCTCCAGCAGGGCCGCGATCGGCGCCGCCCCGGCCGGCTCCACCACCAGCTTCAGCCGCTCGAGACCGAGCAGCAGCGCCCGGGACAGCGAGTCCTCGGACACCGTGCGGACCCCGTCCGCCAGGGTGTTGACGATCTCGAACGGCACGTCCCCGGGCCGGCCCACCATGATCCCGTCGGCCATGGTGGCGAACCGCTCCAGCGAGACCGGACGGCCCGCCGCCAGCGAGGGCGGGTACGCGGCGGCGGCCGCCGCCTGCACCCCCACCACCCGGACGTCCGGCCGCAGCGGCTTGACCGCCGCCGCGATCCCGGCCAGCAGACCGCCGCCGCCCACCCCGACCAGCACGGTCCGCACCTCGGGGCACTGCTCCAGGATCTCCAGTCCGACCGTGGCCTGGCCGATCACGATGTCCCGGTGGTCGAACGGGTGGATGAACACCGACCCGCTCGCCTCCGCGTACCGCTGCGCGGCCTGCAGCGCCTCGTCCACGGTCGTCCCGTGCAGCCGCACCTCGGCGCCGTACTCCCTGGTCGCCGCCACCTTGGGCAGCGGCGCGGCCAGCGGCATGAAGACGGTGGAGCGCACGCCGAGCAGCGAGGCCGCCAGCGCCACCCCCTGGGCGTGGTTGCCGGCGCTGGCCGCGACCACCCCGCCCGCCCGCTGCACCGGCGAGAGGCCCGCGATCCGGACGTACGCCCCGCGCAGTTTGAACGAGCCGGTGCGCTGGAGGTTCTCGCACTTCAGGTGGACCGGAGCGCCCACCAGCGCGGAAAGGTGGCGACTGCCCTCCATCGGCGTCGTCCGGGCCACCCCGGCGAGCATCTTCTGGGCGCCGCGGACATCGTCGAGGGTGATCGGCCAGCTGTGCATGACAGCAGCCTAGGGCTCTCCGGCGTCCCGTCCGGGGACGTCGGCCCTGTTCCCGGGCCCGCCCGGCCCGCGTACGCTGCTGCTTCTGAGCCTCTCTCACCGCATGACGATCGTGAGCCGCGATGACGACGACCTCGCCCCTGGCCTCCGACCTCACCGACCCCGTGCACACGCAACTCCAGTACCAGCTGGCGCTGTTCGCCCGCAGAATGGAGCAGGTCCGCGGATCCGACGGAGTGGCCGCCCTGGTCCGGGCCGCCTACCTGCTGCTGGAGCGGCTGGAACGGCTCGGCCCCGCCAACGTCAAGGCCCTGGCCGACGCGCTGGGGGTCGACTCCTCCACCGTCACCCGGCAGGTCGCCCCGCTGGTCGCGGCGGGCCTGGTCGGCCGGGTGCAGGACCCGGCCGACCGGCGTGCCGTCCGGCTCGCCCTGACCCCGCTCGGCGCCGACCGGCTGGCCGAAGTCCGGGCGGGGCGGACGGAGTTGACACGTCAGCTGGTCGCCGACTGGCCGCCCGAGGAGCAGCAGGTCTTCTGCGCCCTGCTGGCCCGCTTCAACCACTCGATGGAGTCGTACTCGGCGGGCCGGCAGAGCGCCTAGCGAGGCCGGACGGCCGGCGACCGGCGACCGGCGACCGGCGACCGGCGACCGGCGACCGGGAGGCGCTACTTGCCCAGCGCCTGCTGGAGATCGGCCAGCAGGTCGTCGATCGACTCGATGCCGACGGAGACCCGCACCAGGTCGGCCGGCACCTCGAGCGCCGAACCGGCCACCGACGCGTGGGTCATCCGGCCCGGGTGCTCGATCAGCGACTCCACACCGCCCAGCGACTCACCGAGGGTGAACAGCTCGGCCCGGTTGCAGACCTCGACCGCCGCCTCCTCGCCGCCGTTCACCCGGAACGACACCATGCCGCCGAAGGCCTTCATCTGCTTGGCGGCGATGTCGTGGCCGGGGTGCTCGGGCAGGCCCGGGTACAGCACCTGGCTGACCTTGGGGTGGCCGGCCAGCAGCTCGGCGACCTTCTCCGCGTTCGAGCTGTGCCGGTCCATCCGGACGCCCAGGGTCTTGATTCCGCGCAGCACCAGCCAGGCGTCGAACGGGCCGGAGACCGCGCCCATCGCGTTCTGGTGGTAGGCGACCTCCTCGGCCAGGCCGGCCTCGGCGATCACCAGGGCGCCGCCGACCACGTCGGAGTGGCCGCCCATGTACTTGGTGGTCGAGTGCACGACCACGTCGGCGCCCAGCGCGATCGGCTGCTGCAGGTACGGGCTGGCGAAGGTGTTGTCGACGACCAGCAGCGCGCCGGCGCCGTGCGCGATCTCGGCCAGCGCGGCCAGGTCGGTGATGCCCAGCAGCGGGTTGGACGGGGTCTCCACCCAGACCGCGCGGGTGTTGGGGCGCAGTGCGTCGCGGACCGTGGACAGGTCCTGGGTGTTGGCCACGGAGAACTCGACGCCCCAGCGGGTCAGCACCTTGGCGAAGAGCCGGAAGGTGCCGCCGTAGGCGTCGTTGGGGATCACGATGTGGTCGCCCGGCTTGAGGATCGTCCGCAGGAGCGTGTCCTCGGCGGCCAGGCCGGAGGCGAAGGCGAGCCCGCGGGAGCCGCCCTCCAGCGCGGCCAGGCACTCCTCCAGCGCGGTGCGGGTCGGGTTGGCGCTGCGGCTGTACTCGTAGCCGCCCCGCAGGCCGCCCACCCCGTCCTGCTTGTAGGTGGACACCTGGTAGATCGGCGTGACGACGGCCCCGGTCTGGGGGTCTGCTTCCTGACCCGCGTGGATGGCGAGAGTCTCGAAGCCCTGGGGAAGCTGGTGCTCGGTCATGCTCCGAGCGTAGTCGGCGAACGCCCGGCTGCCGCCCGGAAGGCGCCCGGCCGCCGGGGACTGTCCGGAATCCCCGGGCGGGCGACGGTGTTGGAACCTCCGCAACCCCTGTCGAACCCGTTGGAGCAGGCCGTGCTGTTCAACCGCCACAAGACCTCGCTCGTCCCCGCCGACCAGGCTCTTCCCGGCCGGGCGGCCCCCGGCTTCACGCTGCGCGATCCGCACACCGTCCTCGGCCACCCGCTGACCGGGCCGTACCCCGAGGGGCTCGAGGTCGCGGACCTGGGACTGGGCTGCTTCTGGGGCGCCGAACGGACGTTCTGGCGGCTGCCCGGAGTCTGGACGACGCTGGTCGGCTACCAGGGCGGCCACACCCCGAACCCGACGTACGAGGAGGTGTGCAGCGGCCTGACCGGGCACACCGAGGCGGTGCGGGTGGTCTTCGACCCGGCGGTGATCTCCTACGAGCGGCTGCTGAAGACCTTCTGGGAGGCGCACGACCCGACCCAGGGCAACCGCCAGGGCAACGACGTGGGCACCCAGTACCGCTCCGCGGTCTACACCCACTCCCCCGCCCAGGCGGCCACCGCGACCGCCACCCGGGACGCCTTCCAGCCGGCGCTGACGGCGCTCGGCCTCGGCCCGATCACCACCGAGATCGCCCCGGCCGGCCCGTTCTTCCCGGCCGAGCCGTACCACCAGCAGTACCTCTCGGACGCCAAGAACCCGAACGGCTACTGCGGTCTGGGCGGCACCGGCGCCAGCTGCCCGATCGGGGTGGCCAGGACGGGCACCCAGGGCTGATCCGCCGGGGTCCGCCCCTGGTCCGACGGGGGGTTCCGCCCCGGGCCCGACGGGCGCAGACTGGAGGGACCAGGAGGGCGGCCGCACCATCCGCCCCGGTGGTGCGGCCGCTCCTGTCCCGAGGAGCACCCCATGGCCGGTCTCATCCGCAGGAACTTCGACACCGATGCCGAGGAGGTCCGCCCGTTCGAGGCGGACACCGGCGAGCTGCGCCTGGTCCACCTGGACGCCGGGGGCGTCGGGCGGGCGGTGTTCCGGCCCGGCTGGCAGTGGTCCCGGCACGTCAAGCCGATCGCGAAGACGGACAGCTGCCAGGCCGCGCACGTCGGCTACATGATCTCGGGGCGGCTGAGGATCGTCATGGACGACGGCGAGGAGAGCGAGTTCGGCCCGGGCGACTTCATGGTCTGCCCGCCCGGCCACGACGCCTGGGTGGTCGGCGACGAGCCGGCGGTCGTCCTGGACTGGCAGGGCTACGGGGACTACGCCAAGCGCTCGTGAGCACCCCGGCCGGCACGGCCCCCGGCCGACCCGGCCCGGCAGGGGTCGGCCCCGCCGGGCCTCGCGCGGGGATGGTCAGCCCCGCCGGACCTCGTGCATGAAGCACCCGAACTCCACCGCCCGGACGTGCACCACGGCCACCTCCGGGTCGGCGAGCAGCACCGCCGCGCCCGCCTCGGCGGCCTCCGGCAGCACCACGGCGCCGCCGAGGATGTGCCCGCGCCGGTCGTAGGCCCGCAGCACCCGCTGCCCGCCGTGGAAGCCCTCCGGCCAGCCCTGCCCGGTCGCCGGGCCCGCGCACGGGCCGTCGTGCACGAACACCGGGCCGAGTTCCTCGTACGGGCCGGGCTCGGCCCCGGTCTCCGCGGCCCAGCGCCGCAGCGGCGCGTAGCTCAGCAGGGCGATCCGCTCCCCGGCCCCGGCCCGGGCCAGGCAGCAGCGCAGCGGGGCTCCGCCGGTCACGTCGACCGAGCGGACCGGCGGGCGTCCGGCGTCGTCGCGCACCAGCAGGGAGCGGTGCACGGCCGGGTCGATCGCCCGGACGGTCAGGACGGACGGGGCGGGCGGAGCGGGAGAAGTGGAGGTCGTCATGCCTCCACCCTCCCGCCGCCGCCCCCGGGAGTCCGGCGGTTTTCGGCCCTCGCGTTCGACCGCGTTCCACCGGCCCCGTCAGTCCCGTCATCCCGTCGGCGCCGTCAGTCCTGCCGGCCCCGTCAGCCTGCCGCCGGTGCGCCCGTGCCGCCGCCCGCGGTGGCCCAGGGGTCGGACCGGCGCGGAGCGATCAGGTCCGCGAGCCGCGTCCCGTCGGCGGCCCAGGCCGCGACCGAGGGGGCGGCGTCGGGCCCGGCCGGTCCGGAGGAGGAACGGGCGGCCCCGGGAACCACCGCGTAGTAGGCGCTCCAGCCGTTCGGCTCCGTGGTGGTGACCAGGGTGGCGAGGACCTGGACACCGTTGAGCTCGACCATGACCCGGGCCGCCGCCGGGCCCAGGTACAGGCCGGTCACCACGGTCCGCTCACCGTCCCCGAGGCTCTGAGCCCCGATGGTGGGCCGGCTGTGGTCGAGGTTGTCGCTGGTGGTGTCGCGGCAGCCGAACGGCTGCTCCCACGATCCGGTGGCCTGCTCCCACCTCTCGACGCAGGATCCGGTCGCGGTGACGCCCATCCGGTAGCCCTCGGCGATCGTGAGCCGCTTGCCGGGCTCCACCAGCTGGACCGGGGAGTCCGGCTGCGTCCCGGCCCCGGTGGCGACCGGCACCGCCGACGCCGCGGGGGCCGCGCCGGGCAGCACGGCGGCCGTCGTCGTGACCGCCGCCCCGGCCGCGCCCGTCGCGCCGCCGGCCGGCCGGGGGTCGCCGAGGGTCAGCGCCGTCCCCCCGCAGACCAGGGCGACCGCCAGCGCGGCCGCCCCGGTGCCCAGCCGCCGCCGGGCCCGGCGGCGCCGCGCCCCGGCGATGACCGCCGCCGGTTCGGGTCGCCCCGCCCCCCAGGCCGTGTCCTCGCGGGTCAGCAGCTCGCCGAGCCGCTCCTCGAATTCCGTGCCGCCGTTCATACCGCCACCTCGATGTCGCTCGGGTCGTGGCCCGCCGGACCGCCGGTGCGGTCGGCGAGTTCGGGCCGTGCGCGCAGCTTCGACAGCGCCCGGTGCAGCGTGGACTTGACCGTCCCGGGCGCGATGCCCAGTTCGGCGGCGGTCTCGGCCTCACTCAGGTCCCCGTAGTACCGCAGCACCACGACCGCCCGCTCCCGCCGGGTGAGGGCGGCCAGCGCCTGGCGCAGCAGTGCCCGCTGGGCCTGCTGCTCGGCGAAGTCCGCCGGCACCGGCCGGTCGGGGGCGTGGGCGGTGGGCAGCTCGCGGTTGCGCGTCCGCCGCCACCAGTCGCGGTGCTGGTTGACGACGATCCGCCGCACGTAGGCGGCCGGGTCGTCGGCGTTCGCGGTGATCCTGGGCCAGTGCAGGTAGGCGCGTTCCAGCGCGGACTGCACGATGTCCCCGGCCCGGTGCGGATCACCGGTCAGCAGCTCGGCCAGCCTGATCAGCCGTGGCCCGATGCCGACCACGAACGCGCTGAACTCGGCGTCCAGGCGCTCCCTCTGCTCGCGTTTCACACCCCCCTGACTCCTCGGGGGGCGGGCGGGGTTCTGTCCGCACGGGCGGGAATTCGCGCGGGAGGGAGCCCCCGCGCGACCGGGGCACCCCGGGTGCCCCGGTGACGCCCGTGCCGCAGGTGACGCCCGCGGCGCCCGGGCCCTCAGACCGCGCTGCCGGCCTTCCACTCGGCCCAGCCCATGTTCCAGCCGTTGAGGCCGTTGGACGGGAGGACGGTCTTGTCCCCGGAGTTGGTGACCTCGACCACGTCGCCGACCATCGAGCTCTTGAAGAACTTGTAGCCGTCCGCATTGGCGTCCTGGCCGCCCTTGACGTCGCGCAGGCCGACGCAGCCGTGGCTGGTGTTCTGGCTGCCGAAGGTCGAGGCGGGCGACCAGTAGTTGCCGTGGATGAAGGTGCCGGAGGTGGAGAGGCGCTGGGCGTGCGGCACGTCCGGGATGTCGTACTCGCTGCCCAGGCCGACGGTCTGGGAGTTCATCCGGGTCTGCTGGTACTGCTCGGTGATCACCATCTTCCCGCCCCAGGTGCGGAACTCGGGCGAGCCGCCGGAGATCGCGTAGACGGCGCTGACCTGGCCGTCGGTGGTGACGGTGAGCTTCTTGGTGGCGAGGTCGGCGACGCTGGTCTGGGCCCGGCCGACGGTGAAGCGGACGTCCTTGGACTGGGTGCCGTAGACGCCCTTGGCGCCCTGGACGTCCTTGAGCCGGAGCTTGACGGTGACCTTGGTGCCCTTGGCCCAGTACTCCTGCGGGCGGAAGTCGAGGCGGGTGCTGGAGAACCAGTGCCCGACGATCTCGACGCCCGGTTCGGCCACCACGGTGATGGCCTGCTGGACGGCCTTGCGGTCGGTGACCGGCTTGCTGAAGTTGATCGAGACCGGCATGCCGACACCGACCACCGAGCCGTCCTCGGGGGTGAAGTAGCCCACGAAGGTGTTGGCCGGCGTCGCGGTGGTGAAGACGGCGTTGGCGTCCGCCTCCAGCTTGTCCTTGTCGACGGCGGCGGCGGTCACCGTGTACTTGGTGCCGCTGGCCGGGGAGGCGGCGGAGGTCCAGACGGTGCCGTCGTCGGACAGCGCGCCGGTCAGCGCCTTGCCGGTGGAGTCGGCGACCTTGACCGAGGTGAGGGTGCCGCCCGCGACGGCGACCCGGACCGGATCGCTGAAGCCGGCCGAGGTGGTGCCGTCGGCCGGGGTGACGGTGATCACGGCGACGGAGGTCTTCGGGGTGCTGGTGGCGCTCGCCGTCGGCTGTCCGCCGCCGGAACCGGAACCGCCGGAACCGCCGGTGCCACCGGCGCCCGTCGTTCCGGTGCCCGCGCCGCTGTCCGTGCCCTTGGTGTCGTTGCAGGCCGCCAGCAGCAGTACCGGGGCACCGACCAGACCGGCGAGTACGCCGCGCCGGCTCCAGCTGCTCGCGGCCGACCGGCCCTGACCGTCCCGTGCCGTCACGTCGCCCACTCCCTACTGCTTCATCCGGGCATTACGGATACAAAAACGCAATCCGTACGTTCACGGTTCCAACACCAACGGCTTGCGATCGTATGAGAAGACGAAACCAAGTGCCAAATATGGACAAAAAGCCCGGCCTGCGGACGGCAGGCCGGGCTTTCGCCGGACGTCGGGGGCGTGCCCTACTCGGCCGCCTCCTCCACCGCGTACTCGTCCCAGTCCCCGTCCTCGGGGTCGAAGTCGGTGTTCGCCGACTCCCAGGTCGCCGAGGCGAGCTCGACACCCGGGACGTCGCCGAGCAGCGCCACCGGGTCGATGAAGTGGGCGAGCGAACCCGCCGGGTCCACCTCGATGGCCTCGACGGACTGCGCGCGCTCCTCGTCGTCCAGGTACTCGTCCGCGGTCACCTGCTCGAGGGCCGCCGCCTTGAGGGCGCCCTCGTCGGTGATCTCGGCGATGAGCTCGATGCTGAGCCGGACGTAGCGCGGGCTGTCCTGGCCGGTCGTGTCAGTGCTGGTCATGCGCCGAGACTACGGGATCCCGCCAGCCGGGAGGCGCCGGAGAATGCCGGGAGACCGCCGGAAGGGACCCGAGAGAAGCAGCGGGGCCGGCCCCTCCTCGAAGGAGGGACCGGCCCCACCGCTTCCGCCCGACTCCCCCACCCGGGAGCCGTGCGGACGCGCCGAGCGGCGCGGACGTCCGGGAGCCGCCTCACCCTGGCAGCCGGCCGGGGCCGGGCAGGGGCGGGACGACGGCGTCTCCGCGGACAGGGACACCCGGCCGGGTCAGGACCGACCGTCGTGCCCGGGACGGACCGTGCCGCCGGGGAGCCGCTCCCGGCCGGTCGTTGTCGTCCCGTTCGGCGTCTTGCCGTGTGCACAACCATGCCGCAGTCGTGTTAAGCCCGTGCTGCACGGAGATGACGCCGGTGTACCGGTTCGCCCGGAAACGGAACCGGCGCCGTACGGTTCACCAGCCACCGGGTCGGGGGCGGCGGCTGACCGCGGACCGGCGCACGGCCGGGCTCAGTGGCCGGTGCGGCTGCCGGCCAGGAAGCCGAGCAGGTCCTGACGGGTGACGATGCCCTGCGGCTTGCCCTCCACCAGCACCACCGCGGCGTCGGCCTTCTCCAGCACCGTCATCAGGTTGGTGACGGTCTCGCCCGAGCCGACCACCGGCAGCGGCTTGGACATGACCTTGTCCAGCGTGTCGGTCAGCTGGATCTCGCCCGCGAAGACGCCCTCCAGCAGCAGCTTCTCCGCCACCGAGCCGATCACCTCGCCCGCCATGATGTCCGGGTGGCCGGCGCCCGGCGAGACCACCGGCATCTGCGAGACGCCGTACTCGCGCAGCACCCGGACCGCCTCGGCGACGGTCTCGTTGGGGTGCATGTGGACGAACTGCGGGATGCCCTCGTGCTCGATGGCGTCCTTGCGGGCCAGCACCTCGCCGATGTGCGCCTCGTCGGTGGCGGACGGCAGGAAGCCGTAGTCGGCCATCCAGTCGTCGTTGAAGATCTTCGAGAGGTAGCCGCGGCCGCCGTCCGGCAGCAGCACCACGACGACGTCGTCCGGGCCGAGCCCGCGCGCCACCTCCAGCGCGGCGACGACCGCCATGCCGCAGGAGCCGCCGACCAGCAGGCCCTCCTCCTTGGCCAGGCGGCGGGTCATCTGGAAGGAGTCCTTGTCGGAGACGGCGACGATGCCGTCGGCGACCTCGCGGTCGTAGGCGGTCGGCCAGAAGTCCTCACCGACGCCCTCGACCAGGTACGGCCGGCCGGTGCCGCCCGAGTAGACCGAGCCCTCCGGGTCGGCGCCGATCACCTTGACCTTGCCGCCGGAGACCTCCTTCAGGTAGTTGCCGGTGCCGGAGATGGTGCCGCCGGTGCCGACGCCCGCCACGAAGTGGGTGATCCGGCCCCCGGTCTGCTCCCACAGCTCCGGACCGGTGGAGTGGAAGTGCGAGGCCGGGTTGTCCGGGTTGGAGTACTGGTCCGGCTTCCAGGCGTTCGGGGTCTCCCGGACCAGGCGGTCGGACACGTTGTAGTAGGAGTCCGGGTGCTCGGGGGCCACGGCGGTCGGGCAGACGACCACCTCGGCGCCGTAGGCGCGCAGCGTGTTGATCTTGTCGGTGGACACCTTGTCCGGACAGACGAAGATGCACTTGTAGCCCTTCTGCTGGGCCACGATCGCCAGACCGACACCGGTGTTGCCGGAGGTCGGCTCGACGATGGTGCCGCCGGGCTTGAGGGCGCCCGAGGCCTCGGCGGCCTCGATCATCCGCATGGCGATGCGGTCCTTCACCGAGCCGCCGGGGTTGAAGTACTCGACCTTGGCGAGCACGGTGGCACTGATCCCCTCGGCGACCTTGTTCAGCTTGACCAGCGGCGTGTTGCCGACCAGGTCGATGATCGAATTGTGGTACCGCACGGGGGTCCTCCCGGTGTGTGGGCATACGAGTGCTGTCGGTACCGCAAGCCTAGGGCCGAAAGAGAGGCCCTGCGGCCGTACCGGGCGCCCCGGAGGGCCCGTGCGCACCACGAACGGCCCACCGCCGTCGTAGGCGGCGCCCCGGGCGGGTACTAGGGGTGTACACGCATCGGGAACGGCACCCGTCGGGGTGGCACGAGGACGCGAAGGGGGCACGGGGTGCCAGGAACACAGCAGTCGCGGGCCCGGGTGGCCCGGCGGATCGCCACCGCGGCGGCGTACGGCGGCGGCGGGCTCGGGGTCCTGGGGGTGGGCCTGGTCGGCCTGCTGCTGACCGAGAGCAAGCTGGCCGTCCAGGCCATCGGCATCCTGGACGGCGACCCGCCGAGGGCCGACGGCGTCTACGGCGAGGCCTTCGCCGACAGCGCGGCCGCGCCGCAGCCGCCGTTGGTCCTGGCCTTCCTGGGCGACTCCACCGCGGCCGGCCTGGGCGTGCTGCGGGCCCGGGAGACCCCGGGAGCACTGCTCGCCGCGGGCCTCGCCTCGGTCGCCGAGCGCCCGGTCCGACTGGTGAACGTGGCGTTCTCGGGCGGCCGCTCCGCCGATCTGGCCGGCCAGCTGGAGCAGGCCCTGTCGTGCCGCCCGGACATCGCCGTGATCATGATCGGCGCCAATGACGTCACCCGGCACAGCCCGGCCCAGCTCGCGGTGCGCCAGCTCGGCGAAACGGTGGCGGCGCTGCGCGCCGCCGGCTGCGAGGTGGTGGTCGGCACCTGTCCGGACCTCGGGACCATCAAGCCGGTCCGGCCGCCGCTGCGCTGGGTGGCCCGCCGGGTCAGCCGCCAGCTGGCCGCCGCGCAGACCATCGCGGTGGTGGAGGCGGGCGGGCGGACGGTCTCGCTCGGCTCGCTGCTCGGCCCGGAGTTCGCCGCCAGGCCGGAGATGTTCGCCGCCGACCGCTACCACCCGTCCGCCCAGGGCTACGCGACAGCCGCGATGGCCGTGCTGCCCTCGGTCTGCGCCGCGCTGGACCTCTGGCCGCAGGAGGAGGCGGGCGACGGGCCGGTCCCCGGCGAGGCGGTGCTGCCGGTGGCGGTGGCCGCGGCGGCCGCGGCCGACCGGGCCGGCAGCGAGGTGGAGGCGGTCGGCGGCGCGGACGGCGCGGCCGGACGCTGGGCGCTGCTGCGCCACCGGATCCGGGTCGGCCTGCCGGGCTCCTGGGCCGCCGGGGAACCGGTGGGCGCGCCGTCCGAGGGGGTTGCCGGAGGCCTGTCCGGGGGCCCCGGTCCGACCCCCGGCAACACGTCGGCCAGCTCACACACCGGGGCGGGTGACGACTGAGCTACCAGACGGTAACTTTCCTCCCGGACGCCTGTCCGCCGCCACTCAGCGAGGAGCCCGCCATGCCCGAAGCCGTCATCGTCAGCGCCACCCGTTCGCCGATCGGCCGGGCCTTCAAGGGCTCCCTGAAGGACGTCCGCCCGGACGACCTGACCGCGCACGTCATCCGGGCCGCGCTGGCCAAGGTGCCGGAGCTCGACCCGCGCGAGATCGACGACCTGATGCTCGGCTGCGGCCTGCCCGGCGGCGAGCAGGGCCACAACCTGGCCCGGATCGTGGCGGTGCAGATGGGCATGGACTACCTGCCCGGCACCACCGTCACCCGCTACTGCTCCTCCTCGCTGCAGACCACCCGGATGGCCCTGCACGCGATCAAGGCCGGCGAGGGCGACATCTTCGTCTCGGCCGGCGTGGAAACCGTCTCCCGGTCGGTCCACGGCACCTCGGACGGCATGCCGGGCACCATGAACCCGCTGTTCGACGAGGCGCAGGCGCGCACCGCACTGCGGGCCGAGACCGGTGGCGGCGAGTGGCACGACCCGCGCGAGGACGGCCTGCTGCCGGACGCCTACATCGCGATGGGCCAGACCGCCGAGAACCTCGCCGCACTCAAGGGCATCACCCGCGCCGAGCAGGACGAGTTCGGCGTGCGCTCGCAGAACCTCGCCGAGGCCGCCATCAAGGCCGGCTTCTGGGAGCGTGAGATCACCCCGGTCACCACCCCCGACGGCACCGTGGTCTCGACGGACGACGGCCCGCGCGCGGGCGTCACGCTGGAGGGCGTATCCGGGCTCAAGCCGGTGTTCCGTCCGGACGGCACGGTGACCGCCGGTAACTGCTGCCCGCTGAACGACGGCGCCGCCGCGCTGGTGATCATGTCCGACACCAAGGCCCGCGAGCTGGGCATCACCCCGCTCGCCCGGGTGGTCTCCACCGGCGTCAGCGCGCTGTCCCCCGAGATCATGGGCTACGGACCGGTCGAGGCCTCGAAGCAGGCGCTGAAGCGGGCGGGCCTGTCCATCGGCGACATCGACCTGGTCGAGATCAACGAGGCCTTCGCCGCCCAGGTGATCCCCTCCTACCGGGACCTCGGCGTCGACCTGGACCGGCTGAACGTCAACGGCGGCGCGATCGCGGTCGGCCACCCCTTCGGCATGACCGGTGCCCGGATCACCACCACCCTGATCAACTCGCTGCAGTGGCACGACAAGCAGTTCGGTCTGGAGACCATGTGCGTCGGCGGCGGCCAGGGCATGGCGATGGTCCTGGAGCGCCTCGTCTGACCTCGCGCCGTCAACCCGGAAGGGTCCAGACCACCCATTTGGAGTGACACAGCGTAATTGAGGGCCGGATCACACCGCGAGGTCGATCCGGCCCTCTTTTCTGTCATTTCCGGACCGGAAATCGACGGTGCGGAGCGGATCAACTCCGCTGCGTAGAGCGGTCCTACCTAACAATTTGGGGACAAGAGCGAAAGTCACCGACAAATTGGACATTGGCCACTGCGGTAACAGCACCGGATGGGGCAGTGTGGAGAGGTAACCCCGTTCCACTCCTCCCTAGGAGTACGTTCCGTGAGCGCCGTCTACACCGTCCTGCTGCTGATCCTGATCGCCGTGTCGACCGCCGTGCTGGTCCACCTCCGGGGAATCTCCCGCCGGTTGGACGCACGGGCCGCCGTCTCCCCCACCGTCGACGAGACCGCGATACGCCGGGCCGTCGCCGAGGCCCTGGCCGCCGACCGCGAGCGGGAGATCACCGAGGCCCGGGCGTTCTGGGCCGAGCAGGAGGCCCGCGCGGCCGAGGACGCACCGCTGTTCGACTCCCCGTTCGCCGGTGTCTTCAGCACCACCGACGAGTGGCCGCTCTTCTTCCCCCGCCCCACCGGGCCGAACGAGGCCGCCGACAACGCCGACCACCCGGGCACCATGGACCCGGAGTTCGGCGAGGCCCTGCGCTCGGCGCTGGAGGACCTCATCGGCGACGGCGGCCGGCCCGCCGGGACCGACCCCGAGGGCGGCGGCCCGCTGCGCCCCGCCCACCCGGCCGGCCACCCCGCCGGCGGCCACCCGGCCGGCGAGGGCACCGGGGACGCCCGGGCCCGCCGCGAGGCCGACCTGCTGGCCACCGGCCTGGAGGCCGGGCTGCTGGACGCCGAGGCCACCGTCGAGGAGGCCCCGGCCACCGCGCCCGACCCGCGCCGCCACCCCTCGCACCCCGACTTCGTGCCCAGCCAGACGCCGTCCCGGGAGTGGACCGACACCCGGCTGACCGCGTTGGCCGAGGAGGGCACCGCACTGGTCGACGTCCGCCCCGGACCGCTCGGCACCCTGGACGTCTACGCCTTCGCCGACGGCACCACGCTCTGTGTGGCCCCGGGCGACCGCGAGGCCGCGTACCGGCTGATCGACGCCGTCCGGGCCGGTGAGAACGTCCGGCTGCTCGGCGGCTCCCGGTTCTCCGGCTCCTACTCGCTGACCTTCTCCACCGACGAGGACGCCGTGTACGTGCTCGCCGACCGGGTGGTGGCCAGCATCTGACCCGGGCGCGCCGACCGGCGCGCGGACGCCGAGGGCCGGCCGGATCGAGGGGGTTACCGATCCGGCCGGCCCTCGGCGTTCCGCCGGTTCCGGTTCACGGCCACCGGGGCCGCGCGGGGCCGTCCGCGGCATCCAGGTCGTCCGGGTCGTCCGGGTCGTCCAGATCGCCCGGGTCGCCGGGGTCGCCGGGGTCGTCAGACCGCCGCCGAGGCCTCCGCAAGCCGTCGCACGGCCAGGGCCCGCACCGCCCCGGCCGTCACCGGCGGGCCGTCCGGCAGAGCCACCGCGGCGCCCTCCGGCAGCGCGGCCAGTGCCGCCGCCAGGTCGTGCCCGACCACCGCGAGCTGGTCGCCGACGGCGAACGCCCCGGCGTCTGGCAGCTCGCGCGCGTCCGGGCCGTCCGCCCCGCCGTCGGCCCGGACCGCCTCCGCGGCCTGTGCCGCCGCCGCCAGCCAGCGGGCCAGCGCCAGCCCGGCCGCGGCCCGCGAGGGGTGCCCGGGCACGGCGCCGAGCAGCCGGCTCTGCGGCATCGCGCGGAACCGGTCGGCCAGCGCGTCGACGGCCTCGGCCAGGGTCTTCTCATCGGGCGTCTCGGACATGCGGCGAGCATACGGGCCACCGGGGACGAAAGCCGCCGGGCCCCGGAGCGGTCGCTCCGGGGCCCGGCGGCAGTGGTGGTACAGCGGGTCGTACGGCTCGGGATCAGTCGTCGCCGCGCAGGATCGCGATCAGCCGCAGCATCTCGACGTAGATCCAGACCAGCGACAGGGTGAGCCCGAAGGCCGCCCGCCAGGACTCCTTCTGCGGCGCGCCCTGCGCGATGGCCTCCTCGATCGCCGCGAAGTCCAGCGAGAGGAAGAACGCGCCGAGCCCGATGCCGATCAGGCCGACCACGATGCCCAGCGGGCCGCTGCGCAGCCCCATGTCGGCACCGAAGACCAGCGAGGCGACCATGTTGACCAGCATCAGCAGCACGAAGCCCATGGCGATCGCGATGCCGATCCGGGTGTAGCGCGCGGTGACCCGGATCCGCCCGGTCTTGTACGCGATCAGCATCGCCGCGAACACCGCCGCGGTGCCCAGCACCGCCTGGATCGCGATGCCCTCCCAGATGGTGTTGAACACCTTGGTGATCGCACCGAGCGCGAAGCCCTGGAGGCCCGCGTAGAGCAGGATCAGCGGCGGGCTGACGCTCCGCTTGAAGGAGATCACCATGCCGACCACGAACGCGATCAGCGAGGCACCGCCGGCCAGGCCGAAGTTCCGCTCCGGCAGTGCGAACCAGGCGAGACCGCCGGCCGCCACCAGGGTGAGCAGGGTCATCGCGGTGCGCGCGACCACGTCGTCCAGCGTCATCCGGCCCGTCGCCGCGGGACCCGCGGAGGGCGCGTTGTACATCTCGACGAGCTGCTCGTCGGTCAGCGGCGCCCCGCCCTGGGGCTGCTGGCCGTAGGGGTTGTTGGCGTACGGGTTGTTCCCGTACGGATTGTTGCCGTAGGGGTTGCCTGCGTACGGGCTCCCGGCCGGCGGGGTCTGGGTGTTCCCGAAACCCGCGTAGCCGGACTCGCGGGTGAAGGACCCCTCCCGCGAGAAGACCGGGTTGCTGCTTCTCATTGCTCATTCCCTCCGTGGCGGCACTGCACCGCCCGCAGCACAAGGGTAATGGCTTGGCAAAGGAATCGGCATCCGCCGCGAGAAGGATTCGGGAGCTGACGTCCGGCGGGGACGCCGGTCGGCGTCCCCGCGAGTCGGTGCCCAGAGCCGGACTCGAACCGGCACGGCCTTTCGGCCAAGCAGTTTTAAGCTGCCCGTGTCTGCGTTCCACCATCTGGGCTTCTGCGGACCGCCCCGCGGCGGAACGGGGAGCAGCGCTCCACCCCCGTGCGGGCCACCCCTGAGCCTAGTCGCCCGGCATCCCCTTTCGCATGTTCCGAGGCGGGGAAGTTGTCATGTTTCCTTGCCATCTGACGAACAGTTCGTGATTTGGCCACTCGACCCGCTCGATCCGGCCACCGGTTTTCCGCTCAGGGTCGGTGTCATACCGCAGGAGGAGGGCGTCACCTGGGCGTACGCCCAGCGGCGGTCGGGCCAACCGTCCGCCGGAGCGACGAGGAACCATGATCACCGGAAGGAGCATGGAGGTACGGCCGGACGCCCCTGGAAGGGCCCCGGCCGGCCAGCCTCCGGAGCCGTACGGCCCGGTCCGCCACGCCCGACCCGAGGAGCACCCCGTGAGCACGTCGACCGCAACCGCCGTCCGCACCGGCCGGGCGGCCGCCCGCGCCACCGGCCTGAACAAGGTCTACGGGGAGGGCGAGACCCGCGTGGTCGCCCTCGAC